>DCIY01000007.1:32053-106146 GCA_002317295.1 Bacteroidales bacterium UBA1714
ACCAGCAAACTCTCGTACTGTTTGTTTAAGCTGTCCAACTGTTGTTGAACACCTGCCAATTCCGGCATTTGGGTGAATAACTCCTGTGTGTTAACATGACCATACTTTTGCGCATTGGCCAACATTGGCAATGCCAGAGCAATGAGGATAATTAGTTTTTTCATTGTAGTAAAAATTTATTGTGTAAAATTATTTTGAGCCTAATTTTTGCAATACCTGATCGGAAATATCCAACTTATTGGACATATAAATCAATCCGGGATCTGCTGTGCGATCTTTAACGATATCATAATGTTTGTCGGACGCTATTTCCTGAATCGCTGCATAAACTTCATCCTGTATCGGTTTGAGCAGCGCTTCGCGTTTTTTATACAATTCACCATCCTGACCAAAGTATTTACGTTTAAGTTCCAGCACTTCGTTTTCCTTAGCGACAATCTCATCCTCGCGTTGCTGACGCATTTCCTCACTGAGAAAAATTTGTTCCGTTTGGTAATTGGAAGCCAGCACCCGAGCCTGTTGCTCCAATGTTTCTATCTCTTTTTGCCACCGTTTGGAAATCAGGGTCAATTGATCATTGGCCGACTCATACTGAGGAAGATTTTTGAGGATATACTGCAAATCCACATATGCTACCGAGCAGGAGGCTTTTTGGGCCATTAGGTATTCTCCCATCAGGGAAAGCATCAGAAAAAGGATAATCGTTTTTTTCATACATTATTATAATTCTTGTCCCAAAACAAAGTGGAATTGGCTGCCGCCATATTGTTTACTGCCATTAATTTCATCAAAGCCCCATCCCCAATCTATACCGAGCAAGCCAAACATCGGCAGGTAGACGCGTACACCCACACCGGCACTACGTTTAAGGTCAAACGGGTTATATTTGCCAATGGTAGAGAAGCAGTTACCGGCTTCCAGGAAGGTTAAAGCCCAAATGGTAGCATTCTGCTCCAAACAAACGGGGTAACGCAATTCCATGGTGTATTTATTGTACACATAACCCATATTGCGGCCCGTAGTCGCATCGTAAGGCGTCAATGATCCGGAAGAATAACCACGCATGGCTATATATTCCGTAGAGTAGCTTGTATAACTGGACATACCATCACCACCCATATAGTAAGACTCAAACGGAGATTTGGTATACTCGTTATAATTACCCAAATAACCAAATTCAGCACGTGCCATCAGCACCAATTTGCCATCCGGCGTTAGCGGTGTGAACACCTTTCCGGAAGCTTTCAGTTTGTAGTACTCAATGAGATGATAGCGTTCATTGGTGGTCATTTGCTCAAACTGCTCATCGGTAATATGCATGATGGCCGAATACGGCGGAGTTATCTTGCATCCCAAAATGAACTGTGAACCACGGCGAGTATAAATGGGGTTATCAATACTGGAGCGTGACAATTGGACATTCAGGGCGAAGTTATGACTGGTACCATCGGTAACCAACAGGTACGGCCAGTCTTTCATCATATACATCTGGTAACTTAATTCGGCATACAGTGAGAAATAGTCATCTGGCCATTTGAGTCGTTTACCATATCCCACACTTACGCCAAAGGTGCGCAAATACTTATCGGGATCAGCCTCTGATTCCTGCAACTGCTGATAGTAATCAGAATTACCGGTGTAGTAGTAACTGGAATAATAGGTACTGTACAGGTTTTGATAAGCCTGGTAATAACGATCGGAATAACCTGTTTGGGATGCGTAATAAATACTGGCACTTAAAGAGTTTGGGCGCTTACCACCCAACCAGGGCTCCATAAAGCTCATGCTGACGGAGGTATAGTACACACCATTGGTTCGCGCATTGATGGAAAAAGTTTGTCCCTCACCCTGAGGTACAATGCGGTAGGCTTTTTTGTTAAACAGGTTTTGAATGGCAAAGTTGGTAAATTTCAATCCCAACGAGCCTACCAGACCCGTAGCACCCCAACCGAGAGAGAACTCCACCTGGTCAGACGATTTGGTTTCCAACTGGTAGGTAATATCCACGGTACCATCTTCGGGGTTGGGTTGAATATCCGGCACCAAATGTTCCTGGTCAAAGTGTCCCATTTGGGCCAACTCACGCAACGAACGCATGATATCCGATTGACTATACAACTGACCGGGTTTGGTATATAGTTCACGGCGAACCACATGCTCATATACGCGGGTATTTCCCTGAATGTGAATGGCGTTGATGGTAGCAGGACGTCCCTCATACATACGCATTTCGAAATCGATGGAATCGTTTTCGATTTTAACTTCTACCGGATCCACATTAAAGAACAGATAGCCCTGGTCGGTATATAGTTTTGCCACGGCATCGTCATCTTCCTGGAGTCGTTTATTCAAATGTTTAAGGTTGTACACATCTCCATGTTTGATTCCCAAAATCTGGTTCAGGTACTCGTAAGGATAAACGGTATTTCCCACCCAACTTATATCACGGATATAGTATTTATCTCCCTCATGAATAGTCATATAGACATCGACGCGAGTGGGATCTTCCTGATTAGGTACCACGCTATCAGCCACGATATAGGCATCGCGGTAACCTATCTCGTTATACTTTTCTATAACAGCCGTTTTATCTTTTTCAAACTCCTCATCGACAAACTTTTTGGTACGGAAAAGGTTGATAATATTATTGTCATTGGTTTTTTTCATTGCACGATTGATTTGGTCATGAGACAACGCCTGGTTACCAGTGATAATAAGGTTGCCCACCTTGGTTTTCTCCTTTTTATCCACATCAACCAACACCCGTACATAACCAGGATGATCTACATCATCTTTTTGGAATACACGGACCTCAGTACGATGGTACCCTTTTTCGGAAAAATATTTCTTAATCACCGTTTTTGCACGGTCTGCAATGTTTGGAGTCATTTGGTTGCCCTTGGTAATACCCACCTTCACCTCCAAATCTTCCTGTTCATTTTTCTTAAGTCCACGGTAGGTAATTTCTGATACGCGAGGACGCTGGTTCAGCTGGATTTCCAACCACACCTTACCATCTTGTATCTTAGTGGCAACAATCTTCACGTCCGAAAACAATCCTTGTTTCCAGAATCGGCGAATCGCTTTAGTGACCTGGTCACCCGGCACCTGAATTTTATCCCCCACGGCCAAACCGGAGAAACCGATGAGCACGAAGTCCTCGTAATCCGAAGCACCCGTCACCGTAATATCTGCAATCTCATACGTATTGCGCTGGTAGGTATATTCTATATCAGGCACGCTGTCGGTTTGCGCCATCACGGGGCAAACAAACATCAGCAGCAGGGATAATAATTTAAAGAATCTGCTCACTTGTTTTTCCAAATCTACGTTCGCGATGCTGATAATCGACTATCGCATGATAAAACTCCTCTGAGGTGAAATCAGGCCACAAACAAGGAGTGAAGTATAACTCGGCATATGCCAATTGCCACAACAGGAAATTACTGATTCTCAATTCTCCGCTCGTACGAATCAGCAGATCGGGGTCCGGAATACCGGCGGTCGTCAAATGCTCGCTGATGGTTTGTTCCGAAATTTGCTCGATCGTCAATTGTCCCTGTAGCACTTTCTGAGCCAAATGGCGCGCCATTTGCGTCAATTCCCAGCGGGAAGAATAACTCAATGCCAACACCAGATTCAAACCTGTATTGGAAGATGTCTGCTCAAGACATGCTGCAAACTTAGCACGGGTGGCGTTGGGAAGTAAATCCAAGTCTCCAATGGTCATGAGGCGCACATTGTTCTTCATGAGCGTCGGAGTCTCCTTGACTATCGTATCCACCAGTAATGTCATCAAAGCATCCACTTCCTCTTTGGGTCGAGACCAATTTTCCAATGAGAAAGCGTACAGGGTCATATATTCAATACCCAACTCGGCCGCTGCTTCGGTAATTGTGTGCACAGTCTCTACCCCTTGACGATGGCCAAACATACGCGCCAAACCCTGACGTTTCGCCCAACGTCCGTTACCATCCATAATGATAGCGATGTGACGCGGTAGGCAATCTGGCTGTATTTGCTGTTTAAAACTCATCGTAATCATAACATGCGCGACATACCCGTTTGGACTTGGCAAACTCCACGGAAACGCCCACGCTCAAGGTTCCTGTCAAATCAAAGTTTAATATATTAGAGCCATTCAACTCGTGCAGGTTATTGTACTCTTTCACATTTTCCAGATTGTCTGCAAAATACAAATTGTGCTGCCAAACCAGTTTGAGGTTGCAACGTGGTGCAAACTGCCACTTCACACCCACGCCAAACGGCATGTAGGCACTCAACTTACGCCAATCGCTATGGATTGAGGCACCGACCCCCGCCAGGATATAGGGCGAAATCGGTTTCACACGAATATCGTAACTGGTAGCACCAAAACGGAAGAAATTAAACTCCGCAGCTACGTCCAGGTTGATCAACCGATTGTTCCACGAGCCCAAACTTTTGACAGCAAATCCTGTGCCATCCGTCATGGGTCCTGTAATACGTTGCGTGATTCCCTTCACCTGAAGGCACCAACGTTGGTCAAAGCGGTAGCGAAAATTGGCTCCATACATCTCTCTCACATTCTGAAAGATATGCTCCGTTGCATCACCCACATAGTAACCACAACCGCCCTCGATTCCGACTTCGCACAAGTACATGCGCTCGTCCGCGTAGAGAGCCGTAGACATGGTCACCAAGACCATCCATATAAGAACCAATAATTTTCGCATACACATAAAAGCGTGCAAAGATACAGCTTTTTTTTGGAATACGCAAGTTTTTTCTGCGAAAAATAAAAAAAACGCCAATTTGTCCCAATTTCGAGATTATTCTTCGTAGTTTTGGAACAAAAAGTCGTTGTATGGATATCGTTGGATATGGATTTGTTTCACACGTTGATACATCAACTCCCGCAGGGCATCGATGTTTTGTTTTTGGGCAGCGGAGATAAACAGGCAATCATCCTGTAATTTGGCCATCCATGTGCGTTGTAATTCCTCCAGTGAAATATTTTCCCGCTGAATGGGTGTCAAATCATCTTCCTCTTTGGGTATGTATGTGAATGCATCGATTTTATTGAATACCACGATAGCAGGTTTTTGTTGATGACATATATCGGCAATGGTTTCATTAACAACGCGAAATTGTTCCTC
Source organism: Bacteroidales bacterium UBA1714 (assembly GCA_002317295.1). Taxonomy (GTDB): domain Bacteria; phylum Bacteroidota; class Bacteroidia; order Bacteroidales; family Paludibacteraceae; genus Colicola. The sequence continues at coordinate 37,192 of DCIY01000007.1, forward strand.
AAAATTAGGGTGGGAGATATCCACCACATGGATCAGCAAATCGGCTTCACGTACTTCGTCCAACGTGGATTTAAAACTCTCCACCAAGTGATGGGGCAGTTTGCGAATAAATCCAACGGTATCGCTCAGTAAAAATGGCAGGTTATCAATCGTGACTTTGCGCACGGTGGTATCCAAAGTAGCAAACAGTTTATTCTCCGCAAACACTTCCGATTTACTCAACAGATTCATCAGGGTCGATTTGCCCACATTGGTATAGCCTACCAAAGCTACGCGTACCATTTTGCCTCTATTTTGTCGTTGGGTAGACATTTGACGATCGATGCGTTTGAGTTCCTCGCGGAGCAGGGCAATTCGTTGACCGATGATTCGTTTATCGGCCTCTATCTGCGTTTCTCCGGTACCACGATTGGTTCCTCCACCGCCCCGCTGACGATCCAAGTGGGTCCACATACGGGTCAGCCGCGGAAGCATATATTGCAAGTGGGCCATTTCCACTTGCGTCTTGGCATAAGAAGTTTGGGCTCTTTGAAGGAATATCTCAAGAATGAGAATTGTTCGATCCATCACACGAATCTCACAACGGTCTTTGGGATTATCTCGCCAATTAAGGTCTCGTTCTATATTACGAATCTGGCGCGGAGACAGTTCGTCATCAAAGATGACCAGATCCACCTGTTTATCCTCATCATGCTGATGTGAAATAATCCATTGACGAATTTCTTCCAGTTTACCGCTGCCCACATACGTATTAGTATCGGCACCATTGACCCGTTGAATAAAACGCTTAACGGGCAAAATATCGCGTGTTTCGGACAAAAACGCCAGTTCGTCCAGATACTCATTGGTTCTCTCTTCGGGTTGTTGGGGCGTAATCAGTCCCACAAGTATTGCTTTTTCCATATATAATCAATGTGCCTCCAACCAATTATCCCCTACTCCACAATCGGCTATCAGCGGAATGGACAGATGCACTACATTTTGCATTTGTGAAACCACCAATTCCTGCATTTCCTGTTTTTCATCCTGTGGCACATTAAAATTTAATTCGTCATGTACCTGCATGATCATTTGGCTCTTCATACCTCGTTCCTGAATCATTTGATGAATGCCAACCATGGCCATTTTAATAATATCCGCTGCGGTGCCTTGAATGGGCGCATTCACAGCATTACGTTCGGCAAATGCCCGCACAGTGGCATTTTGGGACAAAATATCGGGCAAATAGCGTTTACGTCCAAAAAGAGTCTGGACATAGCCATGCTCCCGAGCAAAGTTTTTTTGGGACTCTATAAATTCGATAATCTTTGGGAACGCCGCAAAATATTCGTCAATCAATGCTTTTGCTTCCGAGCGAGGGCAATCGAGTTGTTGTGCCAGGCCAAATGCTGAGATGCCATAGATAATTCCAAAATTGGCGGTTTTCGCTTTGCGTCTTTCCTCTTTGGTAATCTGATCGATGGGTTTATTAAAAATTTTGGCCGCTGTTGCTGCATGAATATCCTGCCCTTGCAAAAAGGCCTCCTTCATGTGCGGGTCTCGTGAAAGATGGGCCATCAGTCGCAATTCGATTTGCGAATAATCAGCACTGAGGAAACAGCATCCCTCATCGGGTATGATAGCCTTACGAATGAGTTGGCCTCGTTCTGTACGTACCGGCAGGTTTTGCAGATTGGGATTACTAGACGAAAGGCGTCCTGTCGCGGTTACCGTTTGATTATAGGTAGTATGGATTTTTCCAGTTTGAGAGTTAATATACCCAGGTAGGGCCGACACATAGGTAGAGATCAGTTTTTTCAGTTCCCGTTGTTCCAGAATCAGTCCCACGATGGGACTTTTCTCTTTTAAGCCCTGGAGTACATCCTCCGAAGTGGAGTATTTGCCGGTTTTTCCCCGTTTAGCCTTGCTATCGAGCCGCAAGTGATCAAACAACACTTCCCCAACCTGGGATGGTGAATTGACATTAAAAGTCTCTCCGGCCTGTTGATAGATAGACTCTTCCAACTGTTGCAACTGTTGTGTCAATGCCACTTCGGCATCGTGCAGGATATTGGTATCAATTCTGACTCCCGCCTGCTCCATTTGACGCAACACCTGAATCAATGGTTTTTCCACATTCTCATATAAATTCCACAAGGCCGTATCAGCTTGAAGGGCTTGCCAATCGGGTTCTTTATAAGGATTAAAGGGCACCTCGGGATTAAGCAGATAAGCACACAAACGATTTTCTATGGTATCAAAAGAGGGTGCCGTTGCTCTTGATTCATTCTGTAACGGAGCGTTTAGTGGTGCAAATAAGTCCAAAGTGGGTTCCTCTTGCGCATTGAATTCTGCGTGGTTTTTCAGTAGAGACTGAAATTCCAAATCCTCATATAGGGCACGCAATTGATTCCAGTCACGTGGTTGAAGGATCATATCCTCATCGGCAGTACCTATTTGCTCATCCGATATATCCGTTCGAATGGTCGCCAGGAACTTGGAGAAAAGAATTTCTTTCTTTTGGCCGGCCACTTTGGTTTGTAATGCCCCTTTAAGTTCGTGCGTATGCTCCAACAGGTTCTCCACAGTACCATATTGTTGGAGCAAAGATACGGCCGTTTTTTCTCCCACTCCTTTACAACCGGGTATATTATCGCTGGCATCACCCATGAGTCCCAGTAAATCAATGACCTGGTCCGGAGAAGATAATCCATATTTGGCACACACTTCAGCGGGGCCCATTTGTTCAAATCCTCCGCTATGACGAGGGCGATACTGATATACATGCTCCCGTACCAATTGGCCATAGTCCTTATCGGGTGTAGCCATAAACACTTCAAAACCTTCGCGTTCAGCACGATGAGCCACGGTACCTATTACATCATCTGCTTCAAATCCCCTAACTTCCAAGGTCTGGATACGCATGGCTTGAAGAATCGACTTAATCACAGGCACACTGCGACGAATATCTTCTGGTGTCTCTTCCCGTTGCGCTTTGTAGGATGCATCTGCCTCATGTCGGAAAGTACCTCCTGGAGGATCAAACGCCACCGCCAAATGAGTGGGGCGGATGCGCCGAATCAAGTCCTCTAAGGTGGTCACAAAGCCATAGATGGCGGATGTATTTTGCCCTTTCGAGTTCATGCGCGGAACCCGAATAAAAGCATAGTAAGCGCGATATATGATGGCGTATGCATCAACTAAGAGTAAGCGTTTATCCATAATTATCCCCATTGAATCGGTGACAGACCATGTTGCTGTAAATAATGGTTAGCCTGCGAAAAATGTCCGCAGCCAATAAAGCCTCTATAGGCACTCAAAGGACTTGGGTGAACCGAAGTCAGTACCAAATTTTTGTGTCGATCAATATATTGTCCTTTACGTTGGGCGTAACTGCCCCATAACATATAGACAATATGTTCACGTTTTTGGTTAAGTGCCTCTATAGCAGCATCGGTTAGTTCTTCCCATCCCTTATTCTGATGACTGCCAGGTTGATGTGCCTGGACGGTCAATGTAGCATTGAGAAGCAGCACTCCCTGTGTAGCCCAATGTTGCAGATTTCCGGTTGTGGGAATAGGAAGACCCAGATCGCGGTTCAGTTCTTTGTAGATATTTTCCAAAGATGGCGGTATGCGTACCCCATCATTCACAGAAAAGCACAACCCATTGGCTTGTCCCACATCGTGATAGGGGTCTTGTCCGATAATCACAACACGAACCTTGTCAAATGGACAAGCATCAAACGCATTAAAAATAAGTCCAGCCGGCGGAAAGCACTGTTTCGTCTGATACTCTCGACGCACAAAGGAAGCAAGCAACTCAAAGTAAGGTTTGTTAAACTCTGGCTGCAGAATTTGTCGCCAACTGTTTTCAATGCGTACATTCATCAGTCAATCACTAACATAGCATCTCCGTAATCGCCAAAGTGATAACCTTCTTTGATGGCAGTATGATAAGCCTTCATCACGGGTTCAAATCCACCAAAAGCTGCCACCAAAAGCAATTGAGAAGACTGGGATCCATAGAAATTAACAAAGAAAGCATTGGCTACCGTAAAATCGTAGGGAGGATAAATAAACTTGTTAGTCCAGCCATCATATGCTTTGATTTGGCCATCTGTACCGACCACATGCTCCAAGGCACGCATCACTTCGGTACCTACTGCACAAACGCGTTTGCCGGTTGCATGAGCTTTATCTACGGCTTGAGCCAAAGAAGAACTGATGATAATCTGTTCACTTTCCACCTTATGTTTGGAAAGATCTTCCACATCAATACCCTTAAAATTACCCAAGGCCATATGGGAGGTAAGAAATTGCTGTTCTATTCCACATATTTCCATTCGTTTGAGCAACTGTTTGGAAAAGTGTAAGCTAGCTGCAGGTGCAGCAACAGCACCTTCCTGAGTAGCAAAAATAGACTGATAGCGTTCAACATCCATCATGGAAATGTCCTGTCCTCGGAAATCCTCATTGAACTGTTCCTGCACGGATTCTGACATAGGGCGACGGATGTACTTGGGTAATGGAATAGAACCCAGTTTATACAAGCGTCTGACGAACTCGTCGTTGTCATAATCTGTCAAGAAACGCATCGTACGGCCACGGGAGGTAGTGTTGTCAATAATTTCTCCGATGATATTGGAATCTTCTTCAAAAAAGAGTTTATTACCAATACGAATTTTGCGGGCAGGATCAACGAGTACATCCCAATAGCGCATTTCGTGATTAAGTTCACGTAACAGGAAGACCTCGATATTGGCCATTGTTTTCTCTTTTTTGGCATACATGCGCGCCGGGAAGACTTTGGTGTTATTGAAAATAAACAGGTCACCATCATCAAAATACTCAGTTACATCTTTTACTTGTTTATGTTCAATGGCACCGGTTTTACGGTGTACCACCATCATGCGCGCTTCATCGCGATAATAACTCGGATATTGCGCAATCAAATCGTCCGGTAATTTGAATTTAAATTGGCTTAATTTCATTCTCTATCAGTAGTGTAAATTGTTCCATATTCATACAATCCTCGACACGAATATTCCCTACCCTAGTTCTGCGCAAGGCAATCAAATGGGCTCCACAATTAAGACGTTGTCCGATATCGCGAGCCAAAGCCCTAATATAGGTGCCTTTAGAGCAAACGACACGCAATTGCAATTGCATGGTAGTCGCGTCAAAATGTAATATTTCTATTTGGTCAATGACCAGTAATTTTGCTTTTAATTCCACATCTTCACCTTTGCGAGCCAGCTCATAAGCGCGTTTTCCATGAACCTTGACGGCTGAAAACATAGGTGGTACCTGCCATTGTTCTCCTCTAAAAGTAGGAATAACTTCGTCCAGCAACTCCCGCGTAATATGGGTTGTTGGATAGGTGGCGTCAATAGGTTTTTCCAAATCAAAACTGGGTGTTGTGGATCCCAATTGCAAAGTGGCCACATATTCCTTGTCATGATTTTGCAATTCGTCAATCATTTTTGTTTTGTGCCCTGTACAAACGACCACCACACCGGTGGCTAAAGGATCCAAAGTACCCGTATGCCCGACTTTGAGTTTTTTCTCGTTAAGTGCATGGCACAAAAGCCAACGAACCTTGCCTACCACATCAAAACTAGTCCAACGATAGGGCTTATCAAAGCCAATGATTTCCCCTTCCTTAAAGTCCATAGATGATGGCAAATAAGCCTATTGCCAGGCAATAGAGAGCAAACCAGGTTAATTTTTGACGACGAACAATCGATAGCATAAATCGGCAGGCCAGACATCCGGTTGTAAAAGCAGCAACAAAACCTATAGCCATGACTTTCCAACTTAACTCGCTGGCAATAACTTCACCTTGAATCACATCCAATAAGTCCAGGAATGCTTCGCCTAATATTGGAATCAATACCATAAGGAATGAGAATTGTGCCACGCTTTCTTTTTTGACGCCACAAAGGAGCCCTGTAGCAATGGTCGTTCCGCTGCGACTCAAACCTGGCAATACAGCGCAGGCTTGAGCGACACCAATGATGATGGCATCCTTAAACCCCACTTCATGTCCCGGACGATTCCAATGCTTGGTGAGGTACTCACTCAGGCCTAATAATACGGCGGTGATGCACAGGCAAATTCCTACCAGTACCAGGCCATTACCAAAGAATGTCTCCACCTGATCCTTAAAGAACACACCTATCACAAACACGGGAATCATGCTTACCAGGATTTTGGCTACATAACTTTTTTGCTCATTCCATTGCGTTGTGGAAAACGTGCCCTTGAACAGTGCTGTTACTTCTTGATAAAGGATAACCAGCGTAGATAGTACCGTTGCTGCATGAACGACAATGGCAAATCTAAGATTTTCCTCAGAGGCAGTACCCAATAGAGCCTGTCCTATTTCCAAATGTCCTGAAGAACTCACTGGTAAAAACTCCGTCAGTCCTTGGATAATCCCCAATATGAGTGCATGCCACCATTCCATGATATCTTATTTTTTGCCTTTAAACAAAATCGCCACAATCAGCAAGACAAAGCCCAAGAGCGAAATCATGGGTCCCACAGTAATGCGACGGGGACTATATATATCAGGATTGTATTCGGCACCGCTAGGAGCACCAACCATCAAAGCAAATCCCACAATAATAATGACAAAACTGATAGCAATCAGTATCAGATTGAGTTTAGGTAGATTATATTTCATACATTTTATCAATTTTCATTCTCACATAACGGTTGGTAGCCATCACAGAACCGAAGAAGGTGATTAGAACTCCTCCGAGCACCACTACCAATGCTATAATCAGGACATTTTGAGTGGTAAGGTCAAACAGCCAAACCCCCAATTTTGTTTTAGCATAATACAACACCATGGCAATCACGCCCAAGGCCAGCAATCCAGCCTCCAATCCCATACGCATATTTCGGTAAACAATAGGAGCCTTAATCACCCATGGCGTGGCACCCACCAGTCGCATGGTGTTGATGAGGAAACGCTTGGAATATACGTGTAAACGAATGGTGTTATTAATGAGCGCAACGGCCATAATCAACAGCACCAATGCAATTCCCATCAAGATGTAACTCAGTTCGCTGATATTAGCATCCAACATTTTGATGACATCCTGCTGATACATCACATCCTCCACCATGGGCATTGCCAAAAGCGCACTCTGAATCAAGCAAATACTGTCATTATGCGCATAAGCATCTTTGAGGTGAAGTTCAAACGATGCTCTCAGGGGATTATATCCCAAAAACTGAGTAGGATCTTCCCCGAGTTGCTCAATATGTTCCTGCAAAGCTTCCTGTTTACTGATGTACTCGCACGAATGGGTATATGGGGCATTATTAAGCACCGAACTCAATGCATTTGTTTGCAACGAATCGGCGGATTCGGTTATCACAACCGAAACGGCCACATTCTCACGCAGATTACGAATGAGTTGGCGGGTACTTAATACCACCACACATTCCAAACCGATGAGACACAACACCAAAGCTACGCTGATGGTAGTGGTTAGGTACATGGTAAAAAATCGATGCTGTTTCATATCCGTACTCAAAGAAAAAGGCAGGTCAGCGACCTGCCTTCATGTTCAGACTAGTACTCCCACAGGTCCTGTTCAAAAGTCAGCAGTTCGTTTTCGATTCGTGCTTGCTCTTTTTTGACCTCCTTCTCATCCAATTCGTAGTCGAGAATCATGCGGTCATACATATTGCCTTCTCCCAGAATATACTGCGTATAGAGACGTTTAGCAAAGAACTCCTCAAAGCTGACACGTTTGGTCTCGTTTTGGCTAGGAATAATATATTGCTTGGCCAGATAAGGACGCAGCGCATCAAACGGAATCCAGAATAACATTGATTCCAACACCGCATCCTTCACCATTTCAGGTTCCTGTGACACAATCTTATCCGAGTGCATTGGAGCAATGGCAAGAATCTTACGATATAAACGTGATGTATGGCGGTCAAAGAAAATAACTTCCTGAACCAGGTATTTCAATTGATTCTTAACAAAATCCTCATATCCATACAAGTGGGTGGTCATCACATCGTTGACGGAATCATAGTGAAGCAACATAGCATCCGAAGTCTCAATATCGTAACGATTTTCCTCATTGGAGTAATCCTCCATGGGGTCATCAATCATGGTGAGGGTTGGAATCATTTCGCGTTCCAAAGGAGCATCCCATACCGGTTTGACATTATCCATTGATTTTTCATATATAGGCAATGGAATTGAGTCAGCGATGGCATCGAGGATCACCTTAAACAAACTCTTATAACGGGGATTATCCGATCGTATAGGGAAGTACAGCGGATAGTTCTGCTTAAACCGCATATCGATAACACTATACACAATACGTGCCCAAACCACATCTTCCTTCCGGTGTTTTATGGTCACTAAAGTGTCTGCGGCTTCGTCCAATTCCTGGGTCTCCAAACGGAGCATACCCATGTCGTCAAAGAACGAATTGATTCTGTGTTGTGCATTGGAGCTGACGCATATGCCAAGCAACAATGCAGCAATAGCAACTAGTTTTTTCATATGGATAATAGCTTATTAATTCAATGTTAATGGAATACCACGCAGTTTGACTATCTTACCATCCGGACCTTTGGCAGTCACATCGGTAATACTAATCATGGCACCCTTCTTGAGTTTACCCAGTTTATCTCGCTCCATCTTACCGAACTTATCACTCTTGCACTCGGTCATAGCGCCATTGATATTGAGTTTAAACGATAAGATCTGATAATGCAAATCCAATAGGCCATCAGGGCCGTAACTGGCAATAATCGTTGCATTGGGAGCCAGCAAAGCGCTACGTGAGATATTACCTTCAGCATACTCTGTTTCACCACTTTTCAAATAGGCACCGGGTTTGGGTAATGCACGAACTCGGTAGGTTTGATTACCCATTTGTACCATTTTGCCATCTGTTTCCGCCATGACGGTAATGGTGACTTCCTTGACATTATCACCCGGGACAATCACATACATATTCTTATCCACGGAAAGGGTAGCACCCGCGCTGACGGAAACCTTCATTTTGTCGCGGCTCACACCGGGAACAGAGATAGAGAACAGGTTCTTGAAGTTGCGGTACATAATGTTCAGGTCGGTATTGGAAATCGTTGCCGAAGGAGCTCCAACAGTATATTGACCCTTGAACGGATAATGGGTGGAATCATCCGGCATCATCATGTAGCCGGAGAATGTTTGCGGACCCACACCAGAGCCAACAATATCGTAGATACCATCGGTATACTCCTTACCATTGATATAGAATACCGGAGTTTGGTTGGTATCCACAGCAGCTGACACAATACGGGCACGATAGTGACCGCCCTGCATGATATATTCTCCATTAATCGGCATTACCAAAGCCTCTACAGAGTTAACCACGAAATCGGAACGTCCTGCCGATTGGAACATAAAGTTTACAATATCATTTTCAGCTGTACGAATATCGTTCTGATATTTGGTCAACATGGCAAACACGGCACCTGCAGGCATTTCTTCAAAGATAGACTGCTCCCAAGGAATCGATTCACCTTCTTCATTAACGACATCAGAAGTATTGAACAGCGAGTTGAACATGTCCACCTTCATATTAAAATCGTGGGCGAACTTAGAGTCCAGCATTTTACGACGTACGCATTCAGAGTCAGCGGAAGTCATATAGATACGATATTCGTCCATACGCATACGCAATTCTTCTGCATGATATCGACCAGTTTGTATATCGCGTTCGTTGATGGCATACTGGTGAGGTTTGTTGGTATCACTTCCGTTACGAATTTCTTCAGGCATGGAAGTATACTCAGCGTTCTCTACCATATTCAGGATGTCCAACTTGAAACGCTCGATATAATTATAGAACTCATCACTCTTGGTCTGAATAGCAATGGCTATTTCATACCATTCGCCATATTTTTTGCGGCTGCCTTCGTCCTTATTATAAGCCGCTTCGAAAGTGCGCATCACATCTTCCGTACGAGCATCCGTGGACAGAATGGCAGACTCCATACTATGACGTAACTTGTTGAAACCATTCAAGATGTCGGCCGACACATTGAGGGCTAACATGGCGGTTAACACCAAGTACATCATACCTATCATTTTTTGTCTCGGGGTTTCCGGACAGTTTTTTGCTCCTCCCATTGCTTATGGATTCTATTTAGTAAATTGGATACGAAGCAAATGCTTATGCCAAAGCGGTCAGCATATTGCCATAAATCTTATTCAAATCAGCGATTTTGGATGCCAGTTGTTTAGCGCCATCCTCATAAGCCTGTTGATTCTTAACAGCTTCAGCAGCAGCGGCTTGCATTTTAGCCACGTCCTTATCCACCTCATTGAACTTTTCACTGACGGCATTCATCCGGTCGCTAACAGCATTCACCTTATCGGTTTGTGCCTTGAAGGCATCGGTTTGCTGTTTAAGAACAGACATTTGCAACTCGTAAACAGCATTCATTTCACTGAGTTTCTTGCCCATAGCATCTACACTTTGTTGGCAGTCCTTGGTACCATTGACCACACCCTTGATGCCTTCGACTACGGCACTAAACTGGTTATTAACTTCTCCACTGGTTTGGCCTAATTTGGCAGCACTGACCACAAAATTGCCAGCGGCATCGCCCACCTGTTCCATTTTTTCACCAGCCTGAGCCATTTTTTCGCTCAATTTATTAGTTTGTTCCGCAATCTTACCCAATTCGCTCAGTTGACCAGCAGTCTTGGCCAAATCGTTGATGCTACCCTTAAGGGCTTCCATATCTTTGTCTGTCAATGCAGGAACAGCGGTTTTGCTTTTTTGACCATCCTCTACACCTGCGCCCAGCAAGGTAGGACGATCCTGTTTGAGGGCTGCTGCCAAACGATCTTCAGGTGCGCCATACTCCAACAATTGCGGGAACACATTCGCCCAGTGGAATTCCTCGTGTGGTTTTTCCAATACACCAATCATAAACAGAAAAGCCTCGGTACACATACCTGCGGTCAAAATAATACCAGCTCCCGGCCAGTGCATGATCTTAAATAATGCACCAATAATAACCACAGACGCACCTGCGCTGTAAATGATGTTCACTGCATGCTTTCCTGCGTACGAATCGTACCATTGCATGAATTTGGATTTTTGTTCTTTTGCCATATCTTTTTGTATTTAAATAATTCTCTATTTGGTTGATTTATTAATCGCCAATGTACGAACGAACACAACGGAAGCCAATGTAGGCGCGGCTTTCGTACTCATACTCGTAGGCACGCACGCCGCACTGCAAGTAGTACGATATATCCTTCCAGCTACCGCCACGAACCACTTTACATTTGAGCACGTCCGGATCATCCTTACGAGCCATGTATTGGAAATCAGGGTTCACATCGCTGATATACAGGTTAGAGCTCGATTGGTATGCCGATGCTGTCCATTCTGCCACGTTACCGGCCATATCAAACAATCCATAATCGTTTGGACGGAACTGAGCCACCTTCATTGTCATGGTTCCAGTGTCATCATTATAGTTGCCACGATATGGCTTGAAGTTAGCCAGGAAGCAACCCTTACCATCGCGGGCGTAGTTACCACCCCAAGGATACATAGCCATTTTACGACCACCACGCGCAGCATATTCCCACTCAGCTTCGGTCGGAAGACGATATGACTGTGAAGCCACCTTGGAGTTGGTTTGGAATAAATGGGTACGCCAATGGCAGAAGGCATGCGCCTGTTCCCATGTTACGCCCACAACCGGATAGTCCTGATATCCAGGGAAGGTGAAATAGCCATGAAGCATTGGATCATTGTATGCATATTGGAAATCACGAATCCAAACCATGGTATCGGGATAAACGCTGATAATTTTGTTGGTCATCAAGTCTGCCGGCTCACGCAGCGGACGTATGATGGTGCTGTCGCATATCCAACCATCTTCGTTTACCCAAAAACTATCTACACGGCTGGTAGCTCCGATAGGATAACGACCCTTAGCTACATCAAACTTATTTTGAGGCAACTGAGCCTGGTCATAGTTCATCCAACTATAGTTATAGTACAAACTGGTAGCACGTAAACCACCGGTAGTATAAAACATCTGAGCCAACACTTCGCGAATATCCTCGTCGTCAACAGTCCATGGAACGGGTTTGCGCCAATCGATGCAATAATTTTCCTCATCGTAGTCTTCATTACGTCCCACCTTGATATACTCTTCATACCCCGCCTCAATGAGCAATGTGTAAGCGATGGAGTCGCGCACCCAATTAACAAACTGTTTATACTCATTGTTGGTAATTTCGGTTTCGTCCATCCAAAACGCGTTCACCGTCACCATGGTGATATTATCGGGTTGATGGAAAATCGCAGATTGCGTATTCTCTCCCATCATGAAAGCGCCCTTTTTGATATACACCATACCGTAAGGATTCGCTTCTTTAAAATTGCTACTAGCATTAGCACCTACCAATTCGCCCTCCGGGCCGTTGCACGACGCAACTACCAAGCCGAGTGCTACTACATAAAGAATGTTTTTTAGTTTCATATTCTTTTGTTTACTTATTATTTTCTATTTATTACAAGTAGCGTATGCTCTTGTATTTACTGTTCCGATTGGGTTTCAGGATATTAAATCCATATGCCAAATAGATTTCATGAGACCCATAACTGCCCAAAATCAGGTTATTGGCCGGTAACTCATAGGTATAGCCGATTTGCAAACCGCTGATAATATCCGCCCCCAGTAATATGTTCACACTACCACCAATGCGATAACCGAGTCCAAAGCGAAACTGTTCTTTCACCTCAGCCAACATGGTCAAGTTAACATCCCAACTAGCAAAATCGGTCATCACCATGGCGCTGGGTTTCAGCACCCAGTTTTTATTTCTCAGCCGCCAATTATAACCTCCGGACACATATAGGGTTCCTGTGAGAGTAATCTCCGACTTATCGCTCCATTCCAACTTGGGACGAGTGATATGGCTGTAACTGGCACCTACCCACCAGCTCGGTGCACTATAGTATATGCCCGCACCCAAGTCAAAACCCATTCCAGATGCCCCATCGCTACCAGAACCCTGCGGTATAGCAGGATCTTCACCTGATCCACGATGGTAACCATCCTCTTCCAACTGAGCAATACTATCCAGGTTCACCTTGTCCTGTTGGAAACCCATGTTCACAAAACCCAGGTCTACACCAGCACTTAAATAACCTTTTCCAATCTTTTGTCGGTAGGCGTACTGTACATGAAACGACTGGTTGGTAAACAATCCGTAGATGTCATTAATAAACCGAACGCCCGCTGCATGTTGTGTCTTACCGATCATAAAGGGAGATGAGAACGTAAAGTATGTAGTCATGGGCGCATTTTGTATTCCGGTAAAGGACATACGATGCATACCCGCCACTCGCATCATCTCGCCATCTCCTGCCGCTGCAGGATTATAAGTGGTTTGCAAGAACATATAGTGCCCCAACTGAGGATCCGTCTGTGCCCACGCGCTTACGCTGCACACAAACGCCGTCAGAAGGATAAGCCACTTACATCTTGCATGTTGCATTTTATTCTATCAATATTCTTCCTCGTTAAAGAAGAAATCATCCTTGGTGGGATAATCAGGCCACAAATCCTCAATACATTCGAAGATTTCTTCATCATCTTCTATTTCCTCGAGGTTCTCTATGACCTCCATCGGCGCACCAATACGGTTGGCATAATCCAACAATTCCTCCTTAGTTGCTGGCCAAGGAGCATCTTCAATCTTTGAAGCCAATTCAAGTGTCCAATACATAGTATACGGTTTTAGTTTGACCTAAAAATCACACCCAATAGGTGCTTTATATCAAAATTAGCGTGCAAAATTACAAAAAATATTCTTTATATCCAAACATTTTTTCATTTTTTCCACAAAAAAAGTGAAATTCCTTCATTTTTTGCCATTTTTCTTGCAAACTGAAACCAAAAATCGCTCATTCGGTTAACAAATGCAACCATTTTTGCATTTTTTGCATCCAAGTTATTTTTTTCATTTTGTGTTTGCCATTCGACCATTCGGCGTTCCAGACGGCGGGTTATAGTGCGGCAAATATGGCTCAATGCGATTGTTTCGCTTCCGGAAGGAAGAACAAACCCACCCACAGGTTCCAGATCCTCCTGCATTTGGTCAATCCATTGTTCCAATTGTCGCGTATCATCCTCACTGATCCACTCGCCGGGGGCATCAGCCAATGCTGCGCCAAGATTAAAGAGACGATTTTGAATCCATTCCAATTGTTTTTCTTCCAAAGGATAGTTTCGGCTATCTATTTTGGCTCGCAACAATCCTACCTGAGCATTCAGTTCATCGGCAGTGCCGTACGTTTCCAATTGGAGTGAGTTTTTACCAACTCGTTGTCCGGAAGCCAGAGAAGTTTGCCCCTGGTCTCCCGTGCGCGTGTATATTCTCATATGCGTAATATATAATGTTTACGTAGGTAGTGAGGATCCAAAAACAGAATTCCGCAGGATCCCAAGTCCATGGTTGAAGTGATTTCCGGGTATGATATGATCTGCTTCCAGGCCCGTTCCATATCGGCAGAATAATGAATATCGTCCAAAACCACCATGCTGGTGGATTGCAGATAAGGTTTGATTTGGGCATAATAGTCCAAGGTTGCCTGGCAGGTATGATGAGCATCCAGATAGGCAAAATCTATTACGCGCGCGCTATTTAATAAAGTGTCGTGAAGCACTTCATCAATATTTCCCACTACGGATTGAATCGTATCTAATCCCAATTTGTGCCAATTTTTTTGTGCCATGTCCATCACTTGGGGGCATCCTTCGAAAGTAAGCACATGATTTTGCAGGTTAGCCATTTGCAAATAGGCGGTACTGATTCCCAAACTGGTTCCCAGTTCGACAATATGCAGTGGGCGATTGAGTTGTTGACTCAAAAACAATACCAGGCGAAACAGTAATTGCATGACTTGGGGCGATTCGAGCGACGTGCGGGCAATATGACTTACCAGTCGTTGACCATTATGTCCTGTACCGTAATCGATGAAATCAATCATTTTTGGGGCACGCAGCATGGCTTCACGTCGTTGTTCGATAGCGTCAAAACAATAATAAGCATTATGATCGTTCATCAGATAGCGTACGATATAGAACAAGCGAGGAGAATGGATACCTTCCCCTCCGGTGTTCCAAGCACACAGGCGATGGCGCACATGCGCCCATGCCCGAAATAAAACTTGAGACAGTTGATTGTTCATTGTAAAGCAGCCTACTAATGCAAAATCGGTGTAAAGATAGCGTTAAAAATGGAAATACGCAAGAAAACCGCCACTTTTTCATGAAAAATTCCATGATTATTTGCAACTATCATATTTTTTTCGTACCTTTGCAGGCTTAATTTGTGAAAATGGAACAAGAAAGTCTCATATTCAGGTGTTTTGCGAGTGGTAGCAGTGGGAATTGCTATTACTTGGGCACGGCGCATCAGGGTATTTTGATTGATGCCGGTATCTCGGCTCGCACCATTCAGAAAAACCTGCGTGAGATGGGGCTGGATTTTTCCAATATCATGGGTGTATTGGTCACGCATGATCATGCTGATCATATTCGTGCAGTAGGTACATTGGGCGAACGTATTCATTTGCCTATTTACACCACTCGCGAGATCCATGAAGGTATTGATCACAACTATGGTGTTCAAGAGAAGTTACGGACCTCACGACGTTATTTTGAGAAAGGCAGAGAGTGGAACCTGTTTGGTATGCAGGTGAATACATTTGGCATCAGTCACGATTCCACCGACTGTTTGGGGTATGTGATTGATTATCTTGATCAGCGTTTTCTCATTGCCACTGACTGTGGTGAGCCGAATGAGCAGTTGGAATATTATTTGCGTACGGCTAATCATATTGTCATTGAGGCTAATCATGATGAGCAGATGCTATTGAATGGTCCCTACCCCACTTATTTGAAGGAGCGCATCTTATCGTCTCGCGGTCACCAGAGCAACCACACTTGTGGAGAGGTGTTGGCTCGCAATTACCATTCTGGTATGCGCAATATTTTTCTTTGCCATTTGAGCAAAGAAAACAATGATCCCCAAGTAGCTTTGGGTACGGTGACCTCCTATTTGGAAGACAAACATGTCTATTTGGGTCAGGATATCTTTATCAAGGCATTGGAGCGATTGGAACCGAGTCCCATTTTTACTTTGGAATATGATTTTATAACGGAATATTAGTACACTTATCTTATGGAAAGATTGGTCATCATCCCGACGTACAACGAGAAGGAAAATATCGAAGCCATCATTCAGGCGGTGATGGAGTTGCCCATTGAGTACCATGTATTGATTATTGACGATGGTTCTCCGGATGGCACTGCTCAGATTGTGAAAACCCTGATGCAAACTCGGTATGCCAATCGTTTGTTTATTGTTGAACGTGCGGGTAAACAGGGTTTAGGGACTGCTTATATCACCGGTTTTAAGTGGGCGATAGAGCATCAATATGATTATATCTTTGAGATGGATGCCGATTTTAGTCACAATCCGCAAGATTTGCTCAAGCTCTATGATGCTTGTTCCACTGGGGGTGCAGATGTGGCCATTGGCAGTCGATATGTCAGCGGGGTAAATGTGGTAAACTGGCCGATGGGTCGTGTATTGATGAGTTATTTTGCTTCCAAGTACGTCCGCACTGTATTGGGTGTAGATATTCATGATACGACTGCGGGATTTATGTGTTATACCCGTCGCGTATTGGAGACTATTGATTTGGACCATATTCATTTTAAGGGTTATGCTTTCCAAATCGAGATGAAGTTTACCGCTTACAAATGTGGATTTAAGATTACGGAAGTCCCCATTATTTTTGTGAATCGTGTACTGGGCACCAGCAAGATGTCGGGAGGTATTTTCTCAGAGGCATTGTTGGGTGTTATTCGCTTAAAGATTCAATCCTGGTTCCGCAAATATCCTCAAGTTATACGCTAATCAGGGATTGAGATGAAGTATTGGTCTGTTCTGATTACCATTTTGGTTGTATGGTTATGTGCTTGTTCCAAGAATGCCACTTCGGAGCGAGAGGAGGAGGTTGTCCCTGTTCGATATGAATATGGTTTACCTATTGATTCGTTTCATGTGGACACCGGTTTTGTCCAGAATGGCGAGACCTTGGGTGGTATACTGACGCGTTTGGGAGCCAATCGTAAACAATTGGCTGGAATTACTACGCTCAATCGTAAGGATTTTGATGTCCGTTCCATTCGCGTAGGCAACCAGTATTTTGGTTTTTCCCAACCGGATACTGCGGGTGTGAATCAGTTGATTTATTGGGTTTACGTGCAGGATATTCGTCGTGCAATAGTGCTTCATATGACGGACTCGATGCACGTGGAGAAACTGGAAAAGCCATTGGAGATTCGTCCCCGTAAGGCGGAAGCGGTTATTGAATCCAGTTTATGGAACGCGATGGTGGGTAATGATTTGCCCATCGAGTTGAGTTTAGAGTTGAGTGAAATCTATGCCTGGACCATTGATTTCTTTGGACTGCAGAAGGGCGATTCCATTCGGGTGTATTATGATGAGCAGTATGTAGATGGTCAGCGGGTGGGCATAGGTCGCATTTATGCTGCCGATTTTTACCACGGTCACAAATGGCAGGACGCCTACTATTTTGAGGCGGGAGATGTCCACAGTTATTTTAACTCGAAGGGCGAATCACTTCGCAAGGCTTTTTTGAAAGCTCCTCTGAACTACAAGCGCATTTCCAGTCACTTTACCTATGCTCGCAAGCATCCTATTTTTAAAACCGTACGTCCTCATACGGGGGTAGATTATGCCGCTCCTGCGGGTACTCCGGTAGTCAGTATTGGAGATGGTGTGGTGATTGAGAAAGGATATAAAGGTGGAGGAGGCAATACCGTGAAGATTCGTCATAACTCCACGTATACGACGGCTTATCTGCATCTGAGCAAATATGGCAAAGACATTGCGGTAGGTAAGCATGTGAATCAGGGTCAGGTGATAGGATATGTAGGTTCCACCGGTAATTCCACGGGTCCTCATTTGGATTTTCGTATTTGGAAAGGTGGCAGTCCTATTGATCCGCTGAAGATGGTTTCTCCTCCGGTTGAACCTGTTCCCACCAAGTACAAAGCGGAGTTTGACAGTATTGTTAACGTGTACCAGCATCTGCTCACAGAGTAATTTTTGTCTTCTTTTTCGTTGGTAATTTCTGCAATTTGCATTTTTTTGCAAATTTATTTGCATATATCGCATATTTTTTCTAATTTTGCATGCTTTTTCGCCAATTTTGCTATTGGCATGAGGAAAAAGCAAACATGTTTAACCCTTTAACGCCCGGGTAAACGCGGCATGTATGACGTGAAGCGTCCGACCGGACATATCTGTTATGACAGAAAATAATTCTCTCCAGAACTTCGACTGGGATGCCCATGAATTAGCTTCTAAAGGCACACTAAACGAAGAAATCCTCGCCAAGTATGATGCTACCCTGAATGCCATCAAGGACAATGAAGTCGTTGAGGGTACGGTCATCTCCATCAACAAGCGTGAGGTTGTGGTTAATGTAGGTTTCAAATCCGATGGTATTGTACCTGCCGGTGAGTTCCGTTACAACCCTGACCTGAAGATTGGTGATAAGGTGGAAGTGTACATTCAAAGCCAGGAGGACAAAAAAGGCCAACTCGTTCTCTCTCACAAGGAGGCTCGTGCATCCCGCAGTTGGGATCGCGTGAACGCAGCATGCGAGTCCAGTGAAATCGTTAACGGTTACATCAAGTGCCGCACAAAGGGCGGTATGATCGTAGACGTATTGGGTATGGAAGCCTTCTTACCCGGTAGTCAAATTGATGTTAAGCCTATTCGCGATTACGATGTATTCGTTGGCAAGACGATGGAATTCAAGATTGTTAAGGTTAATCAGGAGTTCCGCAATGTTGTTGTTAGCCACAAGGCTCTTATTGAGGCTGAGATTGAGGCACAAAAGAAAGAGATCGTCTCCAAGTTGGAGAAGGGTCAGGTGCTCGAAGGTGTGGTTAAGAACATCACCAACTACGGTGTCTTTATTGATTTGGGCGGCGTAGACGGTTTGATTCACATTACCGATTTGAGTTGGGGTCGCGTAACTGATCCTAAGGAGATTGTTGAGTTGGATCAAAAGATCAATGTGGTTATTTTGGACTTTGACGAGGACAAGAAGCGCATTGCATTGGGTCTGAAGCAACTCACTCCTCACCCATGGGATGCACTCTCTGCTGACCTGAAGGTAGGTGACAAGGTTCACGGTAAGGTAGTGGTTATGGCAGACTACGGAGCATTTGTAGAAGTAGCTGAAGGTGTAGAAGGTCTCGTTCACGTTAGTGAGATGAGCTGGAGTCAGCACCTGCGTTCTGCTAATGATTTCCTGAAGGTAGGTGATGAGATCGATGCTGTTATTCTGACGCTCGACCGCGATGAGAGAAAGATGTCTCTGGGTATCAAGCAACTCAAGGCTGATCCTTGGGAGAACATTGATGCCAAGTACGCTGTAGGCACTCGTCATTTTGCTAAGGTTCGTAACTTCACCAACTTCGGTGTCTTCGTAGAGATCGAAGAGGGCGTTGATGGTTTGATTCACATCAGCGATTTGAGTTGGACCAAGAAGATCAAACACCCGAATGAGTTTACTCAAATTGGTGCAGAGATTGAGGTTGTTGTATTGGAAATCGACAAAGACAACCGTCGCCTGAGCTTGGGTCATAAGCAACTCGAGGAGAATCCTTGGGAAGAGTTGGCCGTTAAGTATGGAGTAGACGCTATTGTAGAAGGCAAGATTATCGAACTGGGTGACAAGGGTGCTGTTGTTCTGTTGGAGGACGGTGTAGAAGGTTTCTGCACGACTCGTCATCTCCAGAAAGAGGACAAAGAGGCTGCTGCCGCCAAGGTAGGTGATGTAATGAACTTCCGCGTGATTGAGTTTAACAAGGATGCAAGACGTATTCTGTTGAGCCACCTCCGCACTTGGGAAGAGCGCAAAGAGGCTCCTGCTAAGGAAGCTAAGGCTGCTCCCAAGAAAGAAGCGCAACCAGAAATGCCTAAGATGGAGAAAACCACTCTGGGTGATTTGGATGTATTGGCCAATCTCAAAGCTGCTATGGCTGCAGAGGAGAAGTAATCTCTGGCGTACATATCCGCACAAAGAAAACCACGCAGAATTGTCTGCGTGGTTTTTTTTGTGTTCCAACACAAGCTCCCATATATGGCTCGCAATAAGGGTTTCATCCTATATGCATCCTATATGGATCCTATATGGATCTTATACCCCTCTTATACGCCTCCTGGCCGTAGGGTAGCATCGACTTACGGTCTGCTTACGGGCGACTTACGGCCCACTTACGGAACTAACAGCAAACTATTGTTGACGGGTTCCATAAAAAGGTTGAGGTATCATTTGTGTTGGACGCACAAAAAATAAAGGGACTGCAATGAATGCAATCCCTTTATTGATATCAGTGAAGGATATTATCTCTTAACAGGAATAATATCTACACGACGGTCACGAACGTGATCCTCTGGATTATCGGACTCAACATTCTTGCTGCTGCCTAAGCCTTGGATAACCATTTGTTCATCCTTGACGCCGCGAGCGCGGAGCATGTCAGCAATCTTGTTAGCACGATCCTCAGAGAGTTTCTGGTTGAACTCAGCATTTCCTTCGTAGCTTGCACGACCATCAATGTTAATCTTAGCATTGCGGTTGGTCGTCAAAGCAGAAGCCAGGATGTCAATGTAGTTCTCAGGAGAGCACATTGGACGCTTAGCATCGCCTACGCGGAAGAAGATAGTACCTTGTTTCTCCAATACCCATGCGTTGGTGTAGTCCACCACTTTCTCACGAGTAATGGTAACGGTGTCATGAACGATTTCCGTAACCACTTGAGGAACGGTGTCATATACGAACACAACGTCAGGAGCCATGTAAGAAGCATCAATGAGTTGTTCGTCACTGAGTTTGCGAACGTTGATGTGTAAAGCGATTTTACCACCTACGCTCCAGATATTCACGTGATCGACAGCAGTACCCATCAAGCCTTTGTACTCAGCCATGGGAGCGATGTCGGTGTTGAGGTTGTTCTTTGCAGAAGCGAAACCGAATGCATCGTTCGCCTTAATCACATTGTTCAAACCATAGTTACCATAAACGCTCACACTGAGGTCCATACGAGGGTGAACCTGGAACAATGCACCAAACTCTGCAAAGAGTTGGCCATTAATACCCTGCCACATCGATTTGTCGTACTTACGAGTGTCTTCCTCATATTGGGCATTCAGCGTTACGTGAGGACCTTCCATCTCTTTGACATTCAAACTTTGATAGTAGTTGCGAATGTTGACAGTACCCGAGCTCTTGTAGTTGGCAGCCACTGGGAAGCCGAGTTTGATACCGGCGGTTCCGATGAAGCCCACTTTGTTGGGTTTGTACTTAAAGGTCAATGCGATAGGAACCTCTAACATATACAGGTTCTCCAATTCCTTCCAGGAAGAATACCCGTCAGCGAAGTAAGACATACGGGTATAAGCCATACCCATATCGGTCACTGCAGGCCATGTATAACGACCTTGAAGGCCAAGCGTTGCGGTATAAGACGAGAAGTCCAAACCGGTGGTAATACCCAAGTAGTTGAACATGAAGTACGTATAACGGAGACTTGCATTATAGCTGGGGCCGCCAATCTCGTTGAAGACCCGGTCTGAGGTAGTGGCCATGCCACTACCTGCGAGACCTAAGCCTACAGAGATATAACTACCTGCGGTATAATGTTGCGGTTTAGCGCCTGTTCCACCATCGGAATAGAGGGTTTGAACTTGGGCGTTCATCGTCGGAATTGCCAGTAAAGAAACCAACATTCCAAATATAATATTCTTTTTCATAATGCTAAAAAATTTAATTTATTCGTTAATGTTTGTTTTCTCTAATTATTTGACAATCAGTTTTTGAGTTGCTACTTCACCGTCAGCATTGACGTAATGAACTACATATACGCCTGGAATCATAGGAGCCGTTGCAATGTTCTTGCCACCCTCAACAGAGAAGTGTTCCATCGTGCTACCATTGGAGTTGGTTACGCGAACTTCACCAGCTACAGAGGTTTCGATGGTGTACGGAGCAGCAGGAGCTACCTTGGAAGGATAGATCTCTACTATGCGACCCGTGCCAGCATCGTAGTTGAAGATGTACGTCTTCTCAGCGATCAGGTATTGGTTACCTTGAGCGTCGAATGCAATCGCATAGTAAACGTGTGGCATACCATCAGCTTCAGAAGCAGGAACATTGTAGATCTGAGTCGTTTGACCATCGATCACTACCTCGTCCTTATACCAAATATAGCTTACGAACGTCGGCAGCGTATCCGTGGTGTTGCTAATCATGATCTCATCAGACCATGGGCGAACCATGATGTCATAGATCTTAGTTACATCCTTGGTGTTGTGACGAACGAAGTAGTTCTCGCTGAAGCTTGCATCCTCTACATCACCCGATACATGAACGGTGATGGTGAGGTTACCGGTTTCCTTGACTACGATATTGCCTTGAGCATTCACCGTAGCAGCAGAAGCAGGAACGAAGGTGAAGCTGAGTTCAGCATAGCGAGTGATATCGTTAGCATCTGCATCATAAACCTCGAAGTCAGACTTATAGATTACATCACCTACACGGTACTCGTTATTCTTAGTCTCTGGGAAGAGAACATCCACAGCCACGCACTTAGCGATATTGAGAACTACCACCTTGGTTGCAGCCACGATATCGTCACCGGACAGGATTACGGAGATATTTTGATCACCGGACTTATCCAGTACGAAGCCTTCGCCCTGAGCATGAGCCACACCTGCCTCGAATTGGTAAGCGGTGTAAGCTACATAACGGGTAATATCCAGACCGTTGGCAGCATAAACCTTCACTGCGTCGGTGTAAATCATATCGGTAACCTTGTACGAACCTAAGATTTCTACCTTAGCTACAGCAACTGGGTTCACCGTCATTACAGGATTGAGCGTATTGAGTTCAACACCTTCGCGACCATTAACGAGAATCTTGATAGTGTTGGCACCCGCCTTATCCAGAACGATCTTCTCATACGTACCCTGTACGAAGTGAGCCTCATCCTTGAATACGAAGTAGAGGTCAGAGTAGATGGTCATATCTACACCCTGAGCATCAAATGCCTTCACATCCTTAATATCCAGCGTATCACCTACGGTGTAAACCTGCTTAGGCAGCGTAACGCTTGCAACAGCAGCCTGATCGATAGAGATACGGCTATTGAGCGTACCATCAGCCATGAGAGCACCACCTACGGTCGTAGCCACCTTAACGGTGCCCGGAGCCTTGAAGTAGATGTAACCCTTAGCCAAATCGAAGGTAGCGCAATCAGCAGGATCAAATACGAAGCCCTTGTACTCTACATAGCGAGTGATGTCGCTATTCTTGGCATCTACCACCTTGAGGTCAGCAATTGCCAACGAATCACCTACGATATAATCTACCTTCGGGAAGATAATACCGTTAGCAACACATTGCTTAACGTGAGCCACATAGTTCTTACCGGTCATCGTAACTTCGCCACTGATCAGGATGTTCACATTGACATTACCTGCATTGTCGAATACGATGGTGTTGTCATCCAACTTACGACCATCGGCAGCGGCGATCTCAAAGCTCAGACTGTATTCAGCATCGAACTTATTACCGTTAGCGTCTACGAGATCGAACTGATCGAGATAGATCTTATCGCCTACGAACCAGTTGTCAGCAGGAGTGGTGAGTTGAGCGGTCGAGTTCTTATAAACATTGACTACAGGAGCGAACTGACCGGCAGCATTGCCAGCAACGGTTACGTTGATGGTGAGAGGACCATTCTTGTAGAAGACAATCTTGGTACCAATCATCTTGGCAGCATTGTTGTCGAACGAGTAGCTCAAAGTAGCATACTTGGTAATATCGTTTCCAAATGCATCGAGAACGACAACGTCCTTGGTTTCGAGAGAATCGAGCACCTGAGCAACATAAGTCGGCAGTACAACCGAAGCAGCTGCACGTGGAAGAACGTTGATTTGGTTCGGGAAGTCTACCTTACCTACATTGTCATAACCCTTGATAGCAATCGTGAGATCGAACTTGGAATCTACCTTGTCGAATACGAGATCGCCATTAGCCAGGAAGTGACCATCTGTCAAGTTATTGATGATGAAGAACGGATCCGCATTGGCCGTAATGTCTTCTTCACCCTTGAAGATATGGATGTCTGCTACATGGAGCGTGTCACCTACGTAGTAAGGACCAGCAGCGAAGGTAGCCGAAGAAGCGATCAGTTGATCCACTGCCCAAACATGATAGATGGAAGCAGCTGCAATTTCGTCATTGCCCAGATGAGCCGTTACGACGGTCTTGCCTGCCTCGTTGATGGTAATGGTACCAGCAGCTCTGTCATAAGTAGCATTATTAGGATTGAAGTCAAAGCTCATGAAGGCATTTTCAGCATAACGCGTGATGTCACGGTTGATGCTATCCAAAACGACGAAGTCACTTACATTCAAAACATCACCTACCTTATAGTTGCCTTGTGTACCATACACTACACTTACAGCATTAGCCTGCTTAACGATAATTTCGAACGGAGTAGGATCGATAGCGATCTGCTCGTTCTCAGCCAAAGTAACGGTAATGAACGTTTGACCAGCCTTGTCGAGGATGATGTTGTCACCCACCTTGGTTCCACGATTAGCATCGCAGCTGATAGACAGACTGTAATCCAAGCGATAAGGTTGACCGGCAGCATTAACTACCACGAAGTCAGACAGCAGCACTTGATCAGCTACATAGTATTCACCACCCTTGAAGCGGATGCTTGCACCCTGATTCTTGTTGATGGAAATCGGCAGTACGAACGAACCGGTAGCGTTGCCACCTACGGTAACCGTCAGGTCAACCGAACCAGCCTTGTCGAAGGAAATGATACCATCCTGGATGGAAGCGTTGTCATTGCTCAGAGCAAAGGTCAGTTCTGCATAGTTCGTGATATCCCGATCACCGGCCTTCACTACCAAGCTCTTGGTATCGAAGCGGTTGAATACGGTATAAGTGCTATTCAGACCCTCAATGGCGGTAGCAGCGATAGGAGCTACAGCAAAGGTCTTGGTAAAGCTTTGACGAGCGGTCTCTTTCTGACCTACGATGAGGATTTGTACAGCAATATTGCCTTGCTTGTCAAATACGATAGCGCCATCGCTTAACTTGTGGCCCTCGTCTGCATTTGAGTAAATGCGCAAGTCTGCCAAAGCAGTAATATCCTGATCACCGGCCCAAACTTGGAAGTTGCTCAGACCCATGGTGTCACCTACGATGAAGTTCTCCTGGAGACAAGTGATCGAAGTAGCCTCTAATTGCTCAATGGCCCAAATCTTACCAAGTGTAGCGGGAGCGATATCTTCGTTACCAATGTAAGCCGTAACATGCGTCTTACCCGGCTCGTTGATAGTAATCGTACCAGCAGCCTTGTCATAAACGGCATTGGCAGGAGTGAATACGAAGTTCATATAAGCACCATCAGCATATTGGGTAATGTCGCGGTTGATACTATCTACGAGCACGAAGTTCTCCACATTCAGTACATCACCTACCTTATAAGCACCAGCGGTCTTGTAATAAAGTTCACCAGCGTGTGCACGGTTAACGGTCAATGCAAATTGAGCAGGATCCACAGCGATTTGGCTGCTGGAAGCGAGACTTACATTAACGAAAGTTTCGCCGGCCTTGTCGAGGATGATATTGTCACCCGACTTGGTTCCACGAGCAGGATCGCAGCTGATAGCCAATTCGTACGAAGCCAAAACGCGCTTACCAGTAGCATTGTCGATGACCTTGAACTCAGACAGAGCCACTTCATCTGCTACATAGTAATCATGATGTTCATGAGCGATCGATACGTTGGTGTAAGCATTTACGGTCAGCACCTTCATGATAGGAGCATCTGCATAAGCGTTGCCAGATACGTTGAAGGCGATTTGAACCTCACCAGCCTCCAAGAAGTACAACTTGGTACCACGCAACTGAGTAGCTGCACCCGTGATGTCGTAAGTCAAAGTAGCATATTTGGTAATGTCCTTACCAATTGCAGAAACGATGACGTCATTGAGGTCGATGGAACCAAATACGGTATAAGGACCTGCAGGCAGAACTACATCTTCAGCCTCGATCGGATTAACGATAATCTCTTGATTGATCTTAGCAGTCTTAGCGCTGTTCAGGCCAATCACATTAATGGTAATGTCAGCAGAAGGATCGGTAATTGCATCAAACTCGATATCGAAGTTATCGGTATAGTGAGCCAAGCCCTTCGGGAAGGTAAGAGCGATATCGCACAGATTGGTAATTTCTTCACCATTGGCCATGAATACCTTAACATCCGATTTCTTGAGTTGTTCACCTACGATGAAGGTTGTCTTAGCTAATTCTACCGATGCAGGAGTTACCTGACCAATGTAGAGTTGGCTCTTAATCTGGTTGACAATCAGCAACTCAACACCACCGACGGTCGTGGTAATCTTTTCATTACCGGCCTTGTCGAAGATAATCTTATCAGCAGTAGCATGAGCCAGACCATTCGCAAATGCGAAGCCTTGCAGCTCGTTCTTTGCATAAACGGTAATGTCACGATGAGAAGCATCGTAGTACGTGAGGTCAGCAATAGCGATTTCTTCACCTACGAAGTGGTCTTCACCCGGGAATTGCACGTAATCCACCTGCGTGCGAGCCGCATTGATTTCAGTAACTGCAAATGCAGGATCCACCATAATTTCGCTCTCGGCGGTAGTACCGATGGTAACGTCAACCACAGTCTTGTCCAGAACGATAGCGGTCTTGTCAGCATTCCAGTGAGCATCGTTCTCGTCGAACGAGAAGGTCAACTGATAGTCAGCAACCGGCAGGATATGCTTATCAGCCTCATTGCAGATGAGGATCCAACGCTTGATAGATACCTCGTCACCTACTACGAACTCGCCATCACGGAAGAGAACGCGAGCAACAGCATACTTGTTGATGTTCACCTGTTTGTTCAGATCACCAGATACGCTCTTACCTGTCATCTTGACATTGATGTTCATTTCGCCAGACTTGCGGAAGCTGATCTTGCCATCTGCCATCACAGCCTTAGCCTCGTCAATGGTGTAACTTGGTTTAGCGAGTTTGGTAATATCGCGACCTTGAGCATCAAAGAACTTGATGGCCTTGGTGTCGAGAATGTCGTATACAGTGTAAGCGTCCTCAATACCCTCCAGACGAACTGCCTCAATAGCAGCTACGTTGAGGTTTTGTGGGAAGCGAGCAAATGAAGTATCCATTACCATGCTCATATTGTTCGGTTTAGCGGTAACCACGGTAATTACCTGTTCACCACCCTTAGTGAGAACAATACCGCCCTCGATAGCTTGAGCAACGCCCTTGTCGAAGCGATAAGTAATGTTGGAGTAGCGAGTGATATCCTCGTTGTCCATATTGTAAACCTTGATATCCTTAGACCAGATGGTATCCAGAACAGCGAACGGACCTTCTGGGAAGTCAATCTTAGCAGCCAATACAGGAGCTACGATGAAACGCTGCCAGAAGTCTTTCTTTTGTACCAGATCACCTGCTACATGTACATAAACGGTATCCAGGCCGTGTTGGTCAAAGACGATGAACTTGCCATCCTCTGACAAATGAGCCACTTCGCCCAAGAACTTAGGACCGAAACTGAACGATACCTCTGCATAACCGGTAATGTCATTACCAATCACATCAATGATACGGATGCTGTCTACAGCCAGGGAGTCACCTACGATGTAGAGTTCCTGATCTGGGAATACCACGTGATCCGGAATAGCGGGCTCAATGATGATATACTTGCTGTTGCAACCCGGCTCCAGAATGATGGTGGTATCAACGTCTACACAAGCCTTGATGGTGGTGTGACGAATCGAATCACATACGATATCATTGTTCGGCATTACGTGAGCATCTTCGGGCTCATCAAACGTGAAGTTCCACTTAACGATATCCTTGAGTTCCTTGTGATCACGCTCTTTAGCATAGCAGTGGAAATCAGCAAACGGAATCGTTTCACCTACATAGTAGTAACCACGTTCAGGCATTTCAGGAATGATAATCGTATCAATGGTGTAGTAGTTCACCCACAACGTGGTGTCTACAATCAACGTCTTGATGCTATCACCCGAAATGGTATCCTTAATGGTGATTTGACCAGCGTGGATAACATGGAGAGTGTCTTTACCCAACCAGTTGCCATACGTAGCAGGAGTCAAATCATAGGAAATATTGATACGAGGATTGCTATTCAAGAGAGCGCCATCCTCACCGTATACATTCAGAACGTTTTTGATCGTATCATAACCAAAGAGTTCTCCATATTCCGGATAATCTGCACGAACAACACCACGCAACCAAACCTTAGCAGAGTCAATCACTTCAAAGTGGTCGCAAGTGCTGGAAGCCGTAGCATAAACCATTACAGAGTCACCATAAGTCATCTTACCCACTGCTACACGGCCATCTGCCAAAGCTTCCATGCAATCAGCAGGAGCGAAGACATACGAAATGGCGGAAGCGGTATCTGCAGAAACGGCCAGATTAACCAATGTATCATGAACACCTATTTCCTCAGGAATGGAGAACGTGATGACGTTCGCCTCATCCTCGGGCGTATATATATATAAGGTGTCAAGCATTGGAGCAGGAACCAACGAGTTGCTGTCTACCGTTACAATGATCATATGACCACCTACGCAAGAAGCAGTAACCTTACCCTCTGCGTCGATGTTCAGACTGTCAGCAGCATAAGCATAGTGAACATGCAAACTATCGTGTTTGAGCACCGTACCCAACTTATCCTCTACAGTAATGTAAGCAGAGTCATTACGACGAACGGTATCCTTGCTCAGTTTGATGAACATATCGTTCTCATCGAAGGTAACGCGAGTAATGAGGATGCAAGTGTCAAAGATAGGACGAGTTACATCCATCGAAGCAATCTTCAAGGTCTTCACAAAGTCACCCACGGTATCCATATCCAAAGTAGCCTGGAACTTGTTGTGGCTCGGAACCAAATCATATTCGTCGAAACGAACACGAATTCTACCATCAGCCGAGAACGGCTCCTCCGTAGTATAACGAAGTTCTGGGAAGAGGTTGATCCATGTCAGCGAATCCGTCATGGTTTTTACCTTACCCGGAGCACGCTTAACAATACCAAACTTAATGGTATCATTGGCAATCTTCAACTCCTTGCGCTCGGTAACAATCAGGTTCTTGACCCAACCCGGGTGTTGAACACCGGTATAGGTGAAGCGCAGACGGTTAGCATTAACCGGCAGAGCAAATGCATTGTGTACATCCTCAGCAGGTTGATCCTGGATAGTTACCAATTCGGTAAACACATTTCCACTCTCAGTGGTAGCATAGTATGCCTTGAACACGCAGGAAGCGTGGGCATCGCCTGCATCATTGCCATAATCGAAGAAGACAGAATCCGGAATACCTACGAATGTTACATCTATTTGACGAACGGTATTCAGGAACAACGGATATTCATAATCGAAGAAGATAGCGCTATCTCCTTGGAACGAGTAACCAATCGTCGAGAAATTATAACGATCTCTCCATGCAGCATCATAAGCATACGTAATCAAAGAAGCCTGGTTGGTCGAATCCATGCGGAACGGAACACGATTGAGTTCCAAACCTACGGCATTGATTTGCAACGTCGACTGAGCAGGACCGATATTTACGGTCAGTTTATCAGAACCCTCGGTTTGCTTCATCCAGAAGTAGTCACGACGAACGCGAACGCTGTCCATGTAGGTGAGGCAAGTTTCGGATTTCTCAATATACTTCACATCGCCCTTAGCTGCACATACATACTCTACAAAGTGCTCTGCAGGCAGAGTAACCAGGAAGTTAATGTAGTTATTGCCTTCCATGTTCACATCACGAACCCACTCATCATCCACAAAGAAGAAGATATGAGGAGTCTCTTGAGGAATCTCAGCCTTCACATACACACTGATGGTATCGGAACCATTGAAATCCTCGGTAGCCTCAACCCAAGCACGCATAGCGAACTCCATCGGCTTGAGCATAAAGAACTTGGTATGATCCTCGTTCCAGAACAAGTACTTTTGACTTCCCTTCATAAACTCGACTTCCACCTTCACTGCGTCATCAAATGCAGGAAGCAGCGCCTTGGCAGAATCGCCCGGGCAGTACCAATGGATGTTGGTAGTGTCAACGGTAACGAACGAGTTCTTGACACCATCTACCCAAACCGGAGCGGCTGGGAAGACTTGATAACGCATGGTGATTCCATTGATGGCAGCACCCTCACCATAATCGGCATAACCACGATTGTCCGCGCCACGGAAATAGAAAGGCACAGACGTAGTGGCTGGGCTGGCAACCGCGGTCGAGTTATGAACCCAACCGGTTCCATAACCAACGTCCACACGTTTTTCCGCGCCACCATTCAGGGAGAAATAGCAGTTGGTACCTGCTATCTTGGTCTCGGTGTCAATCGAATCCACCACGATTGCGTAACCTGCCTGTGCAGGTGCCCAACTAATCGCGCCGGAACGTGTAACACCAGCCTGAATGTGACCTAACGACAAGAAGCGGCTCGTGAGCAGTACGTAGTCCGTACCACTGTGGTAATCCACATCATGGTCGTTGCAGTTGAGAACAACCTTCAACAGGCCATCACTTGTCGTCTTTTCAAATTGACTGGGCTGCACCTCAGTGTTAATGGAATTCAAGTCTCCAGACGACCATCTAAACTCGACCGGAGCGATTCCCTCAGCCCATGCCATCTGACCGATAATCATAGCGGTCATCAAGCAGAAGAATTTGAATAAATTTTTCATCTTCATAAGACTAATGAGTTAATAATAAAGTTAATAAAAAAGTTAATTGATTAATTTATAAAAAATTAATTAAAAAATTTGTTGAAAATTCGGGTTTGTTTATTTCTGTTGTTTTGGCAATAAAGTTTATAGTTTATACTAAAAGCGTGCAAAATTACACTTTTTTTTTGATTCCCGCAAATTTTTCTTCCAAAAAAATTAAAAAAAATATAGGAGAGATATTTGCACATGTCAAAAAAATATCGTATCTTTGCAGCGAA
Organism: Bacteroidales bacterium UBA1714; assembly: GCA_002317295.1. Classification (GTDB taxonomy): domain Bacteria; phylum Bacteroidota; class Bacteroidia; order Bacteroidales; family Paludibacteraceae; genus Colicola. The sequence continues at coordinate 68,409 of DCIY01000007.1, forward strand.
ATTAGAATGCCGTAGTAGGCAAACAAACCATCGTATGGCAGTTGCGCAAGGTATATATAAGGATCGAGGGAGTAAGTTTCTCAGTTTTGTAGAACCTATTTCCAATGAAGACGAGGCCAAAGCACTCGTGGCACAGTACAAGAAGAAGTACCACGATGCCCGTCATGTATGCTATGCATACCGCTTGGGACCCAATCTGTGGCGCACCAAGGATGATGGGGAACCTCATGGTACCGCAGGATTACCCATTTTGCGCAGCATTGATGCCCGCAATTTGGACAACATATTGGTGGTAGTAGTGCGTTATTTTGGAGGCACCCTGCTGGGAACCGGCGGGCTGATGGTTGCCTATCGGGAAGCCAGCGTGAATGCGTTGGAGAAACTGTGATCTTAATGGTTAATGGTTAATGGTTAATGGTTATTGATGATTGATGAATGATGAATTCAGACATATAAGAGCGTATCATACGGGGTGGCTGTTGGCCATTACGGATTGGATAACGATTATTCCTATTTTGCGGTCATGGGCGCGCAAGACCACGAGTGGATTGAGTATTGACGGACTGGAACATGTAGAGCGTGGGAAAGGGTATCTGTTTATCACCAACCACCGTGATATTGTGATGGACAGTGCATGGTTGAGTCTCTTACTCAAAATCCACAAAAACATCCGTCCATACATTGGTATTGGTAACAATCTGTTTGGCAAATGGTGGATTGAACCGCTGGTGAGAATCAACCATGCTTTTGTGGTGATTCGCAATGGAGGCATCCGTGAACAGATGGTTCACAGTCAGGAATTGTCACGCTATATGCGGCATTTGATTGACCATCATCACAGTATTTGGTTAGCTCAGCGAGAAGGGCGCGCCAAAGATGGGAATGACCTCACTCAACCCGCTGTTCTGAAAATGTTGGCTTTATCATCTGACCAACCATTTTTGGAGGCCATTACCTCGCTCAACATCTGTCCGGTGTGTATCAACTATGAGTACGACCCCTGTGACTGGCTCAAAGCTCAGGAAATGCAACTCAAACGGGATGATACAGGGTGGAAAAAATCCAAAGAGGACGATTTACTCAGTATGACAGAGGGCATTCGGGGATGGAAGGGGGATGTTCATTTCAGCGTGACCCCTTGTTTGAATCAGTGGATAGCGGAACATAAGAAGGAGTTGATGGAAATGAACCGCAACGAGCAGATTCAAGCAATTTGCCAACGAATCGACTATCAGATTCACAGTCATTATAGGATTTATCCGCGTGGCACGGAATTTGAGCAATACCTGCAACAACAATTAAGCAAGATACACATTTCGAACAAGGACGATGCCTACTTGATGGCGCGTCTGAAAGAAATGTACCAAAATCCAGTCAACAATTATGAAAAGAGCCATCTTTCCAGGGAGTTTTGATCCCTTTACCCTTGGACATTATGATATTGTCCTGCGTGGTTTGGACCTGTTTGATGAGATTATCATCGGTATCGGCCGCAACAGTACCAAAAAAGAGACTTTTCCTATTCGGGAACGTCTGACTGCCATTCAAAAAATATTTGCCAATGAGCCCCGTATCAAAGTGGTGATGTACGACAGTCTCACCGTGGACTTTGCCCATGAATATGAAGCGCAGTTTATCTTGCGTGGGATTCGTTGCATGCAAGACTTTGAGTATGAACGCAATATGGCGGAAGCCAACAAGCAGTTGGGAAATGTGGAAACCATATTGCTCTATACCCGTCCCGAATATGCGCATATCTCGTCAACTTTGGTGCGTGATTTGTACAGTTATGACAAAGATGTCAGCGCTTTTGTTCCCAATCATTTAAAATAAGGTTATGAAGCGACTGTTTATCTTTAGTATTTTGATTTGGGGACTAAATGCCGCGTATGGTCAATTAGCCACACCGCTGATTCAAAAGAATCTGCAAATCTATAACGATGTGATGCGTCAGCTTGACATGAACTATGTGGATACGCTCAATTATCAGGATTTGACAGAAACGGCCATCAATTCCCTTTTGCACAAGATCGATCCTTATACTGTCTATATACCCAAACGGGAGGACGAAAACCTTAAGATGATGACTACGGGCAAGTACGGAGGTATAGGAGCCATTATTATGCAACGCGATTCGGCGGTGTATATCTCTCAACCTTATGCCCATATGCCCGCAGCAGAAAATGATGTATTGGCAGGAGATAAAATACTGAGAGTCGATACGTTTGATTGTCAAAAAAAGAACACCAAGGATGTGAGCGACCACCTGAGAGGCAAACCGGGCACTGTGGTGCGGTTGGTGTTGGAGCGGGAAGGGGAGCTCAATCCGATTGTGCGCGAGTTTGAGCGTCGCGAGATTCATTTACCTGCCGTAGGTTACGCCTCTTCCGTTCCATACACGACTGACAGCACCGGAACGCATTCTTTTGGATATATCCTTTTCAGTGAGTTTACCACCGGCAGCGCTCAAGATTTTTTGCTGGCTGTGGATAAGATGGTTCAGGAGCAACATATAGAAGGTTTGATGATTGATTTAAGAGGAAATGGAGGTGGAATCATTGACGAAGCCATTCAAATTGTCAGTTACTTTGTGGACAAAGGTACCACTGTCGTAACGACCAAAGGCAAGACCGAATCGAGTAATCGCAGTTACACAACCTCTACATCTCCTATTTGGCGCAATCTGCCACTAGTCATTCTGGTGAACGATCAATCGGCTTCTGCTGCAGAGATTGTGAGTGGCAGTTTGCAGGATTTGGGGCGCGCCACGTTGATTGGTCAACGCACGTTTGGCAAGGGCTTGGTTCAATCCATTCGTCCCATTGCGTACGATGGTCATTTAAAAGTGACCACGGCCCATTACTATTTACCATCGGGCCGTTGTATCCAAGCCATCGATTATAGTGAACGGCAAAAAGGCAATCAGCTTAAAAAAGATACAGCGGGGGGCATTTTGCCGGATATTGTGATGAACGATTCGGAAAAAGTGGATATCACATATGCGTTGTATCAAAAACACCTGTTTTTTGATTATGCCACCCGTTATCACAGGTTGCATGCAAGTATTGCGAGCGCTACGGAGTTTGAATTGAGTGATGAGGATATCAATGATTTTATTGCCTTCTTGGATGAGAAGAAGTTTGTCTACGAGACGCAAACGGGTAAGTATCTCAAAGAGTTGATTGACATGTCCCGAAACGAAGATCTGGATACGGCTACCGTAGCCTTATTGGATAGCGTATGTACCCTACTCCAGCCTTCTTACAGAGAGGCGGTTATTCGTAAAAAAGAAGAAGTCAAACGGGTATTGGCCAGCGATATCGTTGAGCGTTACTATTATCAGGAAGGACGTATTGCCTATCTGGTAAAGGATGACAAAGAGATAGCGCGTGCCAAAGAAGAACTGTATCAAAAAATCAGTCGATGAAACATTGTTTGCATCCATATGGGACGGGTATTTTGCTCGTGAGCATGGCACTGGGTTCCTGTGCCAACCGAGGTATAGGGCCACAAGGGGGTCCCAAGGATACCATTCCTCCTGTGATTGTCAAAAGTAATCCTGCCAACGGAACTTTGGATTATCAGGAAAAGGAGATTGAGGTGGTATTTAACGAATATATCACGATTAACAATCCCTCGGAAAATGTGCTCATCTCGCCTCCGCAGCAAAAACAACCGGAGATAAAAGCGATTGGTAAAAAAGTGAAAGTGGAATTTAAGGAGCCCTTGCGGGACAGTACCACATACACCATTGATTTTGGCGATGCCATTCAAGATAATAATGAGAAAAACCCGTATAAAGACTATACTTTCTCTTTTACCACAGCGGGTCCCATTGATTCGCTGGAGATATACGGACAACTGATTAACGCGGAAGATCTCAACCCGCTGTCCGGAATCATTGTGGGTATCCATGACAATCCTCACGATTCTGTCTTATCTACCAAGCCTTTTGTTCGCATTGGAAAAACCAATGAAGAAGGGGAATTTTATATTCGCAATATTCACCCGGGCACCTATCGTTTGTTTGCTCTCAACGATGTGAGCAAAGACTATATGTACCAACCTGGGGAAGGTTTGGCATGGATGGAAGAAACTATCAGCCCACGTATTGATGTCAAAATCGAAAAAGACACTATTTGGCGTACAGATACCGTTGCCGCCGACAGCAGTCTGATTCCAGACAGTGTTATAACGGCAGCGTACTATTATTTCGAGCCATCCAACCTGCTGCTACGCTATTTTAAGGAAGACAAGCAGCGTCAGTATTTTCAACGTTGCCAGCGCGAAATGCAACATGTTTTTATTCTGCGGTTTGGGGCTCCACAAAAGACCATGCCTATCATTCGAGCCTTGCGGTTGGAAAGTGATTCGTTGGGTTTAGACAGCACTTGGGTAGATTTTACGCAACATAGTCTCGTCCAAGCGTCCAAAAACAAAGATACCATTGGATATTGGCTGATAGATTCTGCCGCCATCAAGATGGATTCTATTCGAATGGAAATGACCTATGAGTGGACAGATTCCGCCTACAACATCGTCATGAAAACCGATACGATATTGGCGGTTTATCGTGCTCCTAAGGTATCCGAAAAAGCCAAAGCACTACAAGATAAGATGCGTAGAGAGGCCAAGTTGGAACTCAAAACCAATGCTTCTACACGATTTCATATATACGATACTTTAAAGATTACCTCTCCCACTCCCATAGCAAGGTGTGAGAAGGATAGCATGCGACTACTGGAGCATGTAGATACCGTTTGGAAAGCCATTCCCTTTGAACTGGTAGAAAAAGACAGTATCAAAATGCAATACCGAATCATGGCCCAGCTTAAACCTGAAGGCGAATACAAATTGCAGCTCGATTCCGGAGCCGTCGTGGACATCTATGGAACGAGTTCTGACAAGATGGAAAGTGCCATTCGTGTTCGCAGTAAAGAGGATTATGCCACACTCACCATCAAAGTGGTGGACTGTCCGGAGCACGCATACCTCCAACTGGTAGATGAAAAAGATAAGGTAGTGCGCACTTTACCCGCATCGATGCAAGGAACACGATTTGCGTATCTGGAAGCACAAACGCTGTATATGCGCCTGTTTATCGATGAGAATGGAGATGGAAAATGGACCACAGGAGACTGGGGCAAAAAGCGTCAACCTGAGAACGTCTATTATTCTCGTAAAAAACTCAATTTGAGAGCCAATTGGGAGTTTGAAGAGACATTGGAATGGAATACCCTGCCCTTGCTTGAGCAAAAGCCCAAAGCGATTCGTGTGGATGGGAATAAGGCGAAGTAGGTTAAGGGTAATGGTTAATGGTTAAAGGTTAATGGTTAATGGTTAATGGTTAATGGTTAATGGTTAATGGTTAATGGTTAAAGGCGAAGGAAAGAATAGCCACTCTGTTGCAGGGTGGTTATTGTTTTTTCTACGGCATCCAGCATTACCGGTTGAGCCTTAACAGAATCATGAAAAGTGATGATGGAACCTTCACGCACCAGTCGTTGAACCAGCGAGTGAATCCGTTTCGCAGAATAGTGAGCAGCATCATAGTCATGGGTGAGAACATCCCATAACACGATGCGATGGGTGGCTCTTAAGGCCCGATATTGGGGCCACGTCATACGACCATGTGGCGGACGAAACAAACGCGTATTATTCCACCCAGGCCCCAATACAGAGCGCATGGTTTGTTCAGCCAAGGCCACATCATTGAGGTAGTCGGTCGTAGAGACGGACCAACCGCGAAGATGGTGGTAAGTATGGCAGGCCAATGTATGCCCTCGTTGCATCACCTTGCGGGCCAAATCCGGATAGCGTTGTACGTTTTCTCCAACACAGAAAAAAGTAGCCTTCACCCCATATACATCCAACAAGTCCAGCAAAGCCGGTGTCACCTGTGGAACAGGGCCATCATCAAAGGTGATGTAAACATTCCGTTGAGAGATATCCCCACGGAATACAACGCCTCGCATGAGGCGCTGTATAACCATAGGGAACTGATATCGAATATCCAGGAGTCGCATCCTTAGGATTACTCCCATGCCAAAGCGGAAGCACCTAAAACGGCCGCATCGGATTCTTTAAGGTCAGAGAAGAGCACTTGCACTTTATCCTTCCATAAGGAAAGCACATTCTCATTCATAGCCTTGACAATAGGATCCTTGATCCAATGACCGGATTTGGTCAGGCCCCCAAAGAGTACAATGGCTTCCGGAGCAGAGAATGCGATAAAATCTGCCATGCATTGCCCCAACATGGTACCCGTAAAATCAAAGATTTTCTTGGCCACATCATCGCCTTGTTCTGCGGCATCAAACACATCCTTGGAAGTGATATGATCCATATCCACATTACGCAGCAACGTGGGTTGTGTGGTTGTTGAAACGATTTCTTTGGCCGTACGCGCCACACCATTGGCGGAGCAATAAGCCTCCAAACAACCTTTACGGCCACAATTACACGGACGAGCGTTGGCACTGCGGTCGGCAATAATATGCCCCAATTCACCCGCAAACCCATCGTGTCCATACACCACCTTACCATCTATGACAATTCCCGATCCCACACCGGTTCCGAGTGTAATCATGATGAAGTTTTTCATACCACGGGCTACGCCATAGGTCATTTCTCCCATAGCCGCAGCGTTGGCATCGTTGGTAATGGTACAAGGCAGGTTGAAACGTTGGCTCATCATCTGGGCAAAAGGTACAGAAGGCCATGGAAGATTCATGGCTTGTTCGATACGACCTGTGTAGTAGTTTCCATTGGGTACTCCGGCACCAATACCGCGCACCTGATCCCAACCACCAAGAGGAGTCACCACTTTGTCGGCCTCCATCCAGAGAGCATCAATATAGTCCTCAATACGAGGATAAGCCTGCGTTTTAACAGACGTACGGGCAAGCACGTGGCCACGGGCATCAACCACCCCCAGCACACTATTGGTGCCACCCATATCCAAACCTAATACATATGGTTTTTCCATAGTTGACTGCATTTATTCGGTTACAATTTCTTTATTCACATTCTTGCTTCCTGCAATGGCATAGAAGAGGATGAAAATCAGGCCTATAATCGGCACAATATACGAAATCAGGTAAGAGGTATGGTCGGCAATGAAGTTTTGAATAAGCGTCAACACGCCACCACCACAAACCATCGCCATAAAGATTCCGCTGGCCGATGGAGTATATTTGCCCAAACCTTCTACGGCCAGATTATAAATAGCTCCCCACATCACGGAAGTGAACAATCCGCAAAGGAACATCATAATCATGGAAACAGGAACCGCTTTACCTGCAAAGGCAAACGTCCAGGATTCGGGGAAGAACATCACGCAAACCAGCATGGCCATGCACAAAACAGAAACGGCAATAAGCATTGAACGACTGGAAATCTTGCCACCAATAGCTCCACCAATAAAACGGCCAAACATCATACACAACCAATAAAAACCGACAATCGTTCCGGCAATGGCAGGACCTACCAAAGGATTATTGGACATATACAAGTTCGCTGTATTCGGAATACATACCTCAACACCTACATAGAAGAAGATGGCAATAGCGCCCAATACAAAATGGCGGAAGGACATCGGGCCATATTGATCCTTATGCGCCTTGGCTGCAGCACGTTGTTCAGCAGTCTCGATATGCGGTTCCGGAATCTTGGTCAGGGAGATAATCACAAACGCTAAAGCAAAAATAACCATGGCAGCAATCATGGCAGGAGCCGCATCGCTCACCGATGCTGAAGCAGCCTGACCACCGATAAGATAACCTAACAGGATTGGGGCTAATGTACCGCCCACCGAGTTGCACGAACCACCAAACTGAATGAGTTGGTTACCCAAATTACCACCACCACCGAGGGTGTTCAGCATCGGATTGACAACAATATTGAGCAAGCACATACTGAAGCCAGCCACGAAAGCACCCGTTACATAGATGCCGAAGCTCTCTGCGTAACCGCTGAGCCACTGAATACCGACTCCAATAAAGCCCACTGTAACTGCAGTAAGAGACGTAAATTTGTATCCTTTACGTTTCAGAATCAAGCCCGCAGGAATACCCATGCAAGCATACGCAATAAAATTGGCAAAAGAGCCTAATTGAGACATGGCGTTAGAAGCGCCAAATTGGCTCTTGACAATCACGCCCATGGAACCCGCAAAATTGGTTACAAAGGCAATCATGAAGAAGAGCAAGTACATCACCACAATAGCAGGGACGTTGAGTTTTTGTTCTTTGGACATAATCATTAAATTTAAGTTAGTAAATAATGTTGATTGATGATTGTTGATTGCTGATTGATGATTGTTGATTGATGATTGATGATTGTTATTTCAGTTTTTCCTCCAAGAAACGAAGGATACGCTCGTGTACATGGCGATAATTGCTGCGCTGACGCAGGAAGTGATTATCATCCGGATAAATCTGCATATCAAACTGCTTACCCGCCCGAACCAGAGCTTCCACCATTAACCATGTGTTTTGAGCATGCACATTATCATCACTCAAGCCATGGATAAGGAGTAAATCACCGGTGAGGGAGTTAGCCTTATTGAGCAACGAGGCCTGGTCATAACCAAAGATGTTCACTTGCGGACGTTGCATAAAGCGCTCTGTATACCCGCTATCATACAACCGCCAATCGGTAACAGGAGCCACGGCGACTCCACATCGAATTAAAGGATCGGAGGTTGATCGGGAAGTCAGGGATGCCTGTTCTTCCAAAGTACGAATCGTCTGATATCCGCCGTATGACCAGCCCACCATGGCAATTCGGTGTGCATCCACATAGGGTTGTTGCGCCATATACTGTGCAACATCCACCTGATCTTCCGCTTCCAAAGCACCTAAATTCATGTAGGTTTTATTGCGCCATTCTCGTCCTCGGCCATCTGTTCCACGGGGATCGGCACACACCACAATATAGCCTATGGATGCGAGATAGTGGCCAAAACGTTTACGCCAAATATCCAGCACCCGCTGACTGGCTGGTCCTGAATACTGCATCAGCACCACGGGATAGGTTTTGGAGGGCGAAAAATCGGTGGGAACGATCTGATATGCATGGAGTGTATCTTTTCGTTGGGTAGGAATGTCAAAAAATTGTTTATTGGGTAATCCGCTGGCTTGCCATTCGGCTAAAACTTCTGCATTATCTTCCAATACGCGAATGGGTGTCAGTATCTCGTTTTTCACATTCATCAGTGTGTAACGATTGGGGGTTTCCAGTGATTCATAGCACAATATTGCCTGTAAACCATCCTCGCTAATGCGCAACGAAGCCGTTCCTTGGGTCTGAGACAGGGGAGTGATAGTTCCCCGTTTGAGGGATAACGCATATACTCGACGTGTCATAGGTGTAGGTGCCGCCTGAAAATACAGGTATCCTGTTTTGGCATTATACCCATAAAAAGCGGTTACATCCATGGATGCAGGAGTCAAGCATTGACGCTCACTACCATCGGCATTCATCCAATATAAACGGCGATAGCCATCTTTTTCGCTCAAGGCTATAAACCGATTATCTTCCAGCCATTGCCATTGATCCACCAATTCATAATCGATATAGTAACGATTAGACTGTTCTCGGTACAGGGGTTTGGAAATGGTCGATTTGGGATTGCACACCAGCAATTCCATTTTATTCTGATCCCGATTGATTTTTTGTACAACCAGTTCGGCGGGAGTTGGTTCTGCAGACGAAGACTTGGCTGGCAATTCGTTAGTCCACCAAAGGCGAGGAATATACCAATCTTCCGTTTGCCCCAATTGCATTGTTTTAATGGATTTGTAGTAGAAGTCATATACACACACCGACGCCTGGGCATTATGTTCACCTGCTTTGGGATAACGAAGATAGTCTGAGGCAGGATATTTTTTTGTCCACAAATCCAACGAATCGGCGGGCAACATCTGTTGCCACTCAAACGTAGGAACCTGTGTTTCGTCCAAACGTAAAAAAGCCAATTGCTTGGAATCAGGAGAGAACGCAAACACATGGGTAACGCCAAATTCCTCCTCGTATAACCAATCCGTAATCCCCTGGTAGACATCCGTCTCGGGTTCGGTCTGCGTAATGGCCACTTCGGTTGCGAAATCCACTTTGTAGACATACAGGTCGCGACCTTTGGCATAAACGACATACTTACCATTGGGAGACAGGACTGCATCCCGAACGGGTCCATTGGAGACCGGTATTTCTTTTTGTTTGGTATAATCCCACAAATAATACTCCGCCGTAAACGAATGGCGAAACAGAGTTTGCGCATTGCGATAGCGCAAGGAATAGCGCGATGTCTGAGGATTGAGGATGGAGTCCTGTTGTTCGATGGATAGTTTTTTTGCCGCAAAACGGTTGGTTAACACATCCTCCAGTACATCGGCACTCAACCCGATAGGGAGTATCAAAAAGAATATCAAAAAGATTTTTTTCATTTTCGCAAAATAATATATATTACTACCGGAGCCGCCAATAAGGCACTCATGGTAGAAATGGGCAAGGGGTACGTAAACAGCGAACATACGATGTCGCATACGACCAACATATTGGCCCCTATTAAGGCAGCAACGGGTACAACGATTCGATGATCGGAGGTACGCATCAAACCGCGGCTCAAATGCGGGACAGCCACGCCTATAAACGCTATCGGTCCACAGAAAGCGGTTATGCCACCTGATAATAAGCAGGTCACTCCTATTATGGCACGTCGGACACGTTCCACCGGAATCCCCAAGTTTCTGGCATAATCTTCTCCCAAAAGAAGACCATTGAGCGGTTTAACCAATCCAATGATTCCAACCACACCAACAAGTACCACAGCCAACATCACCCACCATTCATTCCAGCCCACACTGGCCACACTGCCAAAGGTCCATACAATAAAAAGCTTGAGCGCATCGGGGTTGGCAAAATTCTGAATCAGACTGATGAATGCTCCCGCAATCGAGCCTATCATCATGCCAATAATCAGTAACGTAATATTATTGCGTACACGGCGCGCAAATATCAAAACAATAGACATTACCGCCAAAGCACCCAAAATGGCCGCAAACGCCATAGAATAGCGCGAGGCGAGCCAAGAAACACCCATACCACCTATCATGGTGATGATAGCCACTCCCAAACCCGCTCCGGAACTCACACCGAGGATATAGGGACCCGCCAACGGATTACGAAACAGAGTCTGCATGAGTACCCCCGCCATACTGAGCGAAGCACCTGCCAAGATTGCCGTCAGCAATTTGGGAATACGCAAATCCCATAGTATCTTCATGGCCAAATCCGAAGGTTGCTGCCATAAAGGTAACAGGGCGGAGAGCAAATCCAGCATACTGAGTAGTAACAGCAAGACCACCAAAAGAGCCAAAAAGAAGGATGGACACTTCATTATTTAGGTTGTTCTGGGATATATACAGGTTCGGTCGTAATCGTTGTACTATCGGACAAATGGATGATATAATACTGCCATGTTTGGCGCTCGGTTTTCATACCGTTCCAACATGCCTGTGTCAAAGTTTTCTTGCCATCATCACCTCCTTGAGACCACCACATCAGACCACGCATTCCTTTAGAGATAGCCCAATTCGCTTTATATGCAATCGACTGAGCATCGTCATAAGAACAAATCATGGAACCACTCTTATCCACCACATAGGGCACTTGCCACAGATTATGGTATTTGCGCGTCCACTTACCACTGGACAAATTGTTCTGAATGATATAATAATCGTATACCTCTGGTTTAGAATCGAACGAGACACGGCCGTAAAAAGGAATACCTAAGACCATCTTATTCATGGGGAAGCCAATGGCATTAAATGCTTGCCAAGTACGCAGGATATCCCAATCGGCTGCGGTACAATACATAGCACTGTGCGGATGGCTGCCACTACCCAAATCATAGGTCATCACATTGATCCAATCCACATAAGGTTCAACTGCTTTGTTATCCACAAATTGCCAACCTCCTGTTATTTTTCGTTTATCCTTTGGATAACCCGCATAAGTAAGCAGATATTCACCTGCCGGCAGCGTATCACGCAAGGTTTTCATCAGTTTGACATGATTTTCGGTATCCACAGCCGGATCGCACGCATGGTTGGACCAACTTAATCCCGGCAATTCCCAATCGATATCAATACCATCCAAGTTCCACTTTTTACAGAACTCTTTGCAGTCATGTGCAAAGTGCGACATTTGTTCCTGGCTCTTGGCCATGGCGCTAAAACCACCCTGTTGAGAGTTCTCATCGGTATTTTCCACCACATGAGAGAAAGACAGCTGAATCTTCAAATCCGGATTTTTCTGTTTAAGAGCCACCACTTTCTTGAATAAATTCCAGGAACTGGTTCCTCCCGACAAATCGAACTTTTGGTAAACGCTATCCACCACATATAACTCCGCAAAAGCAAAGCAGATATGGGTGACATATTTGTACAGTCCCAACACTTTGTTTTGATCACAATACCAATCCACGTAAGAGCAAACCACACGATCGTTTGTTAAATTAATCACGCTATCAAACGTGACGGTATCAATACGAACCGTATCAATGGTCGGAATGATAGGGATGGTATCATGTTTGGTGGTATCTTGTTTGGTCGTGTCTTGCTTAGTGGTATCCGACCCAGGTTGTGGATCTTCCGGTGGATTGACCGGTTTGGGTTTACAAGCCATCACCATCACGGTGATTACGGACAAAATCCATAGAATATGTTGTTTAGTCATAACAAAAAGAGTGTATTATTATTTGTGTGTATTCAGTCTTTTATTTTTTGTCCCAGCAAGTCATATTGACCCGCAGGTGATGTGATAAACATCCGAGAGCCATTAAAGATTTTCTGCGTAGTGGTTTTAGAATCGTAGGTCATGGGAAGTGCAGTGGTTTGAACCACGTGCAAAGAACAGGTATCTTTTTTTCCATCAACCGAAGCAATAATCAATGCGTCACACAAACTTTTACCTACTACCTTGCATATACGATCCTCTTTCAAAAGGGTAATCATACGTGATTTATCGGTTCGCCAACTCACTTCGGTAGTAGCCCGTTGTGGCAACACAGTCGCTGTTAACGTGGCGGTATCTCCCAAAGCAATGGTTATTTCTTTGGGATCAACTGCAATGGATTCTGCTCCATATTGAGGGGCTCCATTGGACACATACCAACCACCAAAACCTACTCCATTGGCAAATCCGTGTACGTGCACAATCTGGTCACTCACCCGAATGAGGGTAAATGCAATCTGAGCATCCGCAGAAAGCGATGCAGATTGGGTATGCAAAGTAGGATGATTGAGTGCCGAAATATCTTTAATCACAAACCCACCCCGTTTACCATTGGCGGTTAACTGCAGACGATGTCTATCCATCATAAATGTCAGTGTGTCATTGGTCACAGAGTCTGTGGAAGCAGGAAAAGAATCCAAAGGCGTCACATAAAACGGCGAGAAAGTCGTTTTATATTCTGCAATCGCATCCCAATTGATGGCCGGAGCGTCTGCTATTTGAGACTTTTTGACGCAATCACCTGTAGACATGTAGCAACAGCGGTCCCGTACAAATTCATTGTACGTACCGACATCGTTGATGGTCCATGTAGCTACGCGCAAACCGGCATTGTAAAAACGTTTAACCGTATGTACATCCCAATTGGTATAACTGATATCAATACTGGGTTCGATGCCATATTGCTGACACCAATCAATATCACTATCCGTCATCAGATGGCTCATATACAAGCGTTGACAGGTGAGAGATGGATAATTCTGTCTTACATACAAAATGGCATTCTCATCAAACGAAATAATGTAAGCACTTGAATCCAGATGGTGATTTTGAAGCATGGTGAACAATTTTGGGAAGCCTGTCATATTGCTTCCATTCAAGCCCTTTGCCGACTTTAGTTCGATCACTGGAAACACAGCCGAATCCTCGCACAATTGCAGATATTCCTCCAAAGTACAAATGGTACCGGTATAGGTTATTTTGGATGCTTCACCGGCGACGCTGCGTGTTTGGGTGAGTGTCAGTGCCTTCAATTCGGCCAAGGTATAATCTCCTATCACCACATTTTGACCATAGTTATTGAGTTTGGAGTCGTGGCATAGGACATACTCATTATCCTTGGTCACCTGAACATCGCACTCCAAGCCATCGCAACCATAATAAGAAATACCATTGCGGAATGCTTCTATGGTATTCTCAACGCCTCGATCACTACCACGGTGACCTACTAATAAAGCTTTCCATGCCGCCGTATGGGTCCATGGTAAACTGGCAATAATCAAAATCAAAAGAATGTGTTTTGTGTGTGTCATAATATTTTTTAATATTGTTCGTTATTATTTGGAAAAGAACGATCCGAAACCGCTTGTATATATGCTTGTACCGCCGATACCACTTCGTTGCCTAATTCGGCAAAATGGCGTAAGAACTTGGGCTTAAAGCCCTGAGTGAGGCCCAACATGTCATGCAGGACCAATACCTGACCATCAGTTTGGTTTCCCGCTCCGATACCAATGACCGGACAAGAAACGGCTTGAGTGACGCGCTGAGCGAGTGCTGCAGGAATCTTTTCCAACACAATCGCATAACAGCCTGCCTCGTCCAATAACTGTGCATCATGCATCAGTTTATCCGCTTCCGCCTCTTCTTTGGCTCGCAAGCCATAACCGCCCAATTGGTTGACACTTTGAGGGGTCAATCCCAGGTGACCACAAACCGGTATACCTGCTTGAATCAAATGGCGTATGATCGGAAGAATCTCTTCTCCGCCCTCCAATTTGACTGCATCGCACCCTGATTCCTTCATGATACGGACCGCATTACGCACCGCATCTTCCTCGCTAATCTGGTAACTACCAAAGGGCATATCACAAACCACCAGCGCATGATGAGCAGCTTTGACCACTCCTTGGGTTAAAAAAATCATGGCATCCACCGTGATGGGCAAAGTGAAACTGTTGCCGCTGACCACATTGGAAGCACTGTCACCCACCAAAATCATATCGATGCCCGCCTCATCTACCAATCGAGCTAAGGTATAATCATAACTCGTAATCATCGAGATGGGCTCTCCCGCCTGCTTTTTGGCGCGCAGGCGGGAGGTTGTCATTTTTTGAGTTTGTTCTATATGTACACTCATTATCTTTTAATTTAAAAAACTCTTTGTCCTGTAGGATCATACCACTTATCATCCATAATGATATAGAGGTGATCCTGATAAATAACCTTGGTAGCTCCGGTACTTGGATCTGCGTAGATGTCAATTAATCCAGTGCCTTCCAATACCGTAACTTGCAAAGTCTTGATATCTCCACAAGATGTGACAACGGATAAGGTATAATCACCACTCTCAGCACCCGCTTTGATGCGTTGGATACCATTATACAGGTATGGCAATTCGTTCACCATGATGGTATCATAAGCCATTCCCTGAGCATTGATTGCCAGTGCATGTACATAAACCGTACTATCACAATGGTAAGAAGACTGCATTGGGAAGGTGTAGAATCCAGGTTGCGTAACGAAATGTGTATCATCTACCCAAACCGTATCTCCCTCGCACAGGGCAATGCGAATATGTTCTTTATATTCACTTTGCGACGAGAAGAACAGGTAATACGTAACGATACTGTCGCAACCTGTTACCATGGAACTCAATGTATCTCGAACCACCGCATTGGTGTAATAGGTCTTGCCCAATAAGGTGTAAGAAGTACCACGACATGCGTAGAGATTTACCTTGGTACGTTGTACTGGAAGGACAGTCAAATCCAAATAAACGATGCTGTCGCAACCATTGGCAGCCGTGAGTACACGACGATAGGTTCCCGATGCCGTTACATGCAGGTTATAACCATGCTCGGTATAGGTATCACCTTCACATATTTCATCACTGAAATGTGTTTGTGCATTGGCCTTCACCAAAATCGACAACGTCACTACAGAATCCATCGTAGCAGAAATACGGGTATACTCATGCAGACCCGGTGTCAAATCGGCAGTGGTCAGTTTGAAACCATGGCTTTCGTATTCACTACCCTCGCACAACGTATCGGTATAAGCAAACATCTGCGTGGCATTCAAATCCAGACTATCTACCATCAGGTAGTTATCACCATTGCTGATTGTGGATTCCGCATAGAAGGCGATACGTATTCTCTTACCAGCGTATTGCGAGAAATTCAGCACCTTACGCACCGGATTATAAGGCAGGGAAGCAAATGTACCTTCGGTACGAATGGCAGCACTGTCGGACCATACGTAACTATTGGCTTTCGTCCATGTAACACCATTGTCGGTAGAAACGACTACCGTAAACTGATCATCCGGAGCCGATGCTGCCGGGTTGTTACCACTAAACTTAGCAGCCGATACATCAAATGCAAAGAGCAAAGCCTGACCCTTGTTGGGTGTTAAATCTATACTTGGAGAAATCGCCCAAGAAGCACAGGAAGTACCATAGCAATTCACACGTATATGCTTGGACGTCATTCCCTTAGCAGCTGAAGCCACATTCCAGGATCCACTATAACTCGATACGGTTTCTCCGGTCAACGGATTTTGACGTCCTGCATAGACTTCGGATATTGGAATAGAACGAACTGACTTCCATTCGCTACTGAAGTTAGACTCTTCAAAATCTTCCTGATAACGAACACCCTTCAAGGTAGAGAAGGATACGGCACGTGACCAGGATGATTCATCATTGGCTGAGCACATCTGACGAATACGCAGATAGTAGTTAGTAGATGGAGACAGAGCATTCAATCCAAAGACCATCGAATTTATCACTGTATCTGCTTGAACCACCAACGTGAAGGATTTATCCAAAGCCAATTCGTAGTAAACACGTTTTGTGCTTTCCGCATTCTTAAAGACAAAGTTCACCTTGGCAGAATTCAGCGTTATATTGCTGACCTCCACAGAATCGACACCTGCACAGGTAGACGAAACAGCACCTAATGTATCAATAACGATATTGCGGATATGCATATCACAATCCTCCGTACCAGTAGTAGAGGTTACGTAGAAACCGATTTGTACCGACTGACCTACGTAAGTCGACAAATCCAGATCAAACGACGTGCCATCCGGAGCAATGGACGAATAGAGATAGTCTCCAGCCGTTTCGCTCCAATGCCATCCCTGTGAAGTAGACCAACGTCCATCGGTTGAAACCAAGACATAGAAATCACGGTTGGCATAACTGGAAGGAGCTGCAGCTTGGTTATAATGGGTAAAGGCTGCATCAAAGCTTAATACCAATCCTGAGGTAGGATCCACATTGCTCAAGTCAATACGAGGTGAAGCCATCAAATACTCCTTCTCTGCCCATGTATTGACTTTCACATGCTTTCCTTCAAAACCATATGTATTGGTCGCAGAAGTAACCGTCCAACCACTGGTAGTAGTCT
Organism: Bacteroidales bacterium UBA1714; assembly: GCA_002317295.1. Taxonomy (GTDB): domain Bacteria; phylum Bacteroidota; class Bacteroidia; order Bacteroidales; family Paludibacteraceae; genus Colicola. Next base: position 85,841 of record DCIY01000007.1, read on the forward strand.
CCAGGGATGTTAAACTACCCGTATAGCGCTGCCATTCCTCAGAGAAAGCATCCCATTCCATCGATTCCTCATAGCGCACACCATAAGGAGCATGGATGGCAATCGGTTCGCACCAAGCCGAAGTATCACCCTCTTGGCAAATCTTACGGGCATATACATCATACCATTGACTGGCTCGGAATGGATAAGAGAATACAAATACATTCGTCTTAGACATTATGGCAGCACTTTCATCCAATACACCACCCTGCTCCGTGAGATAGAGTTGGTAGCCTACAGCATCCGTCACATTATCAGCCGATAAGGTAATCTGAGCATCATTGAGCGTCAAAATTGCCTGACTGATTCCCGTAACAGTAGAACACTCCACCGTATGGAAGGTAAACGGACCACGCCATTCGGTATAGGTCGAATCAGGACATTGGGTACGTGCATACAACTCATAAGCTGTCGATGATTGCAGGCCCTTAATGTACACAATATTCGTATCGGTAATCTGCTTAAGCGATTCACGGAACAGACTACCACGCGGAATACAAACGTACTCAATACTGAGTGCATCGGTGATACCGGGACCACGGAGAACCAGCGTCGCCGTGGTATAGGTAGAATCCAGCAATGTGGCGCGTGTAATCGACGCGCAGGTAGCTCCGGTACTGAGGGTATCTACCACCACATTTTTAATGTGCAGGTTATTATCAGCACCACTCACTGTACTGATGGCAAAGAAACCTATCATCACTTCTTCACCTGCGTAATTGGTCATATCTACCTGATAGTTCTGACCTGTCAGTGGAATCATCGAATAATCAAATTCTCCTTCACCATCGCCCCATAAAGCCACATCTTCCCAGGAATTACCCTTATCAATAGAAGCCATAATCTTAAAGCTTTGACCGTTTACGGATGTCACGGGAGTTGAAGTTGAAGAGGAACTATACTTGGTAAGAGCCATATCAAAGGACAATTGGATATGTTTGGAAGAAACCGTAGCCAAATCCAATACCGGCGACGCTAACATACGTTGAAAAGTTCCGTAGGTATTCGTATAGACGTGGTTGGCAGAGAATCCCTGACCATCCGTACGGACACTCCAACCGGTAGTTGCAGGCGAGAACGTGCCCGAAGTCGCAGAATAGGAATAAAGCGACCATTCCGGATCCATTGAGGTCCAGTTCATTGGTTCCGCATATCGAACACCCTTAGGAGTCTTAATGGTAGCAGGACCAGCCCAAGCAGATGTATCCGTTGTTCCACACAACGAGCGTGCATAGAAGTCCAAAGTCGAAGACATCGGCAGATTGTTTACCATAAACTTCGTAGTGGTTACATTAACCGGCGTCCCCTGATCGGGCGACTGACCGGAATTAACGCATACATATTGCCACGTTTTTGCGGAATCAGACGGAATAATCGTGCAGGTGGCAATACCTTTTTCATATTCTGCCGTAATCGAAGCTACACCAAAGCATGGAACCGCAAATTCCTCAATGCTCAAATCATTGACATTGATGCAAGACGAACCGGTACTTGCCGCACCCATCACCAGAGCGACACGAATCGTCTTACCGGCAAAACGGGTAATATCCAAATGATAGTCACGTCCCTTACCGGCAGGAATTTCAGCATATGTATAATCGCCTACCGAATCAGCAGCCCATAAGAATTCATTCGTTTCACGCCAAGTGGCTCCATCATCCTCCGAAACAACGACACGGAACGAATGACCATTGGTCGAAAGTGGTGATGAAGCATATGAAGCAGAAGAAGTCAAGGCAATATCAAAACTGAGATAGAGACCTTTATCTCCGGTATTGGGCATAAGGTTTATCGTAGGCGAAACAAGCCAATAATAAGCAGACGTTGTCTTGGCACAATAAATATGCTCTTCTCCCAGAATCTGGGCATAAGTCGAAGTCGCCCATCCTGCAGTGGTAGATACCAAAGGCTGATCGGCATAGATATCGGTCGGATCACCCATATAACGAGACCAATTGCTCAACGAATTGCGGAAAGGTTCGATATACGGAACACCCTGAGGCGAGACAAATGTAAAGGGTCCTGCCCAAGAAGAAGTATCACCTTCCCCACAAATAGAACGCGCATACATCTCATACGTACTCGAGAGGGCTATACCCGATAACGTAACCAGGGTAGAGTCACTGACAACCATGCGCATGTCCTCTATCGGCGTGTTCTTTATACCATAAGCCACTTGCCATTTCTTGGCATTGTCAGCCGGAGTGAGTACGATAGTCGCTGCAGTATCCACGGCCGTTGCAATGGCATTAGACACACCAAAACAATTGGATTGTAATGCCTCAATTCTAAAATCGTTCACATTCAAAGCCTGAGAACCCGTTGCAGAACCAAGAGCTACCAATGCTACCCGTATCTGTTTACCACCAAATCGTGTGATGTCCATCTGATAGGTTTTACCGGCTCCCGCAGGAATTTCGGAATAACGGAACTGAGCCGTATCGCCCTGCGACCAAATCCAGGTATTTTCCTTGAGCCAGGTGATTCCATTATCCAAAGAAATCATCACATTGAACTGCTGCACATTGAAATCGGTCTTGGAAGCATCCGGAGCATCAGGATTGGAGGAAGAAGCCGTCATGGCCATATCAAACTGCATGGCAATCACGGCCACATTGGTATCAGGAGTTAAATCTATCATTGGAGAAATAATCCAATAATCCGTTCCCGTTCTCTGGTGAGCACAAGTGAGGTGATTTCCACCCAAAATCGTGGCCGTGGTATTATTCTTCCAACCCAAAGAAGTGGAGGAAACTAAAGTCAAAGATGGTGTTTCACCCACCACACCCTTATAGCATTGCCAATCGTCACGACCACTGGCAAATGGCTGATAATACGGAAGACCCAACGATGTTCTAAACGTAATCGTATTACTGTATCCACTTTGGCTCTTAGGCCCACATACCTGCATCACACGTACATAATAAGTGGTTGCCATAGCCAAGTCTGACAAATGATAGGTTAATCCACCGACCAAAGTATCCGTCAAAGCAGATGAGAAATCCGCCAGCGTGGAATACTCAATCAAGGTTGTTTTATTACTTAATCCATTCCAAGAAATATCGGCGGAAGTAAAGCTGACCTGATTCAAACGCAAGCTATCCGGTTCCGCACAAGGTTCACCAATCGCAGCAACCGCAATATTACCAACGTGGATATCGTTATCCGGACTGGATACGGTAGAGGCTTTGTAGAAGGCCAAACGAATGGTTTGTGCTGCAAAAGCATCCAAATAGATCAACTGACGTTCTCCCGTATTAGGAATGGCAGATAATTGTTTGTATGCTCCTGCCTTGTTGGCGTATAACCAGGAATTGGACTCCAACCAAGTAGCACCATCGTCCGTAGAAACCAATACGCGGAACTCTTCATTGGCTGCTGAAGTGGGAGCTGTTGCCTTGTTGTGAGTGGTTAGAGCCAAATCAAACTGCAAACCAATATGTTCATCTGCCTCCACAGCCAGAAGTTTAATTTGCGGAGTCACAATCCAAGATTCATTTTGCGAACTCAGGTTAATCAACTCACCCACAAGATGATTGGCAGGTAAGCCATTGGATGAGGTAGAAATCTTCCAAGCAGTAGAAGTGGGAGCATATTTCAATGTATCCGTACCCGCCATCACATTGGCGGCATTTCCCTTGAACAAATTCCAGTCAACGGGCATCGTGGTAGCGATAAAGTTCTCTACAAACGGCATGCAACGCTTGGTCACAAGAGAAGCTGTCTTTATCGTAGTACAACCTGGTTGAACCGTCATCAGATAATACGAGTGGTTATATTCCAGATTAGTATACACAAACGAAGTATCCGAGGTTGTATCGCAACGAACAATGGTCTTAAAGTCGGCATCATAAGCCAGCATTAGGATCATTTCTTCCGGAGTACCCTTGCGCTCCCAACTTGCCTTGGCAGTCAAATCGTCCGTTAATTGGAATTTCAGTTTACGGGCACCCAAACAGATAGCTTCCTGTTTGATAATGGAAACGGAATCGAAGTAGTAATACAGATCGGTTGATGAACCTGTCGATTCTCCATAGAAACCGATCACTACCTTTTGACCCGCATAATCGGTCAAATCAATGGTAAAACGCTGGGCTTGGTTACCGAGAGAACGGAAATCGTATTGACCTCTTCCATCACAATCCCAGAACGTCATATCTTTTTTGTAGAACGTCTTACCACCATCGGTTGAGACACCCACACCCAAACGTTTATCAGAAGATTCGGATGCGCCGCCGCCGGTACCATATGGAGTAATGGCCACATCAAAACTGAGTTGGAGTTCTGCATCTCCCGCATTGCCCAAATCAATCTCCGGTGTCAAGAACCAATCTTTTCCCATAGATGTGCTATAAATATTTCCACGAATTGCGTAACCGGCCATTCCCTTGACGGTCTGAATGGTACTCATATCATAAGCGGACCACTTCGTTGAAGAGGCTGTCAGACTGACAGAGTCGCCTACAAACAAACCCGCCTTACGTGTCCAATCACTATTGGTAAAGAAGTTCTGATAGAAACTCTCGTAGAAAGGCAGGCCATACGTGGTCATAAACCGCGTAGCCGACGACCAGCGAGACGAATCGCCCGGAGCACAAATGGAACGAATATACACGTAATAGGTAGTTGTTGCATCCAATCCGCTCACATAATACGGACTTCCACTTACCACCTCGTGAATCAAAGCCGATGTGGTTACGGTATCCGGATTGACATAGGAAGCTGTCAGGATAATCTCGTATTGAGAACCATTGCCCGTCCATGTCAAACGAGCACCTTGGGCCGTAGCAGAATCTGCCTCCAGGTTGAGTACCTGGTGACAACCTTGTGCTACCTCTAACGATACATTGTCTATATATACAAAGTTGGTAGAATCGGAACCTGCTTCACTGAGGAACATGACATAACGGCCATAGTTCTCATCCAGGTCCCCCGTATAGTTTTCGAAGCTAACCACATAGGTCTTCATATCCAACGAATCTGTAGCGGCTGCCAGATTAACGGTGGCAATACGCTCAAACGTATTTCCCGGATCAGCAGGATCGGTTACTACACCTACAACCACACGATGAACATTGGTTTTGACCGAAGAATTAGAACCCGCACGGAAAACCACCTGATAATGATTCATTGAATCAGGAATATTAAACTCTGGTGTAATGGCATATGCACCATCCGAAGCTGTCGAATCTGTAGCCGTTTTGGTCATTTCCAATACGGGACCAAACTTTTCCACCACCTGACGCTGAGGCAGGTTGGTGGAACCATTATTGTAAGTAAATCCTACCGTCCAGCAGTTCATAACTCCTGCATTGTCAAATGTCTCTACACCAAATTCCTGAGGCGTCTTACTGTCACAAGCCGTATGGAATTCACAAGTTACCCAATCCGGCAGTTCCGGACAGAGTTGACGGGCACGAGCGTAATAGGTGGTAGAGGATTCCAAATCATTGTAGGTAATCGAAGTACCACGTACCGTATCCGTATGAAGAATGGATGTAAATTGCGCATTCTTGGCAATTTGAACCAGAGCCGGATACGGATCCACACCCGCCAAAGTCCATCTCAGTTGAGCTGCAGTACTACCCAAAGCAGTACCTCTGAGGTTGGACAATCCACCACAAGCCGGATCCGCCACCTTGAGTTCAATATTATCTATGGAGATATAGTTTTCAAAATCATCCGAGGTAGATTCCGCATAGAAGGCAATCTGAATCTTCTTACCCACATACGGTGTAAAGTCTATACTGATTGCCTGGCTGGCCTCCCAGTTCAGGTCATTGAGCACATAATCGCCCTGACCATCATTGGACCAAACAGTGGCATCCTGACGAAGCCACGTATTACCAGCATCCGTGGACACAATCACCATAAACTTATCCGAAGCATCTGCCTGGTTGTTGCCATATCCATGAATACCCATATCGAACTTCAACTCCAGTGCATCAATGTCCTTGGCCAACTGCAATGTCGGAGAAACGAGCCATGTACGAGTCGGATCAGGATACGAATAATAAGTTTCACCCATTTGGATATAAGCCACATTACCGGCCTGCGGCGAGAAACGATAGGTGGAGGACGCAGATACGCTCCAGGTCATCACATCGTAGGTCGAAGAGGTGACGGGAGTCAACGCACCTCCGTTAAATACGCTGCTGGCAGTTCCTTTGTATTGCTTCCAACCATTAGGAATGGCTGCCGTATTAAACTTCTCTGTAAACGGCAAACCACGCGGAGTGGTAAACGAATAGGACACATCGTCCAAATCCATCAGTTGACCATTACATATTGTCTGAATGGTATAGTAATACGTCTTTTCGGATTGCAAATTATCAAAAGCAATCGTTGGAGTATATACTGTATCGTATTGCGCATTCAGCATACTGCGCATGGTACTCAGGCCCACGATCCAACCATCCATACCGCCACCGTTCCATGTTATTTCGGCATCATTAGCTTTGACGGTGGCTTCCACGTTACTGGCTTCACGGCAGTCACCTAATTCTTCCACGACAATCTGGTCAATCAGGTTTACACTACCTACCGTAGGCACGTTGGCATCCAACGAACGGAAGGCAATATACCGACCTTGACCGGCATAGGCATCAAAACTTACCAGACAGCGATTGTACAAAATAGCGTCATCACTTGTAGTAGCAGTTTCATCCGCCGCAAAATAGGCGATATGTTCAAACGTAGCCAAATCGTAAGGATCGGACATAATACCAATTTCCAATGCACCTGCTTTGCCAGCAGAAGTGGCATAGCGGAAGACAAGCTTCAGCGTATTGATTGCATTCACTTCCGGCAATACAAACCAGGAATCAATGCCCTCCAATTGGATATGAGCTCCCTGATAGTTGGGTTTGGTAGATGCCAATGCCGGATAAGACTTCACATCAGCAGAAATGGAAGTAACCGGGAAATAAACGGAAGAGGCTCCCGCCAATGTAGAGGCGGTACGAACTTCCTGATTGAGATTTTTCAGTGCAATCTGACCTCCACTAACCTCACACGCGTTGGTATAGGGTACCGTCATTTGCGAGGGTACACGTACCGTAATCGGGAAAGACCAATCTGAAGTGACGCCACCTTTGACACTTTGGGTATATACGTATACGATTTGGCCGGACAAAGCAGCGCTGGAAAGCGCATAAGACGAGGTCGTAATCGCATTTTGACTGCAGATAATGGTAGACGGATTGACCTGACCGTTACGGGAATAAGCAGTAGATACTTTCACATTCCAACTATCTGCACCATGGGTCACGGCAGATACCGTAAATCCTGTCGACAAGGTATTGCTTACCTTTACTTCAGTGGGTACAAAAGCCGTTGGTTTACTCAAAGAGAAGTTATCTATATAGATGGCATTACGCTGGTTAAAACGCGAAGCCAAAGCAATAAACTTGCACGTTCCGGTATAGTCTTTTAGGGACAAGGTATAACGACGGAACAGGTACGAAGAAGAGATCGTAATCGTATCCAGCACTTTGAAGGTGGTAAAGTCTGCAGGATCCTCCATAACACCTACCAATACGGATGCCGCATAGGAGGATTTACCCACCGTGACCTTATCATAAGCCGTGGCCCAAAAACTAATTTCAGTACCTTGAATGGAAGGATCAATGATTTCCGGCGTTACTGCATAGGCATACTCACCCACTTCAATCGCCGAAGAAGTAGCACTTAAGGCTCCATTAAAGCTCAGATATGCCGTAGAGTCAATGGAGAATGGCGCACGTTCAGCCGCCGTTCCCCCTTTGTACACAAACGGTATCGGAATATCCATACTGGTGCCGATAGTCCAACCATATGGAGTACCAAAGTAGACATTACCTTCAAAAACAGTGGGGTTGTTAAAGTTTTGTGAATAAGGGAGGTTAATAACCACCAGCGTGGTAAATTGCGTTCCTACCCAATCAGTATATCCAGATTGGTTTTCTGCACAATCCGAACGAACATACGCATAGTAAGTCGTTTCGGGACTAAGACCGGTGATCGTGGTTTCCGTATTGTAAATATTCTTGATATCCCGAACGATAATGGTTGGATCGATGGTCGAAAAATCGGTGACAGGAGCCGAGGTCAACATCACTTCAAACTCGTTGAACGAACCTTCTTCCGACCAACTCAGAAAGGCATCATACGCGTGTACATTGGTAGCCTTCAGATTGGTCACATTCATACACGTGGGTGTGGAACGAACAATCACTTCGTCCAGCACGACACCATAACCCATATTTTCGGTGATTTCAAAGGCAAACTGGTATGTGGAACTCGGAGCAATCACACCAATAATCTCGGTTTTCCAAGCCGCATTTCGCGCATACACAGCCGTTTGATACGGATGCCATATATCCGATGCCGAGGTACGATAGTACACCCGCAACGTATCGCTGGAACCAGCCTTGGCAGGTTCGGCATGTGAAAAAACCAATTGAGGCTGGAATAAACCCTGAGTCAGGTTTAATACCGGTGTTATCAACCGAGTCTTAAAGCGCAACTCATCCGTAGTAGCGTTTCGGGCGTAAGCACGGGATGAACCAGCCATGGCTCCAAACGGAAAACGGAGAGAGTCTGATGTTTCCACCTTCCAGGAATAAGCGGCTGTATCCACACCCACCGTAATGGGACGTGATACATACTCCTGACTCCAACCTGCAGGCAGAGCACCGGATTCAAAACCCTCATGAAGAACTTCTGATGTGGTCGCACTAACCGATAGTGCCAAACTCGTCATCAGGAATACGACAAAGTAAAACTGTTTCATATGGTTATATTATTTATTATTTTTCTTAGGTTTATAACGAATACCCGAATCATCCTGACAGGTAACACAAGGAATCTTCGACTTGAGATGGAAGAGAAAAGCACACTTAATTCCAACCGCAAATCGACTGTAGTTTCGGCTGAGCGCATTGCAATCCAACGCGCTATTGATTATCAAATTGGAAGCCAAATCTTCCTGAGTTCGGGTCTGTACATCGGAATTGATGGCCGAATAATCTACAAACGATTTATCACGCGCCACACCGATGGGTATACCATACTCCAGATAACCACCTAAACGCAAGGCGATTTTCTTTTTGATACGAATACGACCACCTATTTCCAGTGTCGGACTAATCCATGGACATACCTTATTATCATACGTACCCGCATACGCGAAGGGGAACGAAGGATAGTATCCATAGAACGGATTGTTTTCAAACGGTTGAATAAAACGCGCATACACACCATCGGTTTTTATATTGGTTTGGGTGCTGTACGTATGCATCAACGGATATTCGGTCTTCACTCCCAATGCCATATACACATTGGTTCCCATGTACCAACCAAACTGAATAGGCACACCCACAGTCAGGGTCTGTTGTCCCTCCTTTAGGTCAGAATAGTGATATCGGTAAGAAACTTCTTCCCCATAACGGTCATGCTGAGGGAAGGCTTCCATATATTGGTCCAATTTCGTTTGCGTGTAGGTATAGTGAGCATGGATACCCACATTAAAGAAGAACCGACGTTTTTGCACTTCATAACTGAACGCAATCTGGCCATCTCCTCCCAAACCGGGAGAAAAAGGAATCTTCTCACTGGGCGCAAACATATTGGCCTCACCGCCTTGGAACTGAAGACTCAAATAATGGCTCACTCCATTATTCGTATTCTTGTAGCGCGATTGGGCTGAGAGCGAAAGACTCAGCACCAACACGCCAAATATACATATCGCTCTAGCGAACGAGGATCTTAATAGTTTCATCATGATTATTTTAGTACACATCTTCTACCGCATCTTCGGCATTGAGAACCGTTACCTCAACACGACGGTTGTTCTGACGACCTTCATCGGTCTCATTGGTATCAATCGGTTCGCTTTCTCCCTTACCATCGGTCTCTAAGCGCGAGGCATCAATACCACGTTTCACCATCTCAGCCTTTACACTGGCGGCACGACCTTCAGACAACTTCTGGTTGTATGCATCCGTACCCTGAGAATCGGTGTGACCCGTAATCAGAACACGAATCTTCGGGTTCTCCGTCAGGAAATTATACAAAGTCATCAGGTCATTTTCAGACATTGGCAAGATATCCGTCTTATCTGTGGCAAAGTACATATGCTTGAGAATCAACACACGACGCACACGGATAACGGGATCCAGATAATAGTGATCGGTAGCATACAGATCGGCTACGCGAGCATCCTTACCATGATAACCTTCTGCCTGTATATTAACACGATACGTATGACCCAATGGGAAACTGAACTGAGCTGCAGACTCTAACGTCGACATCAGTTGAGAAGTTTCACCCGTTGCCTCATCCGTAAAGGTAAAGGTAGCGACAACCAGTTTTTCCGTTTTACTGTCATGTACCCAACCTGCCCATTTGGGTTTCGGTATCAGGCGGAAACGAATCGTATCCTGCAAATCGCCTTCGTGCGTATAGTCCAAGGTGTCACTAGGCAGGTATCCGTTGGCATTGGCCCACAAGGTATAGTTACCCTTGGCATAGCGCTGCTGATAACCACCATCTTTCTTCATCGTACGTACTTGCGCACGCTTCTTGCCCTCTGGCAACACGTTCACCTGAGCAGAACCTATTCCACGCGAAGTAAAGGCATCTTCTACCCACATCTGCATACGTGGATTCGGTATCTTCGGTTTATTCATTTGCAACATCGCCGTAAACTTGATACCGACCAGTAAACTGTTGACACGCGATGTAGCCCAATCCGACTGATGAATGGAAGTCGTTCCGATGGCAGTCGGATTCTCCCATAATGTCCCATCGGCCAAAGTGGTTTGCTTGGCGCTGAAGAAAGGCACATTCTGGCAAATATTCATATTGGGTATACCGTAATCAATAAACGCACCCAAACGGAAATGCCACGGATGCTCCTTATCGGCATTGGCCTCCAACCATTCTGCTGAGAAGAAATCGTTCAGATTGATTCCAAACTCTGCTGATAGAGTCACATCAAATCCAAATGGATTTTTGCCCTTGGCCTCACCCCCATACAACGGATGTTCTGCCAATGGAGACTGAACCAAATAGTGCGTTGGCATATTACCCCACTCTTCCACGGCCATCGACTCGTTCACCGATGTGGTCAGCGTTCCGGCCTGATTCCATAGACCCATGACGGTATAGCCCACTTTGGCGCCTGCCAAGAAATAGAATTTGTCAAAATTACCACCCATCATTACCGGTAACATCACCTGACCCACTATCTGTGTCTCGTGGAACGGATCAAAGTTATAGTACTGAACCATGGACGAGTAGTCCTGATGAGTCAAATGAAGAGGTTCGGACATCTTGAACTGATCTACCGAGGTAAGCAATCGGAACTCCGGACCTACCTTGAGCAGGAAGTGCTTATGACGCAATTCATAACCGATACCCAGGAAACCACCGCCTCCACCAAGGAATTTGGAGTCAAACTTGCCTGTATATAAGTCACTGGTACCGGAGGCATAGTTATTCACCATACCGGAATAACCCAAACCGCCCCAGAAATCCACAAAGTGGATATCCTGATTAAACATACGGCGCTCCATTTGTGTCAGTTTTTTACTCTTTTTAGCCTGTTCTTCCTCCCTAATGGCTGCAGCTCTTGCCTGTTCTGCTTCCCGTCTTTCCAACTCTTTGGCCTTATCCTCCGTACGTTTCTCGACTTCTTTGGCCTTTTGATCAGCCGCTTTGGCTTGATCCTTAGCCTTCTTATCCGCTTCCTTTTGTTTTTTCTTAGCCGCTTTAGCCTTTTCTTTAGCCTTCTTTTCAGCAGCCTTGGCTTTCTCTTTAGCCTTCTTTTCAGCAGCTTTCTCGCGTTCTATTTGTGCTTTCGACTTTTGTGAATTTTCCACTTTGGGCTTATTATCCGCAGGAATAGCCATCACCGGACCTGCTGCCAATACCATGACCAGCACCAGGACGAACACTTTTTTCAATATTGCGTACATATTCTTCATAATCTTATTCTCCTACACTAATTCGATACGAGCGGGTGATTTCTCCGCTATGCACATTGACTACATACAATCCGATTGCCGCAGGCGCCGACATGGTAGTACTTCCCTGCGGAAGCATCTCTCTTCGGAGCGTACGGCCTAACATATCACATATTTGAACCTGAGCTGGTTCCGGAACATTCACCGTAAAGGTCTCCCCACTTCTTAAAGCCGTAGGATTCACCGATACAGAGGCGTTCTTCTTGAGTTTGACATAGAATGGACAGGTAATATCTTCCTTGGTTTGACCATCCACATCAATGTACTGTACCATCGCCTGATACTTGCCACCTTCTTCCAGTCCCTGCTCCGCATAATAATATGAGTGCGTAGCCTCCGGAATAATTTGATCATTCTTATACCACTGATAAGTCAAGAACTGCAAACCGCCATTATTTTCGGTATTCTTCAACGACAAAACATCATTCCAACGTTGGAAGACCATATTGTGCAGGCAGCCTTTTCCTATGGCAATAATCGTATCCAATTCACAGGTGATATCGGGATAGTCACTGTAGAAGATCATTTCATAGTTACCGCTGCCCAAATTAGTCCAAACGGTATCAGTGGTCTCTTTTCCCTCAAAACTTACCCGATTATAGCCTGTACCGCCCACCAAATGGATGGTGGCAAATTCGCGTTCTTCGTTTACAGTATCTACCACAATAATGGGTTTGATCTCGTCAGCGGCTTCTATATGCAACAGCAACACACTATCGCAACCATATTGTGTTTTTAATTCCTTACGATAGTCGCCTGCCTGCGTATATTGCGTGCCTTCAAATTCAACATATCCACCCTTGCAGAGCGTAGCATTGATGGTATCTGCATAAGTCTTATGGAAAATGACATGCAACTCATTGGGAGCTTCACAACCATACTCATTCTCGGTATAATACACATAAACGGTATCTTCTTTGACCCACGTACCCAGAGGCAGTAGCACAGAATCTCCCTGACACGCTATGATGGTGTCCGTAACACCTGTATGAATCAAATCGGGTAACGTGATATCATAAAACAACGTATCTTGACAAATACCCTCATTCATGGATGCAATCATCATCGCATGATAGGTACCACCGGTATCGGGATATACATGTTTTACAGCCAAGGCGGTCTGTTCTTCCACCACACCGTCTCCATAATCATACACACATGTATAAATAGGTTCATCTTCCGACATGGTAGCTCCCGACTTACGGTTCACTACACGCACAACCGACTGATTGGTAAACAGAACCGTATTACGACAATTGGTACTGGTAACCATCGTATCACCAATGGCCATCGGGAAACGAGGATTCGGGTTTGCAGTCAGTGTAAAATAGCAACCATTGTCCACCAAACTATGGCACTCAACCATATAAATGAGCGAGTCGTCATTGGCAATATGCAAAGTTCTATCCGTTGAAATCGTTGTACGGGAAAGATCCGTCTCCTTATACCAACGATAATTAAATCCTTCTGGAGCATCAAAGTGGTCGGTGGAGAAATCTCCGCACGCCAAACCCTGCAAGTCGCCAGAACGACAACTCATGGAGAAATACGCGTGCGCAGGGTGCGTATCATAGGAGCAACGGGAAGATAACAGGCGAATGGTCAATGTTTGGCCCACATATGGACGCAAACTAACCGTCACTTTTTGCCAATCACTATAACAAACAGCACCGGATTGGATGGGAGAAGCATTATCCACCCAGTGCCATGATTGGGTATCTCCAAAGCCGCATTTAATATTTAGATGCGTGCAACTGGATTCCAATAACTGACCCTGACCATCCAACACAAACAATTGGAACGTAGGTTGCTGATCGATATCGTAACGATAATCTTCACCATGTCCACCGGACTCCATGACTACCGCATAGTTGAGGTCCAACAAATCGGACATACCTTGTTGTACCAGATACTTATATTCAATCGCTGCAGATTGACCGGAAGATGTATAGGCGCCCAAACGAACCGCAGCAATCTCTCCCTCCGGAACGGTCGGGAGACCGCCAGAACCATCCGAGTTAATGGTTTGTGGGTCTAACTCGTTGATGTCTGTATGAATCACGTGCATACTCGCATCCGAAGATGGATCCGTATCCGCTGATGCACGCATCGTACCCTGACGACCATTCTTAATAAAATCGTCAAACAAACCCGTATAGCATACACCGGCATGAGCGGCATTACCAATATCCAGATACTCTATACAACGCATACCAGGAATCCACAGGAAGGTCGAAATGGAAACCCATTCCGAATAGTTACCTTCGTCGCAAACAGAACGAACATAAAATATGTGCGTACCTTCCGTCTGTAATTGCAAATTGAGGGACTTGCTGGCCACACTGTCGTACTCTACCAGATTACCATCGTTGACACAATAGTCACGAACCTGGAATAGTGTAGCAGAAGAGTTCCAGCTCAGTTTGGCCGTTTGGCTGCTATAAGTCAGATTGGTGGGTTTGGAGCACGAAGAGGCAGGGATATTGCGAATCACAATATTATCTACACATCCCGACGGATTTTTGGGTTTGGAATTATCCAAACCGGATATCCAAATAAACACCAACTTACCTGTTGTACTGGCTTGAGTGACATTAAGGGTCATATGTGCTGAAGTCCAGGCTTTGGAACCACGGAATGTTTTACCATTGGCGTTGGTGAACCAAGCCGGAGCACCGACTCCCGTGGGATTGGAGTTCGTAGCTTGAGTTTGGGGCACCCATGCTACACCTACATACTGCAATGAACCACCCATACTGCGCCAATCAAAATCCAGATAGTACTGTCCCACCGGTAACGTCATTGCTCGGTAAGATACCACATTAAACGCCTGCGTGGACACATAAGTTGCATTCGCACTGTCAGAGGAAACAAATAAGCCCTGCTGACCCTGTTGGCTGAAATTACCCGGTTTGCCGACCATCCATTGGCACAGACATTGTGAGGCTCGGTTACCAGCGTTCAATACCCACTGATTCACCTCGGTTGGATCCTCAAAATCACATTCGTACACGACTTGTGCACGCATAGGGAGAGCCGCCATTCCGGCGACTAATACTCCCAAAACTATTTTGCTAAACTTTTTCATATATGCAAATCAATCATTTTCTTAACGAACCAAAATCTTAATAGCCTCTTCCTGGTTAAACACCACATAATACATACCTGCCTGTTGAGGGGCATCCATGGAGGATACAACCCTGCTTTGACCTAACTTTTGAGTGGCAATCGTACGGCCCAGCATATCCATAATGGTCACATTCCCTGATCCGGTAACTTGCATGGTTTGACCGGGGTATAATAAAGTAGGCACAACGGATACGTCCGAATGCGTATCGTCCAGGTTGGTAATGGTTGTTGTATACACCAAATCGCACGACGGAATACGAAGTCCATCTCCCACACGCGTAACAACCACATGATAACTGGCACCCAAGTCATCATCCGATACATGGATGTAAGACTGATTCTCATTGGTTAACAAAGAGTCATTACGATACCATTCATAACTGAGATATTCGAATCCGCCATAGTTAAACTTATCATTGAGCAAGGCTATAAATCCGTATTTCTGTGCCATAATCTGGCTGGAATATTTCACAAAGAGCGTCAAATACGCACTATCCTTCATGCAGGCACCCGGACCTGGATCTAAGGTCACCTTATAGTAGTTGGGGAACATCCCTTTAGGCACAGGGAACATAATCTGTTCTTGAGCGCCAAAAGTATAGACCGAATCATATTTGTCAATATATACCTTCATGCTATCGTATTGTCCTTTGATCACTTCGACGGGTATATAAATATTAGAATCATTGCAAACAGTAACCGAATCAGGTATTTCCAATTCCAAACGCGGATGGACATTGACATGCAAAACCACTACGCTGTCGCATCCATATACATTTTGGAATGTCATCACCATGTCACCGGTGGTATCTTTGTCATATACGATTCCATGATGTTCCACAATCTCTCCCTGGCAAATGGAAGTATCTGCCAGCATGGTGGTACTTACGGGGACCACCGTCAGATACAATGTATCCACAATCAAACATCCAGCTTCCGATTGCGTAGCTACCGGATATACACCATCTTGATCATACATCTCTTCGTGGAACAGTACGGCATTACCTTCACATATGATGGTATCGGTTCGTTGACGCACTTCGCCAACAGCAGGAACCACCAGTTTGACAACCTTCTCATCGTGGCATGTACCTGTACCATCGCCAATCATGGCCTCCAGAGTCACATAGTACTCACCACCCTGCTCTGGGAACACAATCACGCCGGGATTTTTAGACGATGTCACCATATCGTCAAAACCAAAATTCCACATAAACGCATCCGGACTCTCATCCATCAAGTCCTTAATTTTTCCCTGGTGGTTCACCCGAATAAAACTGTTATTGGTAAACACATAGCGATTTTCGCAGTTCTTCGGTTCATACGTATATTCAAACTCAGCCACCGGATAACGGGGTTCGGTATTCACAAACAAATCAAATTCGCAATCCTCATTTTCCTTAGAAACCAAGGTACATGTCCAATCCGTTGGATCGTTCAGACCAATGGTAATCGTCTGTGTGGTACGAATTTCTGGGGTGATATCGTTGTGCCAATAGTAATTAAATCCATCCGGAGCGCTCACTTCCACACTTTGCTCCGCACCGCAACTGGTGTTCTTAATATGAGCCGCAGCACAATCCAATGTAAAATAGGCATAACCATAGTGAGCCGACCAGAAGCAGTCATATGTGGCCACACTGATTTGCAGAGTCTGACCCACATACGCATCCAGGTTCAATCCCAACAAGGTCCAGTCCTTGTACACGATATCGTCTCCGTAGGTACTGCCGGAGGAAACATGAATCCATGAAGCATCCTCATTCAGCGGGTTCAAATCCACACGACCGCAAAG
This sequence comes from Bacteroidales bacterium UBA1714, assembly GCA_002317295.1. Lineage (GTDB taxonomy): Bacteria > Bacteroidota > Bacteroidia > Bacteroidales > Paludibacteraceae > Colicola. The sequence continues at coordinate 102,812 of DCIY01000007.1, forward strand.
GGTATCAATCGGCTGTCCTCTGCCATCCTTGATTTCCAGCACAAATCGAGGCATCGCGTCATCATCGTGACCCGAAGGATTCTCCAGTACAATGGCATAATGCAGCAGTAAGATCGAATGGTCTTCATCCACGACAAACGGATATGTAATCGCCTCTGCGCCATAATTATAATCCCAGTTACCCAAGCGAATGGAAGCATTAAATCCGGACGGAATCATCTTCAACTGATTGTTGGTGCGCTCATCATAAGCGGTTTGATCCCAAATCACCGTGTGGCGAGAGTTGATGGACTCCCATCCGAAATCTACCACACCCGTATCCTGAAAAGCAAACTGACGGGTCTGATAATATCCCTGACTATTGGTCGTACCCGAGGTACAAATAGCCACATTGGGATTCGTCAGCGCTGTATAGTTGATACAGTGCTTCTCCGGACACAGCAGGTTAAAACTGCTCAGATAGGTATAGGGGCTGTACAGGGTATCGGTATGATTGAGCGAATCCGTCTCATAGCAAATACCGCGTACCCGAAAATCATAACTACCCTCCTGCAGCGACTCCAGCACGATGGAAGTGTTACCTTGGGTGATCGAACGCGTCAACCAGGTCGAAGAACCTATCTGGCGATATTGCAACTGATAGCGCGAGGATGATCCTTCCCAACTAATCAACACACTGTCACAAGACACCACTTCGGCATTCATGTTCGTGGGCTTGACACAGTTGGCATTGGAAATTTGCACATTATCAATACCGGCACTGAACGAACTCAACGAATCCGTAGCGCTACTTACCCAGGCAAAATACAGGCGGAACAAACGAACGCCTTGAGCGACCGGTATATTGGTTGCCGACAATTGGAAGCCATCGTTATGCCAAGTCTCAGCACCACTCAGGGTTAATTTAGGAGTACCCACATTGGGCAACATATTGCTATTGTCCACTGCCTTCATGTTGTTGCACTGGGCCGAAGTACCCACATGCGGCAGCACGCCCGCGTACAAAACAGCACTCTCACCGGAACAAATCCAGTCGAACGAAACATAATAATTACCATCCGCCAGTTCAAAATCACGATAGGCGAACTGAACACAGGGACGATTACCATAGTGAGATGATACACCACCATCGTTCGACACATACAAGCCTTGCGTACCATCACTGCGCAACGCATTACCAACCACCCAGGCATCGGTGCAGGTTACACCGTCGGGATTGTTATTAAGCACCCAATTAGCCAACTCTGCAGCATCTGCAGGTTCAAAACTCATCGCATACGGAACGGCTGTCTGTTGAGCACAAATAGGAATGGCCCAAAGCACTGCCGAAGCGAGAACATATAGTAGATTTTTTTTCATTCTTCAATCTTAATACCTTTATATTTCGCACGCATATTCATATGCATGTACGACAAATTAGCGCGCAAAATTACAAAAAATAATCGAAACTACCAAATTATTTGTTTAAAAAATAGCATTTTTATACATTTTTTTGATTTTTTGTGACATTTTGGACTGTTTTTCTGCATTTTTATGCTCATAAATAATTTTGTGTACATATAACGCACTGATATTATAAATTCATCTTTTTTCATTAAAAACTTGCGTATGTCAAAAAATAGTCGTAATTTTGTACGCACAAAATAATTTTAACACATCTCACATGAAGATACGACACTTTTTAAGAGGGTTAGCAATAGCCTATTGGATGCTGAGCATCACCCCTTGTAATGCAGTTGATACCATTGTCATTAACAACAATCCATGGAAGGTGGATACCTTGGAGCACTATCAGGTAGGACCTGGTGTCATGTATACCAAGTTTCAGATTACGCGTTCCACGGCTCTGCGCACTCTTTACGTACTCGAAACGGACATGACCAATCCCTACAACAAGATTGAGGAATGGCAGTCTCAGGGAGAAGTAGGTACTTTTCAATTGCTCACGGATGCACACCAGCAGATGAGTTATGCCAATCACCGTCCGATTGGTTCTGTCAATTGCAATTTCTGGTGCGGGACCCCCAATATTGAGGTAGATCCCACATTAGCAGGGTGTGAAGGTCAGTGTCTGAGTGGTACAGCGCGCAATGGTTGGTTGATTGGCGAACCGATGTTTAACTGGAATCGCGGTTATCCGGGTGATGATCCCAAGCAATCGGTTGGATTTGTGATGATTACCAAAGAGAAGCGGGCGTTTATTGAAGATATGTGGTACGATGGTTATATGACTATTCAGGGTAGCCACCACGCGATAAGGGACTGTAACCGCACTCGGACCAACCCTAATGAAGATGAGATAGCGTTGTTTAATGAATACATAGGATCCAAGTCCACGCGCAGCACCGATGGTATAGAGGTGGTATTTCAGCCCGATGAATGGAATATCAACGAGGATATGCATTGTACCGTCGTTAGTGTCAATAACCACGGAGGCACCCGCATTCAGTCGGGGCAGGGCGTGCTGCAAGGGCGAGGCAGCGGGCAGACATTCCTCCAACCACTGCAAGTAGGCGATACGTTTTGTATTCATCTCGATATTTTCTCCCAATCCGATTCGATTCGTCCCCATATTACCCAAATGATGACGGGCAATGCCCTGGTGATGAAACATGGTCAACTGATGCCGCGTAACACGACCGAAGGATATTGTAATATGGATTATCCACGGGCGATGTTTGCCACCAACGAAACAGGCGATCGTTTTTGGATGATGATTAGTGAAAAACCCGGTATGAAGACGGCCGAGTTGTGTGCCATTCTCCAGGTGATGGGAGCGACCTACGCCGCCGGAGCGGATGGAGGAGGTAGCGCACAAATGAACCTGTTTGGTCAGATTCAAAACCCCACTACCGAAAACACACCACGCCGATTACCCAATTCCATGTTTGTGGTCAGTACAGCTCCCGACAGTGAGGATGCCGGTAAGATGGAGTTTCTTTCTCCGCTTACCTCCATTCCTGCTTATGCCAGTTATACGCCCACCCTTCGTGCTTGGACAGCCGAAGGAGCCTTTATCAGTCACGATTACAAAAAACATACGCTCAGTTGCGAACCTGAGACATTGGGAACCATTTCCGCCGACGGACTCACGTTTACGGCCAACCCCGTGAACGCCAGCGGTCTGCTGGTAGCCACATATGGCAGTACCCGAGCCGAGACGCCTATTGAGATTAAGGACGGCCAAGTACGCATTATCCTGGACAGCATCGTACTGGGTAACCGCGATTACGAAATCGAAGTGGAAGCCATTGCCGGCAACATCTCTCTGCCCATGAGTCCCAAAGCGCTGAACTGGTCGGTACTAGACGAAACCAATGCTCCCTGCAGTGTCA
>DCIY01000003.1 GCA_002317295.1 Bacteroidales bacterium UBA1714
CGCGCAAGAAAGGTAATCCTATCGCCCTTAACCAAGGCGACACCGTCTTCTTCCGTGCCAAAGGTGTTAATGGCAAGAATGCTACAGTGGGTACCAATAATGCTTACTTCACCTTCTTCTTTGGTAAAGATGACTCCATTGCTGTTGGTGGTAATATCATGTCACTCTATGATGCTTCGTGCGAGCAGGATACCATGACAGAGTCTGGGTTCTATTGGTTATTTTATCAAAACAAGAATTTGGTATCTGCTGCAGACCTGAAATTGCCTGCTAAGAAACTGGCGAAGAATTGCTATGAAAGTATGTTTGATTATTGCACCGCTTTAACCGACGCCCCTACAATTTCAGCAGAAACCGCGGCTAAATATAGCTGCTATTACATGTTCAGAGGTTGCACCTCTTTAACCACTGCTCCCGCATTACCTGCTACCAAAATGGCAGAAAACTGCTACCAACAAATGTTCTATGGTTGCACCGCTTTAACCCAAGTTCCCGAGATGAAAGCAGACTCCCTGGCAAAACTCTGCTACTATGGCATGTTCTCTGGTTGCACCTCATTACAAGTTGATACCTGCGCAGATGGCAGTTGCGATGGCGTTAAGTTTGAGCCAACCACTGTTGGTGATGAACCTGCCAGCTGGAGTGCCCAAATGTTCACTGGCTGCAAAGGTACTATCACGAGACCCCAACTCAATGGTCACTATTGCGTGAAAGAGTATATTGAGCCCGCTAAAATCGTAGTAGTTTACGACCTGCAAGGACATGGCGAGGCCATCAAGAACGATACGATTGTTACGGGTAATAAACTGACCGAACCTGCCAAGCCTACAGCACAAGGCTATGAGTTCCGTGATTGGTACACCGATGCTCAGAGCATGGGCGAGAAATTTAATTTTTATAAAGCTATTACCGCAACTAAAGACTCCACCATCACCCTCTATGCTAAGTGGCGCGATCCAGTAGTGTGGAAGCAGTTCCAGGATAGTTTGAATACCTACAGTTATGTAGAGTACGACTCTACCTATGGGGCTGGATTCATAATTCACTTGGCTACAACACAAGATGCTCAGGTACAACCACTGGAAGATGCTGCTTTTATCGAAGCATCCGAAGAGGTGTTGGCCAACTACGACTTCCGCACATATACAACAACAATCGTTTCTCTGTATCCAGCTATGAATGATGAGTTGTTTAAATGCGCTAGTGTAGAATCACCTTCGACGCTGATTGCGGCTTATACCCAACTGCCTTATCGTGTAAATGGGCTGAACGCCGTTAGTGAACTGTACTCTTCGTATGTGGATTTGGTGTACAAAGCATGGGCGGAGACCAACTATGAGAACGATGCAGATATATGCAAATGCATGTTCAATAGTGATGTATTCTTCAAAGGTACTGCCAAACTATTGGAGGCATTGATTGCAAGTGAGAAATAAGGATAACGAAAATTCAAAATTAGAAAGATATGAAAACAATTAATCAATTAGTTATTACCGCTGGCATTCTGTTAAGCAGTCTTACTGTGTGGGCTGACAATGCTGCCGAAAAAGCTTCGCTGGAAACTTATTTCTCATGGCGTGGCACAAACTACGAAGATGTGATTGCTTTGGCTGATGCCAACCAGGGATTGCGTGACTCGGTCAACACCCTCTATCAAAATAGTTTTGCCGTAATAGACACGGTAGGAGGCAAATATATCTTCCAGGGCTTCATCACGTTGGATGGCGTGGCACCTGATCTGGGTAAAAAAGATAGCTTGTATATTTCTGCAGATGCCGCTGCTTATTTGGGGAATAATGAGTATACAGAATATTTGCAATCTGAGTTTACACAGAGAATATCCCAAGTGAAGGATGAAACGGGCAAGTGTACAGGAGGTGAACTGATTGTGTTTGGTGAGTTGCCTTGTCGAGTAGAAGGCATCAACTACGCTATTTCAGGAGGTATGACCTACGTTGTGCAAAAACTCATGAAGAGTGGTAATGTAGATGTTGCTAATTGTATACTCAATAGCGATGTTTACTTCAAAGCCGTTGCCAATTTAATGGACCTTTTCGGCAACTCTACTATTTATAAGGCTGCTAAGAAGAAACCCCTTATCTACGAAGTTCCTCTGGCTAAGGCAAAACGCCTGAAATTCCTCAATCTGGAAACCTACACCCGCGAGGTAACTTCCGGCAACTACGGTACCATCTGCCTGGATAAGCAATTCATCGCCATGGAAGGTGTAGAGGGACTGTATGTACCGTCTTACAAAGATGCTTCCAAACTCTACTGCGCAAAAGTGAAACTCAGTGACGTAGTAGCCGGTGGCGCTTATATCTTCAAGGCAGATTCTGCTGTAATAGTCCTCACCCTCGAGGGCGAAGCAGTTGCTGCAGCAGTTGATAACGACCACATGATTGGTTGGTTGGCAGCAGACTCTGTATTGAGCGTGAACTTTGTCAACGACCATGCCGGATATGCCCTCTTGGCCAGCAACCAGATTGTCAGCCCTCTGACTGGCAGTACCATCAAAAAGAATCGTGCATTCATTGATTTGGCTAATGTATCCACAAATCCGCCTTCGGCTGCGGGTCGTTATATCGCATTGGGCATCAACGAGGCCACAGGATTGGAGAATGCAGAATTCAAAATTCAAAATGCAGAATGTAAAATGCTTGTCAATGGTCAATTGATTATCATCAGAGATGGCGTGAAGTATAACGCAATGGGTCAGAAGATGGAATAAATCTTCCGACCTTGAGTTTAGATTTTAAGTTGGATTTTTAGTAAGATTTTAAGCGCAGCGCCCCCAAATAGTATGATCGACGTATTTTTAGTATGATTTTTAGTAAAGATTTTAAAATCTAAGAGAAAATCTCACTGAAAATATTGGAACGCAAGATTGGTTTTATTCCCGACAAGTCGGGAGAAATCTAACTGAAAATCTAACTTAAAAATCTAACTGAAAATCTAGTGAAACAAAAATCGCAATAAAGCTTATGAAATCCTATATTCAACCTAAAGTAGATTATATTACCTTAGAGGTAAAGAACGACGTATGTGTAGCCTTTGGCATGGATCCTGTCAGCGGCCCACAGCCTGTAGGCCTGACCATCGGCGGCAGCAGCGTAGTCACGAGCGACTAAGCGCTGGCGCGCTACGAAACGCAGACATAGTCTGCTACGACACGGGGTCAGAGACCCCTACGACACGCACTGACGCGCTACGACAACTGTAGGACGAAGTCCGTTCTCTAAACTAAAAAAAATGCACCGACAAGTGCATTTTTTTTGCAGTATAACTAGGGCTTTGCCCGTAGACACGGAGAGCCGTCCTTTTAAACCATGCCTATCAAAGAAAAGAAGACGGAGTCTGTATATTTAGCAACAAAATATCCTCAAATTTAGCAACAAAATATTCTCAAATTTAGCAATTATTTGCTGAAAAATTTGCGTAAGTCATTTATTTTCTGTAATTTTGCACCCGATTTTAATTCAATAACAATATGCACGAATATAAACCTCGCATTTTAGATCGGTTACTATGTGAACAGTTAGAGGCTGCAGGTGTCGTTTTAATCCAGGGAGCCAAGTGGTGCGGTAAGACAACAACTGCTATGCAACAAGCCAAGAGTGTACTGTTTATGAATGATCCCAGAACTCAGGAGCAAAATCTGCTCTTGGCGGAGACTGCCATTAACGAATTGCTACAAGGAGCAACGCCAAGACTGATTGACGAGTGGCAAATGGCTCCTCAGTTTTGGGATGCTGCCCGATTTGTGGTGGATCGTAGAAGTGAAGAAGGACAGTTTATCTTTACTGGTTCAGCCGTTCCTGTCAGCAAAACCAAAGATGGAATGCAAATCATCTCACATACAGGAACCGGAAGATTTGCATGGTTAACCATGCGACCAATGTCACTATGGGAATCAGGAGACAGCAATGGACAAGTCAGTCTGTCCGAATTATTTGATGGTCATTTCGAAGTAGTCACTATGGATGAAGACAAAGACAAGTTGTCTCATTTGGCATATCTCATCTGCCGTGGTGGTTGGCCCAAAGCGATTGATAAATCTGAGCGTGTAGCTTTGAAACAATCTTTCAACTACATTGATGCTGTCGCTACACAAGAGATGCAGGATGTAGACAATACAACCTATAATGAGATAAGTACCCGCAAATTGCTCCGCAGTTATGCACGTCACCAGGCTACTCAAGCCAGTATTGATACCATAGAACAAGATATGAAATCAAACGAAGTGGATGCTATGAGTGCCAACACGATTATTGCGTATCTGAAAGCACTTAGAAAAATTTTTGTGGTGGAAGACATGGAAGCTTGGAATCCCAATCTACGCAGTAAATCAGCTATACGAACCAGTGATACACGTTATTTTGTAGATCCAAGTATAGCTACTGCTGCCCTTGGCATAGGACCGCAAGATCTGCTCAATGATACCAAAGCAATGGGAACTTTGTTCGAGACAATGGCTGTACGTGACTTGCGCGTATATGCTGACGCTTTGGATGGCAAAATATACCATTTTCGTGATAGTAATGGTTTGGAATGTGACACCGTCCTTCATCGCAGAAATGGAACATATGGTTTAATAGAGGTTAAGTTAGGTGGTCCAACCAGTATTGAAGAAGGTGCCAAGAACCTCCGTTCATTAGCCTCAAAGATTGACACAGACAAGATGTTGTCACCTGCATTTTGTATGGTATTAACAGGTATAGGAAGATATGCCTATCAAAGAAAAGAAGACGGTGTCTATGTGGTGCCCATAGGCTGCCTGAAGCCCTAACCCCTACGACTACGAAATTCGCGCAGCCACTATCGTGAGCATAGCGAACCACTATCGTGAAACAATAATCGCGAAGCAAAAAATGCACCGAAAAGTGCATTTTTTTTTGCACATGTCGCAAAATTGTTGTACTTTTGCACCCTGAAAAGTGCATATTTAAGTGTTGTGTGCACTTTCAAAGGTGCAAATTAATGATGTTAGCCTATGATAGAACCATCGTTATTGCTCTATATGAAAGAGCTGCTTCAACTGACGAGTGATGATTTTCATCGGTATAAATTCCATCAAATCGATTGGAATTTACGCCTCAGTTGTCTCGTGGGTGCTCGCGGAACAGGAAAAACAACCATGATACTGCAACACATCAAAGCCACCCCAAATGAAAATCCACTCTATGTGTCAGCAGATCATAGTTATTTCACCAACCATACGTTGATAGAACTGGCGGATGATTTTATCAAAGAGGGTGGGGATCACCTGTATATAGACGAGATACACAAATACGAGGGATGGAGCCGGGAAATCAAGCAGATTTATGACGCGCATCCTAATTTGAAAGTGTTTATTACAGGTTCGTCTGTCTTGGATTTGCTGGAAGTACAGGCCGATTTATCTCGCAGAATGGTGATGACGCAGTTGTATGGTATGTCTTTTAGAGAATACCTTAAGCTCGTGCATCATATTCAGGTGCCTACATATACCCTTTCAGATATATTGACGGGAAAAGCCCTATTACCCGATGGCGTACATCCTCTTCCTCTCTTTCGTCAGTATCTGCAAACAGGTTATTATCCCTTTACCATGGAAGGTGCCTATCTGACACGATTGGAGCAGGTTATTCGCCAAACATTAGAACTGGATATTCCTCAATATGCCAAAATGACCCCCGCTACCGCTCGTAAGTTACGACGGATGCTGAGTATAGTGGCTCAATCAGCACCCTACAAACCCGATGCACAGGCATTGGCTGGGGAATTGGGTATCAGTCGTAACGATGTACCCAACTACCTGCTGTACATGGAAAAAGCAGGGATGATTTCTCAGTTGCGCGACAACACGGGTGGTATGCGCGGACTGGGCAAAGTGGAAAAAGTATATTTGGACAATACCAATATGCAGTATGTTTTGGTGGGAGAGAAAGCGGACCTTGGTTCCATACGGGAGACTTTCTTTTATAACCAGACACAAGTTATAAGTGATGTCATAGCTGCCAGAAAAGGAGATTTCTGCATCCATGAGTACACCTTTGAGGTCGGAGGAAAAAACAAAACCCAAAAACAAATAGCAGATGTACCTAACGCATATGTGGTGCGCGATGATATCGAATATGCCGCTGGCAATATCCTTCCGCTATGGGCGTTTGGTTTGTTGTATTAACGTTGAACTGTTATAAATATTGTAATGATGAAAAAAGTCTTTTTGATGCTGCTATGTGCAGCCTGTGTAGCCCTAACGGGCTGTAATGAGGAACCAACCGGTTTGAAACCTATGGATTACTCCCTGGTGGACAATTGGATGATCAAATCCCCTATCCTGCACGAGGTGGATATGTTTTATATCTACCCCACATCTGTCGATCCTTCCTGTACCACCCTCATCAGCCCGGTGGATGACTATATGAGAGACAAAGCTCTCTATTCGTATCAGCAGAACGCGGAATGTTTCTCGGGATATACCAATGTCTATGCTCCTTACTACCGTCAAGTGTCTATGGTAGGTATCTCCCAAAGCTCCACTTATGAAGAGTTTATCGGGATGTGTCGCGAGAACGAACCCTGGTGCGACCTGAATGCAGCCTTGGATTATTATTTCACGTATATCAATACCTCTCGTCCTGTATTGTTTGCTTCCCACTCTCAAGGTTCGGCCAATATGCACATTGTGATGGATACGTATATGAAGCAGCACCCCGAACTCAAGAGCCGTATTGTGGCTGTTTATGCTATCGGTATGTGTGCCACACAGGATTGGTGTGACCAGGCTGGTATTCCGTTTGCCAAAGGGGAAGAAGATACGGGTTGCTATATCACTTGGAACACCGAGGGTCCCGATTGCGTCAGCCCCAATATCGTTTTGGGCACCAATTCGCTGGTGATTAATCCATTGAACTGGAAAACAGACGATACCTATGCCGGTATTGAGATGAATAAGGGCAGCTTAAAAGCCAATGCGGAAGGTATATTGGAGAAGGTAGCGGGACGTGCTGATGCGCAGATAGATATGAATCGTCGTTCTGTTATTTGCACCACTGACACCGCTTATTTGGAACCCAGTACCACGTTTGGTGATAAGAGTTTCCATTTTGAGGATGGCGCTTTGTACTACGAGAGTATGAAAGCCAACGGCAAGAAACGTATCACGACCTATCTGGGGCATGAACCACGATGAGGCGATTTGTTTTGCGCACTTATTTGGCCGATTTGGAGTTGAATTCCAAATCCGCCAATATACACTCTATATGTTTGTATATCATTAAATTATGATTGTCTATAAATGAGCGATATACTGATATTTCTCTCATATCTCGTGTTTTTTTGCCAAAATTATTTGCATAATTCCAAATTTTTATGTAATTTTGCAGCCGATTTGGAATTCAACTCCAAATCGGCTAAATCATGAGGCAATACTATGTATACCAGAAAATTACAATCAGTTGTTTCTTATCTGTCGCAGACTTTTCCGGTGCTATCCATTACCGGACCCCGTCAGTCTGGTAAAACCACTTTGTGCAAAATGATGTTTTCGGATTATGCTTATCTCAATTTGGAGCAGGAGTCCGTACGTGATATGGTGCGACAAGATCCTATGATGGTACTGAGTCAATACTCATCGGGTTTGATCATTGACGAGGCACAATATCTTCCAGAAGTATTCTCAGCGATTCAGGTTTTGGTAGATGAGGATAAGTCTCGACGATTTGTGCTATCAGGCAGCAGTAATTTTCTTTTGTTGTACAACATAAGTCAGTCCTTGGCAGGAAGGGTGGCTATTCTGCGATTGTTGCCTTTTTCGCTCGGTGAGTTAGGTGCATCCCAAGCGCCATTATCAACGGATACCCTGTTATTGAAGGGCTTCTTTCCTGCGGTTTGGGGCGATGGTCGACCAGCTTGGAATGTATATGACAGCTATTTTTCAACCTATGTTCAGCGCGATGTGCGCATGATTTCCAATATCAAGGACATCAACCTGTTCACGAAGTTTATTCGTCTGTGTGCATCCAGAGTGGGCACCGAGTTTAACGGTAGCGCTATGGCAAATGAGGTTGGGGTTTCTGTCAAGACGATTCAGGGGTGGCTGAGTGTACTTCAAACCAGTTATGTTGTATTTACACTTCAACCCTATTTCCGAAATTTAGGCAAACGAATTATCAAGGCCCCCAAGCTCTATTTCTATGACACGGGATTATTGTGTTATCTGCTGGGATTGCACACCGAGGTGGATGTCGCTGCGTGCCCTATACGAGGCGCTTTATTTGAAAACCTGGTAGTGGCAGATCGGGTAAAGGAGCGTTTTCATCAGGGATTGGATAATAATTTATATTTTTATCGCGACCGATCCCATGAGGTGGACTTGATTGAGGAAGATGCAATGCATCTGCATCTGTATGAGATTAAGTCTGCCACCACCGTACATCCGGATTTTTTCAAAGGCCTCACCTATGTCAGGCAATTGTTTTCAGACGAAGTTCTCAGTGATCAGGTTATCTATGACGGCACAATGGAGTTAAATACCTCCCTTCATGGTTATACCAATTACCGCAGTCACTTATAGCTAAGTACGAAAAGACAGGGAGCCACCGTTTTGTTTGTATCTAAATCACCAAAATTTGCATTACTATTGTAAATCGCATAAAAATACGCACTATGAAAAAAACCATTTTATTCACCCTGACTATTTTGGCTTTATTAAGCTGCAGTCATCAACAACCCAGTCCTATGGAATGTGCACTTATCAATCTTATGACACGTGTCTCCGTGAGAGACTTCACCGGTGAAAAAATTTCCGATCAACAAATCGAGACACTCCTTCGCGCCGCGATGGCTGCTCCCACGGCCATGAATAGTCAACCGTGGGCTTTTGTGGTGATTACCGAAGACTCCCTGCTGGCCCAGTTGGGCGAAGCGTTTCCTTACAGTCACTGTGCCGATCATCCCGCATGTGCCATCATCCCCTGTGGTGATATGAGTAAAGCCTTACCGGGGGAAGGACGAGATTTCTGGATCAACGATGTATCTGCTGCCACCCAGAACCTCCTGTTGGCTGCCCATGCCATGGGATTGGGAGCGGTCTGGACCGGCCTTCATCCTTCCCAGCGTTACCGTCAGGCACAGGAGTTGTTGGGATTGCCCGAAACGCTCATTCCTCTGTGTATCGTGCCCGTAGGCGTGCCTGCTGAGCAACCTGAAATCAAAGATAAATTCAAACCGGAGAATATATACTATAATCGCTATAATCACTAGTTTAGGCGAGAGGCTAAATTTGGCACATATTTCAGAAAAAAATTGTAACTTTGTGCCCAATTTTATAAATCATTTTTGTATGACAAAACTGATAGGTAGGGAGAAGGAAATAGCCGAGATTGCCCTAACGGCACTAACCAACATGCAGTCGGACAAGATTATGTGTATGCACACTGAAGCGAATCCCTAACGAAAAAGAAAACTTTGACAATAATCCACATTTATGACCTGCTTACAAGTAATATTAGCGATTAGCGATTAGCGATTAACGAGTATGAAAAAAATCTTTTTATTTTTCGCTCTGCTGCCATTGGCAGCGATGGCGCAAGTAGCGCAGATTGTTGGAGATTGGACCACCGTGGATGACAAAACCGGTAAAAAAGTCTCCGTAGTGAATATCTACAAGGCTTCCGATGGCCTGTATTACGGTAAAATAACCCAATTGCTGGAAGGTCCCAAGGATGCTATATGCATTGAGTGCGAGGGTGATGACCACAACAAACCCATGCAAGGAATGGTGATTATTCGCGGCATGAAGGAGGTGAACGGCGAACTGCGTGAAGGCAAAGTGCTCGATCCGAATAACGGTAAGTTCTACTACGCTCGCATTTACCTGGAGGACGGTAAACTGATTCTCCGTGGCAGCCTCGACAAACGTGGTCTGCTGGGCCGCAATCAGACTTGGGTTCGGTGATGGGCCAGGCCCTGGTTTAGACGGCTGCGCCTGACGCGAATCTTGTTCGCTATAGTTTATATCACGGTGCCTACGGCACATGTCCGGTAAAATAGGTATTAGCCTGCCGGCTTATGCGCTAAGGCAGTCTGCTTAGTCTTGAGAACAAGTTCTCAGACCTAATCAGTCTCCCTTATCACACCCACCTATGGTGGTATACCTATCTTACATAATCCCGGCAGCGACGGACATAGTCCTGCTGCATTACCCGTCGCTACGCGACATGAGCAGACAGCGGTCCGCTGCAGTTTAGAGGACGGCCTACGGCCTACAGTGGAGTAGTGGCGGCCAGAGGCCTGTAGTGGAGTAGTGGAGTAGAGCGGCCTTCGGCCTATAGGTAAGGCTACAGTTTATATCACGGTGCCTAACGAAAACGGGTGGCTTCCTGAGAGGGGAGCCACTTTTTTTGCACCTACTTTTATGAGTAAACTCCTGACGCAGGTGATAAAATATGCCTTTAGATGATAAAATCATCTTTTTTTGCCAAAAAAAATTGCACATTCCAAAAAATCGTTGTACCTTTGCAAGCAAATTGGAGAAGTATATCCGTTGAGCAGGGGCGAAAAACAGGTGAGATACGAAATCAGATGAAAATCAAGGATTTGAAAATAGCGTACAATGTGCTGAGTGAATTGGATCATCCTGTTCCTACGGACTTGCTGGTGCATGTGGCTCAAAGAATCCGCGAACAGGAATCTGCGACCTTGCAACGCCGCATTGCTCGCATGACGGAGGAGCAACTGATTTGGTTGGACAATAAGCAGAAACGGATATTAAAAATCTACCTACCGGACGGACGCATGATTCAGAAAACCAATGCCAAACTGACTTTTCGCGAAGCCATCAGAGAGGTGGGGGTTGAACAGGTGGCTGACCTGGACCTGAGGATGGGCCATCGAAAGGTCATTCTGTATGATGATACCATGAAGCGCAGACGCATCAAAAACTACTATTTTATCCAACCCGGATATTTTCTGTTGGATAACCTTGTCGGGGCAGAACGATTATCCCTGTTAAGTAGTATGGATCAGTTGCTGCACCTGAATTGGGAAATAGAGTGGGTATAGGAGCGACACGGGGTCAGAGACCGCTACGACGCCCTTTAGGGCTAACGACAACCATTAACGCAACAATATGGATTTACAACTCATAGATAAACAAGTAAACGAGATTCTTAATGGCACAAGAGACCTTTTACAATTTAATCAACCAGAGCATGCAGGAGTCTGCTCGGCTGGTCCGCTCCTCGTTGGGGCGCTCATCGTATGTAATAACGCGAGAGAAAGCCTTGGAGCAGGTAGCGATGCTGCAAGCCGCCAAGGAGAAAGCCCAAGCAACTGGGAAATAGACGAAGAACAGGAACGTCAACTCCAAGCCTGGGCAGACGCCAAAGGTGTTTGGGTAGAACATGCAGATGAATGGTTAGAAGCGCAATACGGCAGGATCATAGCCCATGGTGCAGAAGCCAAAGTGTATGGAAGAACCGGAGATATAGCTGTTATTAAACTTCGAGCATCCATCTACGCAACACTTGGTCGTGCATTAGAAGCCATTGCACTTCACAATTACTTATTTCCAGAAACCACTATGCGCGTTGTTGGCTTCACACGCGACGGCGATGGATTGTTCCGTATTATTCTTACACAGCCCTATATCAGTTGCAAACGCTTAGCTACCAAGGCTGAGATTGATGCCATGGTTGCGGTTAAGGGATTTGTGGACAATAAAGATGGCAATGGTGTAAATTATATCTCCAATCGTTTGCTTTTGGAAGATATGCATCCCGCTAATGTATTTGTGGAAGAGCAATCTCAGACACCCATCTGCATCGATTGTATTGTTAAATTTGTCAGAAAGTAAAAATATAAATAAAACCATAAATATTATGAAGAAACTATTGTTTTTAAGCGTGGTATTGGTGAGTATCGTAGCATGCAAACCTAAACCGGAGGAGCCTGTTATTCCAGGTGATCCAAGTTCCAAACCCAATTGGCAGGCGGTGATTAACCCTGAGTTTCCATCGTCTATGACCATTACCTGCCTTCCCCCAGAGGGCGAAACGGTGACCACAGAGGATGAGGTGGCCGCATTCTGGGGCGATACCTGTCGCGCCGTTGCCGGTCAGGCCAATGGTATCTTCTATATCGTGATCAATGGTCCGCAGAACACCTTGGCCATGGATGTGAAGTACTACAGCGCCACGTACAAGACCGTTCGCACGGCTAAATTCACCTATACGCCGGAGGCGAATGTGGGCAGCACGGATGCTCCCTATCGATTGGACTTCACCGGCGCCGTGGCCGCTCCCAAACGCATTACCTTGAGAGGTTCCATGCCCGGAGATGATGAGGCCTCTTCACCAAGGAGGATCAATATAGGGCAAACCGTCGCAGATTCGAACAAAATATACTTTTATTGGCGAGAAGGGGACAAAATTCGGTTGCAGGAAGCAAACGGAGATTCTGTGGCGCATCTAACTCTTACCAACGGTGCGAATACACGCTATGGCTTTTTTGAGTTTACCGATTGGGCAACGAAATTGCACACTAATGTTCATGTGACCTATCCTACAACTGCTCATTATAACAATAGTAATGTCACTTATACTTTGCCTGCGGAACAAACTTATCAAGTTGATAATTTTGCTAATGATTTGATGCCTGCCCATTCTATAGTCAGTATCAATGAGCAAAAAACAATCTATCAGTTCGATTTTAATCCCATA
The DNA here is from genome assembly GCA_002317295.1 of Bacteroidales bacterium UBA1714. GTDB lineage: Bacteria > Bacteroidota > Bacteroidia > Bacteroidales > Paludibacteraceae > Colicola. The sequence continues at coordinate 12,708 of DCIY01000003.1, forward strand.
GCTTCGTTATTGCAACTGAAATTGCAATTAAAATCCAACACCAGCAACATTAGCGTAGACAGTATAACAATCACAGTTCCTGTAATGTCTTCCAATCAAGTATTTATAGCGGGAGAATTTACATCTGCGGGTGTGGGTACAGAATCTGGTACTGTTACTATCAGCGGCGGCAGTTCCAGAAGTGTCAAGTTAAAATGTACATCTGCTGTTCCGCTAAGCACTTCACCAACTAACTTTAATATCGTTTTGCCTTCAGTGACTCTGCCTGAAGGTACAACATTTAGAATTATTGATACTAACAATAAAAAATACGATGGGTCTCTAAATGCCGCATATGGATTAGGTCAAGGAAAATGTCATGTTTTACCTATTATCAGCCTATAATCGTATGAAACAAGTTTATATTGTTCCACAAATCAGTGTTGAACCTATTCATATAGGTCACTGCGCCAATGTTTCCCTCACCGGTAACAATTCTGCTGGCAGTATGGATGTGGTAACTACGACTAGTCAGATATTTAATGCATCGGATTTTCAACCAAATAATTGAAACTAATTTACCCCTATGAAAAAAGTATATAAACTGGTGATTACGATCACCTTGTTAGTCACAGGTTTGATGCCGGTTAATGCGTATGAATGGCATCCCAATTACACATATTGTCGATTTATTCGGGAGTTTCAACTGGATAAAGTCTGGATGCCGAAAGCGTCGGCCTCATCTGATGCCAATTTCAATAACATGCAGACGCAGGCTTGTCCGGGCTTTATTGCATTCTCCATCATGTCATGGGACAACTCCAGAAGCGGTCCAGACGATTATGATGTGGATTGGGCCCGCATCGAATTGTATGACAAAAACAACCGTAAATGGTGGCGACTGGTTTTCTTGGATTTTAAACCCGAGAGCACCAGCGGAAGCAACGAATGGTCGGATATCTACCGGGACGATGGTAACTACAACATTACCACCGACCCTAATTGGCATATCGAGTACAACGGAAGCGATACACGGTTTGTGATGAAGAACCTCTATCGAGGTTGCGATGCAGGTATGCAGGCGTGTTACTTTAACTTGCGCTATTCGGAAGCGACGCGCAAATTTATAGAAGACGCAGGTGATGGATTGCAGATATATTTGGTGCTCAGATATGACTACACCAGTTGGGGTGACTATCGAGAAGAGACTTATTCGACCGATTGGAAGGCGGTAGACCGTAAGTTTATCGAACGTCCCAAACGCACGGACGATTTGCAGTTTGTGGGATACAAGGACGGAGCCTATGATACGTATTGGAAGTTTAAGATGGCTCCTCTGGGACAAGGGGTGGATGGTATCAAGTTCTATGTGCACACGGTAGCCAAACCTTCCGTCATCGTGCAGGAAAAAGGTAGTGCCGCAGAGAGAGATTCGTTTGCTCTGGATGTGGAGACCCGAAGCTGGGATGATGTGAACAATGGTAATTATGTCATCGATACGGAGCGCAAAATAGGGTATCAACCCAATAGAAACAATTATCACTCCGATGCCTTGAATAATAAAGTTCCGGATAATCTGGAGTGGAATAACAGTGTGATGTACAGTTTTGCCGTTCCCCAGTTGCGACTGCCCAGAACACTGGAGTTGAGCAATAAAAACACCGGATCCGTACACCTGCGCTGGACGGTGGACCCGGCGAGTGGCAGCAATTATGACCGCAGTGCCTGGTTGTTGGAGCGCAGTACGGACTCCAATTTCCGGGATAATTCGATTAAGCAAGTGCTTGTAGACTATGATCCCACTGCAGGCACCTATACCTACGACTGGCCTTTTACGGAACGCGATACGGGAAATATCACTTATTACTTCCGAGTGCGTCGTAATTTGAAATTTACCACCCGAAGTGCTTATAACCAAACTTCGGTTATCACCGTCAATACCAACTATGTGAGTATCACGCAACTGGGAGCCATCGAACAAGGTACCAAAAACAATAAACGTGCTAAGATCACATGGTCGCTGACGGATGGTATATGGACCCAAGACATGCGGGTCAAGTTGCTGATTAACAATGTGGAACAGACGCTGATAAATCCTACTGTGTTTAAGAAAAATTGGGACTTTACCACCGAGATTCTTAACCTGTGTTCCCCGTATACGTTTACGATTCAGGTAGTGGAAGGAGATAAGGTGCGGTCCAGCCAGAGTATCGAGAACTTTATCATCAAGGATGAATCGGGTAGCGAAATCACAGATTTTATCTTGAGCAAAGGATTCTTCAACAACCATGTGGATCTGCGTTGGAGTATCGATCGCCAAAAGGATGATTTCAAGAGTTTTATTATTCGCCGTTGTGTGTTGGACAAAGAAGATGAATCGGTAGAACTGGCCACGATCACCAAGCAGAAAGATACGTATGCCTATTCCTATAAGGATGAGACCGCCATGCCGGGTGTGTACTATATCTATACGTTGGAAGGTTGGACCAGCTGTAATGACGCCATGCACCGCGTAGCCTCCAAGTCGGGTATTGGTTTTGCCAAGGCGTTTGGCGTGGTCAACGGTCAGGTGCTGTTTGAGAACGGTCAGGCAGTTCCCAATGTGACCATTGATATGATAGGCGAAAATACCAGCACCGGTGCTTCGCTGGATATGGGTGATAACTCCTACGCAAGCATAGAGGGTGCCAACGCTGCCAAGATGTTCCGCAGTGTGGGAGGTGGTGCCGAGATGTGGATAGCTGTCAAGCCCAACTACACGGGCAAGCGACCCCTGTTGTATCAGGCCGGCGCTGTAGACTGGTGCATCACCAACGATAATAAGTTGCAGTGTGTGATTACACGCAATGGCACCAACTATACCATTGCCTCGCCGTTGGTGGATTCGTTGTGGAACAAGGATCAGTTCAACCATGTGGCCTTTAACTACAGCCATATGGGCGATTCGTTGTGCATGGAATTGTACATCAATGGTATGCCGGTCAACCATGTGGTGAACCGCAAAATTAAATGTCAGAGCGGTATCGGATACAGTCAGAGTCCTATCTATATCGGCTACGATGGCAGCAATTATGTCAAAGCCTATTTGGACGAGATTCGTCTGTGGAAACTGCCTCGTACGATGCAAGAGGTGATGCTGAACTTTGACCATTTCCTCAACGGTAGGGAATCGGGATTGTCGGGTTACTACAAGTGCGATATTATCCTGGAAGAACAGGTATATGATATCTCGGGTGACGGTTCGTCGTTTAACCAAAACCACCTGAAGATTCACAATGCGGTCACCTCTCAGGGTGCTGTGCCCAATAGTGGTCAGATAGCACTGAGAGCGCGCACGGACAGTTCGGGTAACTATCTGATTAACTGTGTGGACTACTCTAAGATGGGTTCGTTGTATAAGATGACGGCCAGTCTGGGTGCACACCAGTTCTCGCCGGCTACCAAGTCGATGTTCTTTGACGGCAATGCACCCACGCACAACAATGTGGACTTTACGGATATATCGTCATTCAATGTATCGGGTACGATTACATTTGCCGGCGGTACTTATCCGGTGGAGGGTATACAGTTTAAGGTAGACGGTACGCCGGTGCTCTCTCGTCAGGGAGGGGCCGTACAGAGTGATGCCGAAGGTCATTTTGAGCTGCAGGTTCCGGTAGGCGTTCATTCCGTACAGGCCTACAAGGCAGGTCATATGCTGACCAATAACGGATTTATTCAGTGGAACAACAAGGATATCGATTATCAAAAAGACTACTCCAGCGTCACCATCAGTGACAGCACCCGTGTGCGCTTTATCGGACGTATATGCGGTGGCGATATTCAGGCTCAGGTGCCGGTGGGATTCTCCCTGTCGCGCAACAACCTGGAGGAAGGCCTGTATGTGCTGCTGGAGCAACAGCATCCTACCAAGTACAAACTGTTTGAGACAGCATGGACGGATACGATGGTGCATCAGGTACCTTCGGTCAAGATGATGGATGTCGATCGCAGTGTCCAACTGTTTAACAATGTGGTGAAGTACGATGCCAACGGCATTCAGATCTTTATCAACGACTCCACGGGTGAGTTCTATGCCGATGTGTATCCGATAGACTATATCGTTCGTATCAGTCCCAGTCACTATCCCAGTCCGCAGGAGAGTGGTCAGGAGATTAGTTTTAAGCAACTAAGTTCCCTCACCGCCATCAAGGAACCGTATACGTATTCGGACTCTGTCGTTACCCATATCATAGCCGACAGTATCACCTACGCCCAAGAGACGTATTCCGATACCATCGAGTACGGCAAGAAGCAGGTGTATGTGGTTCGAACCAATCCCACCCTGAGTTTCTATCAGGTGAACAACAGTGGTCGCCGTCTGAAGTACTATGGCAGCGATGCTGTGGGATTTGAGAATGAGAAGGGGTATCAGATGGTGATTACCTGTGATTCGATCGAGACATCGCCCCATTATACGTTTGGGTTGCCGTTCTTTGATCAGAACAGCGGTTACCATTTTGTAGGAGAAATCAGTGAGAAGTACGCGCACTATACGAAGGATAACAAGATTACCTGGCAGGATACGGTGCCTGTGACGGATGCAGCCATGCATATCACCAACACGATGTTGGCCGACCGCAATGCAACGGTGATGATGGATAAGAACGGTATGGGTGAGTACCATTTCTCCATCAACCAACCCAACCTGACCAGTGCGCAGGGAACGATATCCATGTATGTGGTGTACAATAATAATAAGAGCAGAGAAACCTGGAGTTTCCAGTTAGCACCCAAGGCCGATTATCAGGACATGCTGAAGTGTTACTACTCCAGTACCAAGAAGACCAGTGGCGATTTTATCACCGGTGGTCCGAATACGCTGTTGACTATATTGCGTGACCCTCCCGGAAGCGGTTCGTACGCTTATCTGGACAAAGGACACACGATTGCCAAGGACCGCAGTTATACCTACAGTTCGTATGAAAATGGCAAATTGGGTCTGAGTGTGCAGTTTGGTTTTGCCATGAAGACCCTGGTGGGTATTGGTATATCCGTTGAGACTGCCATGAAGAACTCGTCGGAGTGGAAATTGGGTTGGGAGCACGATAACAAGTGGGCCTATAAGACGGATGTGTCCACCACGGCTACACTGACGGAGAAGTTCTCCACGGCTTCCGACGAAGCGAGTGTGGGTGCAGAAGCGGACCTGTTTGTGGGAACGGCCAATAACATGAGCATTGCCACGGCCGATATCGTTCAGATCATTGACTCGGCCACTTATCGCAAGCATGGTAAGGGCAAGTATGATCCTATCTATGCCACGACCCAAAACGGTGCTTACCTGCTGACCAAATCGCAGGGTGTCAGTTGCTCGCAACAGTTTAAGACCACGTTTGCCTATACGCAAGATGATATTATCAGTCAGGAGATTCCTCGTCTGGAGAAGGGCATCCGTTCCATTCCGGTAGCCTACAACAAGGCCGACTCTATTCGTTATGCCAACGATTCGGATGGTGTGGTGGTGTATATGCTGCGGCCGGACTTTGATTCGCTCAAGATGGAGATAGGTGACAAGAACACCTATTATATGATTGTACCTCCATCCCGTTCGGGTCAGCCGCGTGTGATTGGCGATACGCTGAGCACGATGAGAGGATGGATTAACCGCTGGAAATACTGTTTGGGTCTGAATGAGTATCAGAAATGGAAAGCTTATCAGGATCGCAACAAGTCCAATACGCTGGTGGAGAACCTCTCTGTCGCGGGTGGCGCCAAGGTTTCGCTCAGCGAGCAGTATCAGTCTTCGCGCAGTTATAACTACGCTACCACGACCCAGAACGGTTTCTTTATTGACCGAGGTGGTAAGATCGATGTCAATGCCCCCGGCGTGCTGATGGGAGTCACCTTCGTGTTTGAAGAACATGCGGGTAACAATAAGGAGACCAACAAGACGACCACGGAGTCGTATAATCACACCAAAGGATTTGAATTGGCTCCCAATGGGTTTGAGCGTCTGAGTGTGGATGTGCTGCATGAGTCGGGCTGGAATGTGACGGATGAGCAGGAAGATTTGGGCAAATGGGAAGGATATGACCATGGCCGCAAGGAGACCGACGATGTGATAGAAACCATTAAAGCGCTGGAAGCATACCCCAGTTATATCTTCTACACCCGTGGTGGTCAGACCTGTTGTCCGCACGAACCGGAGATTAAGTCGCAGTATATCGATTATTACCTCAAGGAAGCATTGGCCTCGTTGCGTGTGCTGAAGAAAAAAGAGGATGTGAAAGTGCTGCAGGCCGACTCGGCCAAACTGTTTGGCAAATCGGTGGTAGTCAATGGTCCTACGCTGGAAATAGATCGTCCGTATGTGGAGGTGAAACCGGTGATGATGGATGGTGTGCCTTCGGGTGAAACGGCATATCTGACCATCGAGATGACCAATAATTCGGAATCGAGTACAGACCGTCCGTATTATCTGGTGTACAAAGAGAGCACCAACAAGTACGGATTGTCGGTCAGCATCGATGGTACGGCCCTGGGTACAGGACTGACCGGTGGATCGGGCGTCAGCTTCCAGATACCCGCCAATACCACGCTGAAGAAGACGCTGGCTATTGCCCGCGGTTCGGTGATGAACTACGACAATATCACCTTGTATTTGATTGCTTCCTGCGAGACGGTGAAGAATAAGTTTGCCGTGAAGGACTCGTGTACGTTCTCTGTTCACTTCACGCCTTCGTGTACGGGTGTGGATATCCAGAAGCCGATTAATGGTTGGGCTTACAACACTTCGTTACCCCAGGCAGTGAACCCCAAGAATAATAAGATGGAGCATTATATGGCTGTGAGTCTGACCAATTTTGATGTCAACTATGCAGACTTTGACCATATAGAGATTCAGTACAAACCTTCGTCCGACAATGATGACAGGTGGATCAAAGCCCACTATTTCTACAGCACGGACAGCGCCCTGCAGGTAGCCATTCGTGGTAAGGATAAGCAGTCGGCATTGCTATACAGTGTGTGCAAGGGTGGGGTGATTAACTACAAGTTGTTCCTGGACGATAAGGAGGATCAGCAGTATGATCTGAGAGCCGTGGCTTACTGTAAGAACGCCAATGAACTGGTAGCCAATTATTCGCAGGTGGTAACGGGTGTCAAGGATACCTACCAGCCTCGTCTATACGGTGCGGCCAAGCCGGCGGATGGTATATTGGGCATTAACGATGAGGTGGAACTGATCTTTAACGAGAACCTCGCCACCGGTCTGCTCACGTACAACAATTTCTCGGTAACCGGCATATTGGACGAAACGTCGTCTGACCGCAATATCAGCGTGCATCTCAAGGGCGACGGCAAACTGCAAAGCGAAGATGCGTTCTGTCTGAAGAATAACTTCACCTTAGAAGGCTGGTTCCGCCGTCAGCAGGTGGGCGATCAGCAGATGATCTTCTCGATAGGTGATGCCGAAAACTCCCTCTCGCTGACCTTGGATAAGAATAATCTGATTGTCCGTGGGGACAGCCTCAATCATGAGGTGAACAGTGTGGATTGGTCGAATAATGTATGGATGCCTGTGGCACTGGTTTGCCAGCAATCATCGAGTTTGGATTTGCCCAGAGTGCGGGTGATTGTGCAGCATAAGGTGGTAGGCGAATGGGTGGCAGCCAAGGATGTGTATGTGAAAGGCAAACTGGTGGTCGGCAATGGCTGGAACGGTGAAGTGGATCAGGTGAGGGTATGGAGCAGACCGCTGGATGTGGCCCAACTCAAAGAGATGGCCTCCACCCATATCAGCAATACTTCTGTAGGACTGGTCAGCTGCTACAACATGAACGAGAACGAAGGTGTGTTGTTGCAGGATGTGTCCTCCGAGCGCACGATGACAATGGTACATGGCAGTTGGTCGGTACCCGAAGGACGTGCCTTGGAGTTGGAAAACGCGTATGCGACCATTCCTCTGAGTGAGAGTTCGATAGCCGGTGATCAGGACTATACGTTGGAATTCTGGTTCCGCACGATGCAAAACGAGCCTTCTGTACTGGTTACGACCGGCAAGGTGAATGACCTGAGTCTGGAGAACGGATTGACGGTGGGTATCAATGCCGAGAACAAACTGTATATCCAATCGGGTCGTAACAGTGATAAGATTGTGGATAACGATAATGTGCTGGATAACGAGTGGCACCATTTCACCCTGGCCGTAGGACGCTCTACCGGTTTTGCCCAAGCCTATATCGATGGTGTCAACAAGGCCACCATCACGCAGGAGTCGATGGCCGGTCTGGAGGGCAGCCAACTGTATGTGGGTGCCATGATGCAGCGCGATACATTGAGCAAAGATACCGTTTACAGCCAGTTCTTCCACGGTGCAATAGACGAGATACGGTTGTTTAACTACTATCGTCCGCAGTATCAGGTTCAGATGTCTGTGATGGAGAAAGTGGATTCAACCACCGCAGGTCTGTTGTTCTATTATCCGCTGGAGCGCTATGAGCGTAACAGCATGGGTATCAGTGGTCTGACATTCTCGCTCAAGAACTTCTGCTCCAATGATCCCAACAAGACGATGGTGCTGTATCGAGGCGCCAAGTCCACCCAAGAGGCCGCTCCGGTGGCTACCACCTCGGCGCTGACCTATTTGGATCAAAAGGGATATACGTTCACTCCGACGGATAAGGGAATCAACTTCAAACTGATTACTCCTTTGGCGCGCATTGAACACAGTATCCTTACCTTCACGGCCAAGGATGTGTATGATGCCAATGGCAATAAGATGATTTCGCCGGTGACCTGGTCTGCTTATGTGGACCGCAATCCGCTGGTAGTGGCTAAGAAGAATATCTCCCTGACCACGCTGGCCAATGAACCGGTAAGTTTTGAAATACCTGTAACCAACCGCAGTGGCGCTTATCAGTCGTTTACGCTGGAAGGAATGCCGACCTGGTTGAGTATGAAGGAGGGTGAGTACACCGTGGCTCCGAATGATCAGGTGGTATTGCACTTCCAGTCCAATGAATCGTTGCCTATCGGCACGCATACGGCGCACCTGTATCTGAGCAATTCGGATGATGTGGTCATTCCTATCTGTGTGACCATCATTGTGGAAGGCGATGTACCGGAAATCGTCATTGATACCAAACGGATGTTGTACTCCATGAATGTCATTGGTCGGTTGGTCATCAACGATGTGGTGTCTACCGACACACGCGATTTGATATTGGTATATAATAATAAGGAGTGTGTGGGATATGCCTACAATACGTATTACAAGGAGTTTGATTCGTACTTTGTTCACCTGACGGTTCATAGCGAGACCCTCAACAGCGATATCCTCTATTATGCATTGTACGACGCCTCGTCGGGTCAAGTATATGAGGCGACCAGCAATGCCGCTGTATCGTCGTTTGGCAACAACAAACTCATTGGTTCTCCCGCCGATCCGGTTATCTTCCGCAATACGCGTCAGCAGTATCGCATGTACGATATCAATCAAGGATGGAACTGGATCAGCTTTAATGTGGTGCCTGAGAACAGTAACTGGAATATCAATAAGGTATTGGGAACGGCCAATTGGACCAGTGGGGATATGATTAAGTTGCCCAATAAACTGGGTGTCAAATCTGACTTTACATCGTCCAATCAATGGAGTGGGACCTTGACGGATCTGAATGAGAAGAACGCCTTCCTGATGCATCTGAACCAGGATGTTCATTTGGATGTGCTGGGTACTCCGGTGGATCCGAGTACGGTTCACTTGCCATTGGTTCAGGGTTGGAACTACATCGCCTACCTGCCTCAGGTCAGTCTGAGTGTGCAGGAGGCCATGAGCAATTATGCGGATGTGCAAAACAATGCCACCATCAAGTCGCTTACGCAGTTTGCCATTTACTACAACGGCAGTTGGGTAGGTACCCTCAAGACGATGCAACCGGGTCAGGGTTATATGCTCTATCACAAAGGCAAATCGTCTACCCTGACATACCCGTCCACATATGCTTTCAGTTCGGTACCCAAGCGTCTACAGGTGGTGAATTACGCCACCAACATGTCGCTGGTAGCTCAACCGGTGGGTATTGAGGCGCACGAGGGCGATGTGCTGACGGCTTATAATGGTGGTGAAGCAGTCGGTGTGGCGCAACTCACAGACGGCGTTTGGTATATGTCCATTGCCGGAGATGCAGAAACGACGCTGAACTTTGTGTACACAGGTATGGATGGTCAAAAAGCATCCTCAACGCAATTGCGCTATGGTGCCAATACCATTATCGGTCAACCCAATGCCCCGCAACTCATTGAGTTTGCTCAGACACAAAACGAGTGGGTGGTATATCCGTCACCGGTACAACATGTATTGTACTATACCATACCGGAAGGTGCCGAGTACTATACCATCTACTCACTCACGGGTGAGTGCCTGTTGCGCGGTCAGGTGACCGGCAGCGTGCAGGTGGAGGCTATTCCGTCCGGAGTCTATATCATTGAGATAACGACCCAGACGCGCACCTACCGTACAACGTTTATTAAAGAGTAAAAGTTACGTCTTACCACTCCTTCTTCTCCCTTCCGCAAATCAGGTGGAAGGGACAGAAGGAGGATTGACAAGAGGATACCTGGGCTTGTTTCCAGGGTTCACCCTGAATGGGCTCACTGAGCATCGTATCGATGGTCTTGGTGAGCTCTTTTTCGAACGCTTCCTGTTGCTCAACAAAGTGGTTGATGGGCTGGCCGGCCAACTGAAGATGTTTATCCGCAGAGAGTTTTTGGGTAAAGACCAGTTGGGGCATGATGGGATAGTTTTGCGGATTGACATGTTGGGCATATTCGGCACAAACGGAACTGTAAATGAGCGTTTGCAGGACATATTTGGGTTCCGTATCGCAGAACAGGTCCTGTATGGATTTGGCTGCCACTTTGCTGGCCTTATAACTGCCGGTTTTGTAGTCCAGGATACGCAGGTAGGTGACACCATCCTCTGTGATATAATCCAAACGGTCTATCACTCCTCCCAGCAGGATATCCACCTCTTTGCCGTCCGGAGTGGTGCGATGGATGAGCCGTCTGTAGTCTTTCTCCAACCCCACCAGTGTCAGGTTTTGACTATGCTCTGCATCGTATTGGAGCACATTGTATAACATGGTGCGTACAACTTCCGCCTCCGCAAGGTGTTCGTTATAGTGGTAGATATCGGCCCCTATGGGTGGATCATGATGCTTGTTATAGTTATCAATGATTTCCTGGAATCCAACCTGCAACGCCTCATCGCTGTGGGCTTGCCAATGTGCGGGGGCTATATACTCCTGTATGGCCTTAACGGGAACCGAAGCAGGCGTGGTGATATCGCCCTGGCAAATGGTTTTGTAGGCATGCTCAATGGCCCCATGGAAGAAGGAACCCAAATCGTTGGGTGCAAAGATCATTGAGGGTTCGGCCGTCTGTTGTAATCCCAATACATGGGCCAGATAAAATTGGCGAGGGCACTCTATATACGTGTTGAGCGCGGAAGGAGACAGGGACAAAACCGGTTGTCTGTACTGCTTACCATCCGGCAATGTGAACTGTCGGTACTTGAGTTGACCATTGGAATCATACAGTTTGCTTATCCAGGTTTGGTGGACATCCACCTCACCCAGTTCCCGGGATTCTGTTCCCTCCTGCAATACCTGTTTGGTGACCCGGAAGGCAGAGGACAAAAGGATTTGCATGAGGAATCGGGACATGGATTTTTTGGACATATTTCCAGCCGCTTCGCAGAAGATCAGGGTCACATTTTGGGCCCGACGAATGAGTCGGAAGAAATTGTAGGCGTATATTTTAGCTTCCTCATCATGGGTTTGCATGTGGTAGGCTTTACGCAAATCGAAGGGTATAAAACTATTGTCTGCTGCTTTGGCCGGCACCACTCCTTCTTCGACATTGAGAATCAGAATGTTATCAAAATCCAGCAACCGGGTCTCCAGCACACCGATGATTTGGACCTCTTCCACGGGTTCTCCATGGAACGGAATGGAAATGGTGTCCAGACACCGGCGAATGAGGTTGCGCATGGTTCTCAGTTCGGTCACACCCGTCAACACGCCCTCGTCACACAAGGCCATAAACCGATGCAATACCATCAGCGTCTGACAGTAGGCTTCCATCCCCAGCACTTGTTGCCAGGTGGCAGACTGGTCGGGAGCAGGAGTTGGGACGGGAAGATATTGTTCCAGTCGGCTCAGTACGCCCGAATAGGTGGTTTCGTTGGGTAGCCGATCATTGGTTTTGTCCGACAACCAGGAGACCACCTGAGCATAGATGGCTGTACTCTTGAGCGGATAACCTTTGGTGATGTTGACCTTATCGGACAGTTCCTCAGGCAGGGCATAGAGCACGGATTCGAGAACGGACTCGTCCGTGATGACCACTGCGGAGCGTTCTCCGGGATGGTGGTGAGTGCGTAACCATTGGGTGACATATTGCACCTGAGCGGTAACCGATGTGGCCGAAATGGCCGTTATGGGTTTGGGCTGCGGCTGCGATGGGGGTTCAACGAACCGGTCCATGGCATTGCCAAACTGTCGGATATTCTCTTGAATAAACTGGTAGACCGATGGGTCGACGGCATCAAAGGCAGGATCATTATCCCAAAAGAACAGGGTCTGCTGATGTTTGTGGAACAACGTCATAATCTCGCGTTCGGCCGGAAGCAGGTAGTTGAATCCGATGAACACGTAAGTGCGTTTTTCGAGGCGGGCTTGTTTATCGTCAAAGTGGTTAATAACATCCTTGTAACATTGTCCGCGTGTACCTACGCCCTGAAGGGTTTGCTGCTCGGTAAACCGGTCATAGAGGGTGGGTAATTGTTCCCATAGCTGATGAAAGAATTCCTGCATTCGTTCATCGGCATGTTGGAGGTTGATCAGTTCCAGAAGCTGGTTTCTCAGTTCGGGGTCCACAATCGCTTCGTCCAGTTTTTTGGCATCGGACAGATTGGACACGATGCGACGCGTGTCGCCCCTGGCCATGTCGATGTTATTAAAGTCCTGCAGCAGTTGTTTGCCCCAACCATAGAACGCATCCAAAGATAGTGGTTTGGCTTGTGGAACAAGGGAGGTGTAGAGGTTAAATAACAGGCAGACGGACCGTATCTCGTCACACAGGCGCAAATCGGACAAATCGTCTACCAGTTGGTCGATGGTGACCATATGGGGCAGCACAAGCGGTTGACGGATATGGTCGCGTAACAACATGCGTTGGAACTGCTGTTTGAAGTAGAGTTCGGCACGCTGCATGGGAAAAACGAGGGTGTAGTCCTTGAGATGGTCCAGTCCCTGTTGGGTCAGCACTTGGGTGATATGTTCAATAAATGTCATATGCATGGGTCAGTAATGGGTGTGTTATCAGAGGGTTATTTCTTGCAGTTCGCCTTGGAATCCATACCACAGGTATCCTTTGACCCAGGTGTATCCCATGAGGTGCATGGTGCGCATGTAGTTTTGCACCTGTGTGATATATTTGTCGCGAGGTTTGCCAAACTTATAATCGAGGACAATCACCTCGTTATCCTGAATCATCACACGGTCCATGCGGCACTCGGTAACGATTTCCTGTTGCTGGCCATCGTCCTGGCAGGTGAGTACTGTATCTTCGCGCAGCAGTCGGTATTGACCGCTAAACCATGCTCCGGCCACCGGATGGTTCATCAATCGGTTGAGCAGGGTAATGATTTGTTGTTCCTCTCGGGGAGAGGGTATGGCTCCTCGCAGGAAAAAGTCATGTACCACCCGGTTGACATCCTGTGCCGTTTGCACTTTTTCCAGGATGGCATGGCATAGGTTACCAAAGGCGATATTGTCAGCGTTGTCTTCAATATGCAAGGTTTGGCGCATCATCTGTTGGGTGAGATTGGACTGGCGGAACTGAATGACTCCTGCCGAACTGTGGTAGGTAGCATGGAGGGTATTTTCCTCTTTTTGCTCTTCACTCAGCTCAAACGAGAAGGGTTCGGGCATCTTGACCGATTGTTCTTTGGCTTGAGGGTACTGCATCGTTCCCCAATCCCTGCTTTCCCCATAGATGGTTGTTAACCACGAACCGACGCTTTTGCCGGTTCTGCTGTTTTTGTTCACCAGAATAAACAGATTATCCTCGGCCCGTGTACAAGCTACATAGAGGAGGTTGAGCGCATCGATAAACTGCTTGCGTTGTTCGGCATCGTGAAGGTCTTTAAATTCCGGTATCTGTGCCATATCGTTGCCAAAGCTGACCGGAATATACGATCGTTGTTGTTTGGTATTTTCGAGGTATGGGACACTGCACCAGAGGATATTCTTCAGACTGCCATCCTCTTCCTGTTTCCAGGCGCAGAAAGGAAGAAAGATATTTTTGGCCTGTAGTCCTTTGGAGGAATGGATGGTCATGATGCGTATATCGTCCGAATCGGTGGCAGGAATGGATTCTGCATGCATCTTATCGTCCCAGTACTGCAAAAAATCCACCACATTGGAACCATATTTGCCAATATAACCCCGAATCTTATCCTGCAAACAATTGATAAACGCAACATCGTTTCCGGAATAGGTTTGGTTGTCACACAGGGTGCATCGAATGATTTGTTCCACCAGATCCGTAAACGGCAAATCGGAACGCAAAGCGTCCAGGGCTGCGATGTTGGCCTGAGGGTGGTTGATGGTGATGTAGGTTCGGGCAATATCATCGTGACGAACGATCCACTTGAGGCCACAGATGATGGTATTGACCGCAATGGATGACTCCAAAAGAAAACTGTCATTGGAGATGATTTTTCCAGCCTGGTGCAATTGCGGATACTGTGTCTCGTCTTTTTTGAGGCGGTTAAACGTTTTGATTACCTGCTTGGATTCTGCGGCGGTTCGGGTAAGAATCAGCATGTCTTTTTTGCGATATCCCTGTTGCAGCAATGTTTCCATGTTTTGGAACATATATTCCAGCAATTGTTGTCTGGCGGCCTCATTTTCCTCACTGGTCCTACCCCCGGTAAACTGGCGAAGACAGACATAACCCCCGGTTTTGCCGGGCACATAATAATCCTTCAGTTTGGCGGGTTCATACCCTTCGTTGTACATGGATGCGAGTTGGGCAATCTGAGACGAATAATCGTTGGACAATTGGGCAAAAGTCTCCAGATTAAACTGCACGATCTGTTGACGTGAACGGCGGTTACAAATCAGCTGCTGGGGATTGAAATATTTAGCCAGAATGGCGTTTTTGAGGCGATTATCCAAGTTGTTCATGATTTCATAATCGCCGTTTCTCCACCGGTAGATAGACTGCTTAACATCGCCCACAATGAGTGCGGAACCACCCATAACAGACATTATCTCTTCCAATAGCCGTTGGAAGTTAGTCCATTGCAGGGAACTGGTATCCTGAAACTCGTCGAGCATGATGTGCTGGTAGCGGATGCCGGCTTTCATCAGAATAAACTGGGCATCATGTTTGTCCAATGCGCTCATCAGTTTGTATGCCGTTTCACATAGCAGAATGGTATTATTCTCTTTTTGGTCATTGAGAATACGCTCCATGACATATCCGGCCAACAGCAAATCGTTGAGATACTCCCGACACACTTTGTACTTGATCAAGTGGGCATAGACTGCAGGTGCGGTTTGGTTGATAATGGCAACATTATCATGCAGCAACTGCAAATCGGCAGGATTTATTTGAGGCAGTTTGTCCGGTTGGGTGAAGCGGTTATAGTCTGTATCTCCCAGCGTTGCCAGGGCAGGGCGCATGGCCAGAACACTTTCACATTTGCCAAAGAAGGAGTTGTAGTTTTTTTCTCCTGTGCCATTGGATAAGTCCGTGGCCAAATGGCGAATGCGCAGAAAAGCCTGTTGAAAGGTCTGAAACTCCTGTTGCTGTTTAAACGCCCCAAGGGATTGGGCATATTGCTCCAAAATGGGAGCATAGGCAGCATCTTGGCGGGTCACCAGGGGTATATGGTCCCATAACTGTTGCACATTCTCATGATAGAGTTGCTCAGTAAGTTGAATCAGTTTGGGGCGCAAATCCCATTTATCTTCATGGCTGAGGCGCTCTTTGAGGCACTTAACAACCGCTTTTTCAATGTCCCGGTCTTGGGCAATCTCGATGGACAGTACTTTGTCCACGGCGGTGGTAATGGCATGTTTGAGGTCCAAATCCACCCCAAACCCGGCTGCCTGGCCGATGGCTTGGGCCAAACCGGAGAACAGGGTTTGAAGGAAGGAGTCGATGGTGCAGATACTCAGGTCGTCAAAATTGGACATGCATTGTTGCAACCGTTTTTGGGCCTCCTTGCTATATTGTTTGATGGATACTTTAGTCAGTCCACGTTCCTTAGCCACCTCCTCCACTTTGTTCATAAAACATTGTGTATCAGCTAAATAGCTATGATAAGCGATGGCATTGAGTTGGGTGATGATGCGCTGCTTCATTTCCTCGGTGGCCTTGTTGGTAAAAGTCACAGCCAGGATATTCTTGCAGGGTATACCATTCAGCAGCAGCGCGATATAATGCGCAGCTAGAGTGTAGGTCTTGCCGGTTCCGGCTGAGGCCTTGCATACATACATTCGTTGGGTGGAAGAGAGCATGGTAAGAAGCGGATTAATCAATTAAACATGCAAAGATACGAAAATTAGCGAATATATCCAAATTTCACCTACTTTTTCCCTAAATTATTTGCGTATGTAAAATAATTTTATTATTTTTGCACCCACTAAAAAAGTAAGATGATGAAAAAAGGATGGATTCTATTGGGGCTGATGATGGTGGTTATGTCACTGTCTGCCCAGGTGCCGTTGCACAATGAACAGGATTCTATAACGTTGGTACAAGCTGATTTTCATTGGCAGGATTTGGGCAAAGGGGCCCAGGTGGGAGTTGCCCAAGTGCAACTGTTTGGTCGCCCCGAAGTCATTTCCATTGTACGTTACCCCATGCGCCGTTGGCGCACACAGATGGTGCATGCACCCCGTGAGGCATCGTCCACTACGGATTCGTTGGCGCTGCGTGCCAAAGCCATCATGGCGGTCAACGGCAGTTATTTCAATATGCGCACCTTTGATCCGGTGACATTCTTTTGCGTGAACCATCGTATCGTCGGTAATCAGCATCCGTCTACCATTAAGCGCAGCACGGGTGTAGTGGCCACTCGGGGTCGTCAGTTGGAGTTTATGCGATACGATTCGTTGCAAACCGAGTTCTATCGTCGTCACTACAAAGATGCCATTCAGTGTGGTCCGCTATTGCTGCTGGACGGTGTGGAACAGGTGTTTGACGAAGTGTCGTTCAACACGGTGAACCATCCTCGTACGGTGATTGGTACCACACCGGAAGGGGAGTGTCTGATGGTGGTCGTGGATGGTCGACTCAAGGGACAGGCCGAAGGGGCTACGATGTGGGAATTGGCGGCCATTGCCCGCTGGTTGGGCATGACCAATGCCCTCAATCTGGACGGAGGCGGATCGTCCACGCTGTGGACTCGTGAACAGGGAACCGTCAATTATCCGTGTGACAATAAGCAGTTTGATCACCAGGGACTGAGACGTGTACCGAATATTATTGTAGTACGATAACCATTAACCATTAACCATTAACCATTATATTATCAATAGTTCGTTAAAAATTT
>DCIY01000035.1:0-2481 GCA_002317295.1 Bacteroidales bacterium UBA1714
ATTTCGTCACTTCGTTCCTCAGAAATAATCGTTCGAACGCAAGTGAGATAAGAAATCTAACTAAAAATCTAACTGAAAATCTGGCGAACCTTTCACCATTAACCATTAACCATTAACCATTAACCATTAACCATTATGAGTTTGAAAGAAAATGAAAAGAAAACCTTGCTGGCGTTCTTCTGGTCGCTCATTGAGATGATTCTCAGTATCGGCAAGGACCACGTTAGCAAACGTGGTAACGACACGGCGCAGTAGCGCCTACGACACGCAGCCGTTGGCTGCTACGACACGCGACATAGTCGCTACGATAACTAAAAAAATGCACCGAAAAGTGCATTTTTTTTGCACATCTCAAAAAAAAAGCAGTACTTTTGCACCCGAATTTAGTAAATAGAAACACTAAGTATATTGCATAAACAGTGTTTCGAAACACTAAATATATCGCTTATATCATATTTTTCCTGAAATAAGTAGACTCTTGTTGTCGTAGCGGCTTAGCCGCGTGTCGTAGGGACCCCGGGCCCCGTGTCGTAGCATAGCGTGTCGTACGAAGTAGCCCTTTGGCGTTCGTTTGTTATGGCTTCAAACAATTGATAGGAACTACATAGATACCATCTTTTCGTTGATAAGCATATTGCCCCACCCCGACCAATACCATCATAAATGATGGAGCTTTCATCTTGTTTGTATCTATATTAGCAGACAGATGATGGAGTGTTTCTGCACCTTTTTCAATATTACTCACGCCACCCAATTTAATTTCAATCAAGCCGTATGATCCATTTCGTCTATGCAACACAGCATCACATTCCAGACCTGATGAATCGCGGTAGTGATATATCTGACCCAGCAGCAGATCTGCATAAACGCGCAAATCACGGATGGCCATATTTTCAAACAACAACCCAAATGTTTGCAAATCACTTATTAGGTCTTTAGGTCCTATGCCCAGTGCAGCAGCACCTATACTTGGATCTACAAAATAGCGAGTATCGGTGGTTCGCACTGCTGCCTTACTGCGCAGATTGGGATTCCACGCCTCCACATCTTCTATCACGTATAGTTTTTTCAACACATTGATATAGTCCGCCACCGTATCTTCATTCAGTGTTTGCTCATCATTAGCAAGCATATCGGCTCTTAATGTGGAATACGACACCTGCTGAGCAATATTCCGAGCATACGATTTTAATAATCTTCTAACTCTGACTCCACTTCTTTTCACATCGTCCACCCGTTGAATATCACGTTGTATTATATCTTCCAAGTACTCATATGCTTGATCCAAAGCCACTTCTCCGGATAAGGAGACGGCATGAGGCCACCCTCCTCTACAAACCTCAAAGGATAGTGTTTCCAAGTCCGTCTGAACACTCATTGGCTCTATGGTTTTTCCATCAAATAGATCCGATAGACTTATTATGCCAGAACTCTCTTCCGATTCGTATAAACTCATAGGTCGCATGTGAATATGTCCAAATCGTCCAGTTCCACTATGTATAGTGGTCTTTGCATCTGGCAATACAGCCGAACCAGTCAGCACAAATTGTCCAACCTCACCCCGTCGATCCACCTCGTTTCTTATCGTATCCCATAGACCAGGGAGAGTTTGCCATTCGTCTATCAATCTGGGCACAGCACCTTCCAGTAACTGTTTAGAATCAATATCCATCATTAGCCTACTATTTTTCAATTCGGTATCGTCACCCAAATCGAGCACACTTTTGGCGAATTGCTTGGCTGTAGTTGTTTTTCCACACCACTTTGGACCTTCAATTTGTACAGCTCCCTTTCCCTCTAATTTTCTAGTTAAAATAGCATCTACTATCCGTTGTTTGTACTGCATACTATCATTTTTGCTGCAAAAGTACTACTTTTATCCGATATATGCAAATGTTTTTAATACTTTTTTTAAAAAATCCGGCATTTGTGACTAATTTGTTCCGGCATTTGCGACTAATTTGTTCCGGCATTTGTGACTATTTTACTCCGGCATTTGGTAAAAATATACTTATAACATACGATAAACGGTGGCTTCCTCTCGGGAGTCACCGTTTTCGTTTGTATCTTTGATGGAAGGCGTTATTGTTTCAGCACTTCGCGATAAATGTACTGATCGTTTAGCTTAATGCGCAAGATATATACCCCATTACTCCACTGTTGCACATCCAGCATATCGACTGCCGGTAACTGCTCCATCAACTGACCGGAAGCAGCGTACACATCAATAGCTTGAATGCCTTCGCCTTGGATATAGAGAATGTGCGAAGCAGGATTCGGGTAAACGCTCACCCTACCCTCTTTCATCTCCTCCATGCCCGTTATCGGCGATTCCATAATCGTCAGATGTAGTGTCACCACACTGTCACAACCCTGAATCGTCTGCAGCGTCTGCTCATAATCGCCACTCTGGGTATAGGTTTGCTCGTTCCAGGTATATTCCACATACGCAGAATCACTAAACTCCGTAGCCACCGACTT
>DCIY01000035.1:2506-2635 GCA_002317295.1 Bacteroidales bacterium UBA1714
GGTGTAAGGTCACGATACTGTCACAGCCATGGATGGTCGCCAGCGTGTCCGTATAGTCACCACTGGCAGTGTACTCTTTCTCGTTCCATACATACACATCACATTCCGTAGCACTAAACTCCGTAGCCA
>DCIY01000035.1:2654-2920 GCA_002317295.1 Bacteroidales bacterium UBA1714
TCAGGTGCAGGGTCACGATACTGTCACAGCCATGGATGGTGGACAAGGTATCCGTATAGTCTCCGCTAACGGTATACTCTTTCTCATTCCATACATACGCATCACATTCCGTAGCGCTAAACTCCGTAGCCACCGACTTGTNNTCAGGTGCAGGGTCACGATACTGTCGCAGCCATGGATGGTGGACAAGGTATCCGTATAGTCTCCGCTAACGGTATACTCTTTCTCATTCCATACATATACATCACACTCCGTAGCACTAAACT
>DCIY01000035.1:2973-3093 GCA_002317295.1 Bacteroidales bacterium UBA1714
GGTGTAAGGTCACGATACTGTCACAACCATGGATGGTGGACAAGGTATCCGTATAGTCTCCGCTATCGGTATACTCTTTCTCATTCCATACATACACATCACACTCCGTAGCACTAAACT
>DCIY01000035.1:3124-60355 GCA_002317295.1 Bacteroidales bacterium UBA1714
TGTTAATCGTCAGGTGCAGGGTCACAATGCTATCGCAACCATGGATGGTGGACAAAGTATCCGTATAGTCTCCGCTGACGGTATACTCTTTCTCGTTCCATACATACGAGTCACACTCGGAAACGGAGAACTGAGTATAGGCGGTAGGCATATAAACCAGATGTTGGAAGTTCAAACGAGGCGTCAAATCGTCCGTACGGTTTTGGGCCGATTCGCCTACATGCGTGATATCCTCAAAATAGCTGGTGGTGAGATTCTTCACCACATCCAGATCTTTGACAATGGGTAGGGCAATCGCCAAAGCGGACTTAAGTGTACCACGAGTCACATTGATCAACCCCGTGTACGTCTTTTCTATCAGATAATCGCCCAAATCTTGGACATCATCCCAAATATCATCCTGCAAATCATCCGTATCCTGATTTCCTTCGTTTCCGTCCATGTGCACAAAGAGGGCCTTCACAACATCATCTCCCATATACTGATTGGCCAGCGCAGCACGACCTGCAGCGGTCTGAGGCACCGAATTGAGAATCTTATTCACATGTTTTTTCAAATCGTTCTTGCTGACAAGCACCGACAGGGCCGAGGGATAATTTTCGATGTCGTCAATCATCTTTGGCAGCGTATCCCGTTTGGCCCAGGCCCATTCTATCACATGAGGAAGCAGCACATTCTTGATATAATTGGTCGTAGTAGTGCGTGCGCGTGCCTGCACATCCCCGTATCCATTTAAGGTGCGGACAAAATGCGTTTCGCAAACAAAATGACTGAACGTATCCGTGGCCGTAATCATTCTAAAAGGCAATGGGTAAGCAGACACACTGCCGGTGGAAATCTCCACCAGACTATCTCCTGCGGAATTGAAATCCGTCGTGACATCATTGATATGAACATGGCCCGTCAGCAGCAAATCCACACCATGGGCACATAACATATTCTTTAAGACATCATTGTTGGCAACAAACGCCTTTTCATACACCGCTGCAGCCCTGTCAATCGGTTCCAACATCTGGAAGTGCAACATCGCCATCACACGATCACCGGCAGCAACTGCCGAATCCGCTTGGGCCAACAACCAAAGCAGCGTCGCACCGGTTAAAGAACCTATACCATCCACCTCATGGTGACTGGCATCTATTCCAAGCAAGGTCAACCGTGGAGCAATGGTCTGCACATACGAGTGCGAACCATTCGGATCCTGTCTGCGATTGGTAAACGGTGTGTTACAAAACGCATAAATGCTGTCAAACTCCGCATCCGTCACCGAAGGCACGACGGTCTTAGTGCTGCCCCAGTAGGCGTACGATTGGCTGATAATATCATGATTACCCGGAATCAGACATACATGGATACCGGCATCCGTGAGACGATGTAACTGAGCTGCCGCAGCCAAATGATCGGTTTTGGCTCCCATATAAGTGAGGTCACCCGGAATCAAAACCACATCCGGACGCAACCGAAGGGCAGAATCCATCAACGCCGTAAACGCTGCATCCGCCAACTCGGGATTTTTACGATCATACGATTGCTCATTCTGAAACGAAGCAGAAGAGACGGTATATTGCGCACTGTCCAACATGTGGAGATCACTGGCTACCATCATGCGATAAGCACTCGGAATCGACATCAAAGTCAACAATAAAGTCAATAATTGGGTCATAAGCAAAAAAATAATATCATTCCATTTTGGCGGCAAAAGTAATACAAAAAAATGAAATACGCAAGTATTGAAGACAAAATTTGACCAAAATAACCCAAAATACCCCTATTTTCGAAATATTTCGAAATAAAAAATGCCTATTTTCGCCCAAAATATGTTGCATAACATATAAAAATATGCATGCTACAGGGATTTTTTTTGTAATTTTGCAGCCGAAAATGAAACAGTGGCATTTGCCATTAAGTATAAACCTTATTAAAAAACTATTTTTATGAAAAAAATTTTCTTCTTTGCTGTGGCTATGCTGGCATCTGTTTGTGTGTCGGCCAGCCAAAACATCGCTCCCGGTGACTCCACCCTGAGCGTGGCCATCAAGGCTGCTGCTGCCGGTGACACCCTCATTTTGAGCACCGGTGATTATGTAGAACCCAACTCCATCGCCATCAGCCAAATGGTTACCATCATGGCCGGTGAAGATCAGGAACCTGTCATCAAAGCTGGCAGCCACTTCGATTTGCAAGACGGCGGTCTCGCCCTCATTGGTGTGAAGATGGATGCTGAGAACGCAGGCGACTACCTCGTTTCTGTTTCTGGCAATGGTGCCATGAACATCATTCTGGAAGGTTGCGAAATCTGCAACTACAAGAAGTACATGTTGAACATCAACTCCAAGTACCACGTGGACAGCGTCTTCATCAACGACTGCTTCATTCACGACATGACTCGCAGCGTCATTTACTGCTACGAAAATGAATCGGAAAACAAACTTCCCGGTTGCTCGTACTTCAAGATGACCAATTCGACCTCCGCCAACATGGGTGCCGTCAGTGGTGTTGCCAATGTCTTTGTTCGCAACAATAAATTGGACAGTATCAAGGAGCACGAACCGGTTGTAGTGATTGACCACGTGACCATGTACAACGTACAGGCCAGCTATGGTATGGTGAAGACCGATGGTGGTGATGTAGCTATCTCCAACTCGATCTTCGATTTGACCAAGACGAGCGTTCCTGCTTTGGCACTGGTGAAGAGCGGTCAGGTAAACAACTCATTGTTCTATGACACCGACAAGGGTGGAGATGCTACCTTCAATAACTGCATCGAGGGTCAGGATCCTAAGTTTGTGGATGCTGCCAATCTGAATCTCCAACTGAGTTGGGATTCTCCTGCTGCTGAAGCTTGTGACGAAGGCGAAGCTCTCGGTGACCCACGTTGGGGTGTTGCAGAGCGTCCTACTCTGGGTGTGGATACCCTCAGCAATGCTGCTGCTGTATTGGCCGGTGAGGATATCTCGCTGGTTGAGAATGTGATTACCTGGAATGAGAACAATCCTCCTGCTTCCAACACCGCTACCTGGAATGTTAACCTGCAGGCTGGTACATATGCTGTTATCATCAACCAAACCACCGGTTCGGGCCACAACTTCAAACTGACCGCCAGCTATGGTGGCAATGAGGTAGGCAGTGTAAGCGAAGAGGCTGACACTTGGGCTGCTGGTGACCTCCAACTCAAAGGCACCTTCAATGCTGCTGTAGATGGCCAATATACGCTCGTTCTGACCAATCTTACCGAGTGGTCTGCTGCAGACGCTGTATACGTTATCCTCAAACGCTATGAGCTCACCGGTCTTCAGGACATCGTAATTCCGTCATCTGACAAACAGGTGAAGGTCCTCAAGAATGGTATCCTGTATATCATGAAGGATGGTAAGATCTACGATGTACTGGGCAATCGCTTCTGATTCTCCCTCTCATTGCTGATACAAACAAAAGCCTCTGGACTCAAATCCAGAGGCTTTTTTTTTATTCGATGACTATCCTTTGATAAAATCTGCGGGAGTGGAATGATACACCTGCTTAAAGTAGTTGATGGCCGTTGAACGACTGCGATAACCGGCACGGAAGAATAAATCGGACAGGTTTGTTTTGGGGTTTTTAAGCAATTCATCATGGACATACTGAGCACGATGCTTATTGATCATCGCGGGAAAACCGTTGTATCCCAATTCGTGAATCGCCGACACCAGATACGTGTAGTTGGTACCCAACAGTCGGCATACATCATTGCGGTCCAAATCCGGATTTTGCCAGATTCCCAAAGCCAACTGCTGCTGCAACCGCTGGGCCAAAGGAGATAAATCCGCAGCCACGGGTGCTATGGGTTGAACCACCGGTTCGTCTTCCTGAATCACAGGAACAGGAATACGGGCATGATGCTCCAGGAAAATGATAAAGAGAGACAGGGCGTCCAATAGCAAAAAATAAGCGATAAAAATCCAATGGATGCGCAACAATACCCCAAAGATATAGGCGAAAATGCAAAGCACAATTAACCCTTGTAATATCTTCAGTTGCCGAGCGCTGAGGTTGGAGGTGCGCCAATTGGTTCGGATGAAAAGAATGGCCACCGCATAGGGAACAAAAATCGCTGTCATGATCACCCGCAGCATCACATCCGGTTGGTGGATATTGGGCATAATCTGACTATAATGGGTCAAATGGGTAATGGCATCGTATCCCCACCCATGCATACCATGGTACAGCAACCACGCGGTGGACAATATCATCCAAGGGGACAGTATCAGCAGACCCCGTTTGACTGTCAACCAATGGGGGCGCTGAATCTCCAAAAGATAGACGGGCCAGAATTGCACAAACAAAAAGGAAATCATGAGGGGATAGGGTTCCATGATGGTGTTCATGAAATCCGGCAAATTGCCACGGAACAAACCGGTGAGCAAAAATATAAGACAGCCTAAGAGTATGCACAAAAAGGCCGTACCTACAATCAGTCGAGAGCGGTCACGCTGCCCGTCATGGTTATAGAGCATCCAGCCACCGGCGACGCCAAACAAAACCAAGTGCATGGCAGACAATATATAGATTATAAAAGGAACAGTTGACATATATGTATGTGGTTATTAATTTGGTTGCAAAATTACAATAATAATTTGACGTACGCAAGGGCATGTTCTCATTTTTGGAACGTAAAGGTACAAAAAAATTGTATTTCGTCAAAAAACTTGCGTATATCAAAAATAAATTGTAATTTTGTCGCCTGAATCAAAAATATGCACTTATTAATTCAAAAATTTATAAAATGAAACCAATCACATTTTGTTTGATGGCTTTAAGTTTGACAGCCCTGTTATCCGGCTGCGCCAAGGCACCTACGATGCCTCAAACCTCCTGGAGTACGATTACCGTTAACGACAGTGCGTACATTCTTCCGGCCAATTTTTCCGCCAAGATTCAAGGTAAAGAGGATGCCAAGATTTATCCTCAGGTTTCCGGAACGCTGTTTAAGCGCTACATCAGCGAAGGCGACTTTGTCAAAGAAGGTCAGGCGCTCTTTTTGATTGACCCCAAGCCGTTTGAGTTGTCGGTTCAGGCTGCCAAAGCCGATTTGGCTACTGCCAAGGCCAATCTGAGTACCGCCAAACTGAATTATGAGAGTACCCAGACATTGTACGACAAAGCCATTGTCAGCCATTATGTATTGGAGACTGCCCGCAATAATTATGAGTCAGCTCAGGCCGTACAGGAAGTGGCAGAAGCCAGTCTGGCATTGGCCAAGAACGATCTGAACCACTGCACGGTTGTAAGTGCTGTCAGCGGTATTGTGGGTCAGTTGCCTTACAGTGTGGGCGATTTGGTAGGACCCAACATTTCCACCCCTCTGACCACCGTGAGTGATAACCATATCATCGCCGCTTATTTCTCGCTCAACGAGAACCAATATACCCAATTGCTGGCCTATCGTGCCGAACTGTTTCAAGGCGATAAGATGGAAGCATTGGAACAGAGTGCGGACGTGGAGTTGCGCTTAAAGAGCGGCCAGATGTATTCGGAGAAGGGACGCATCGTGTCCTTATCCGGCGTGGTAGATGCCATGACCGGTGCCGTTGTGTGCAAGGCAGAGTTTCCCAACCCCAATGGTGAATTGGCTTCCGGTATTTCCGGTACGGTGGTTTATCCGGTGGAGTACCCGAATGTCAAGATTATTCCCAATACGGCCGTTACCCGTCTGCAGGACAAGATGCTGGTGTATGTGGTACAACCGGACAGTACTGTCAAAAGTACGCTGATTGAGGTGGAATCGATTGACGATGGTAAGCAACTCATTGTCAAGGACGGTCTGGCCAACGGCGATGTGATTGTCGCTTCAGGTGTCAATAAACTCACCGATGGAATGAAGGTGCTGTTTTAGTTTAGAGTTTAGAGAACGGCACTTTGTGCCTACAGTTTAGAGTTTAGAGATAATGAAACAGAAACTATACTATTTTGTAACGCATAAGGTGATGGCGTTGGTCATCTCCATTCTCACGATTATCGTGGGCGTTATTTGTCTGATGTCGTTGGCTGTGGAACAGTATCCGGATATTGCTCCGCCAACCGTCTATGTCAAGACTTCGTACACCGGAGCCGATGCCAATTCGGTGCTCAAATCCGTCGTGATGCCTCTGGAGGAGAGTATCAACGGTGTGGAACATATGACCTATATCACCTCCTCCACCACATCCAGTGGTGAAGTGAATATTCAGGTGTTCTTTGAACAGGGAACGGATGCCGATATGGCAACGGTCAATGTGCAAAACCGTGTATCCAAAGTGTTGGGTCTGCTGCCCAGCGATGTGACCAAAGTGGGCGTGGAAGTATACAAACGTCAAAACAGTACATTGCAGTTTGGTGCATTGGTCAGCCGAGATGGCAAGTTCTCAGAAGACTTCATTGCCAACTATCTGGATATCTATGTCGTACCGCGCATCAAGCGTGTCAACGGTGTGGGTGAGGTACAAAACTTAGGTAACACCTACTCGCTTCGTATATGGCTCAAACCGGATATCATGGCCCAATATGGCCTGATGCCCAGCAATGTGTTTGATGCCATCAATACGCAGAGTCTGGTTTCGCCAACCGGAACCCTGGGTGAGCACTCGGAGAACACCTATCAGTACACCATGGAGTATCGCGGTCGATTGACCACCGTGGACGAGTTTGAGAACATTGTCATTCGCGCCGACAAATCGGGCCACGAGCTGCGCATGAAGGATGTGGCAGATGTGGAACTGGGTGCCATTAACTATACCTTTACATCCAGCATTGATGGCCGTCCGGGTGTGATGTTTATTGTCAGTCAGGTGGCGGGAGCCAATGCCACCATGGTGAATGCGGAGATTGAAAAGATCTACGAGGACATGAAGGATGAACTGCCTCCCGGATTGGAGTTTACCAAACTGCAGACCTCTGATGACTTCCTCTTTGCAGCCATTCACAACGTAGTGGAAACGCTGATTATTGCCATCTTGCTGGTGATATTGGTGGTATTCTTCTTCCTGCAGGACTTCCGCGCCACGCTGATTCCGTCTATCTCCATCATTGTGTCCATGATTGGAACATTTGCCGTGGTGAAGGTGGCCGGATTCTCCATGAATATTCTGACCCTGTTTGCCCTGGTGCTGGCCATCGGAACCGTGGTGGATGACTCCATTGTGGTGGTCGAAGCGGTGATGGCCAAACTCGAATCGGGATATAAGAATTCCCGTCTGGCAACCAGTGATGCATTGCACGAGGTATTCTCGGCCGTTATCAGTTGTACGCTGGTGTTCATGGCCGTGTTTATTCCCGTTACGTTTATGCCTGGAACCAGTGGTGTGTTCTTTACCCAATTTGGTATCACCATTGCCACGGCCGTGGGACTGAGTTGTGTCAACGCCTTGACACTGTGTCCTGCCCTGGCCGCTGTGCTGATGCGACCCAAAGAGGAAAATGGAGAAGAAAAACATGGTATCACCTATTATACCAAAAAAGCCTACGAGGCATCCTACAGCGCCCTGGCCAAGAAATATCTGGGTGCTGCACAAAAGTTCATCAAGCGTCCTTCCTTGGCTTGGATTGCCTTGGTGATTGCCGCGCTGCTGATGGTATGGGCGATGATGAAAACCCCCACCGAACTGATTCCTCAGGAAGACCAGGGTGTTATCCTCGTCAATGTGAGTGCCCCTGCCGGATATACGCTCAATCAAACGGCAGAGATACTGAACCGCATCGAAGTGATTGCCCAACAATATGAAGAGGTGGAAGCCATTGGTAAAGTAGCCGGTTATGGCATCTTAAGCGGTGCCGGATACAACAACGGTCTGATGTTGGTTCGTCTCAAGAACTGGGATGATCGTAGCGGAATCAAGCATACCATCAAGGCCGTGATGGGCCGACTGTATCGGGATTGCGAATGCATCAAGGAGGCGGATATCATGCCGTTGCAGATGCCTCAGATTCCGGGTTATGGTCAAGGTAACGCCATGGAACTGCAGATGCTGGACAAAACCGGTGGAGACATGGGCGAATTTGCAGCCAAGATCATTCCTTTCCAGCAGGCTCTGCTTCAGCGACCCGAGATTTCCTCCATCTTCCGTAACTACGATGCCTCCTTCCCCAAGTATCAGGTGGAAGTGGATCCTACCATCTGTGCCCGTTCCGGCATTTCGGCAGGATTGGTGCTGAACACCCTGGGTGCTTACTGCGGTGGAAGTTATGTTTCGGACTTCAACCAGTTTGGTAAATCGTACCGTGTGATGGTAGAAGCCGCTCCTCAATACCGATTGGATCCTACCGCGCTGGATAATATCTTTGTGGCCGTGGGAAGTGGAGAAATGACCCCTATTTCTCAGTTTGTTACCCTGACACCCAAATTGGGAACCTCCATCGAGACCCGATTTAACCTGTACTCATCCATTTCGCTCAATATCAACCCCACCAGCGGTTATAGTACCGGTCAGGTGATGCAGGCGATTCGGGATGTGTATGACGAACTGCATCTGAGTGGAGATGGTATCGGATATGAATACGGAGGTATCAGCCGTGAGGAAGCGGCCAATGCAGAAAGCAACACCACGGTATTTATCTATATCATCTGCGTCATTCTGATTTACCTCATTTTGGCCTGTCTGTACAATTCCTGGTTTATTCCACTGGCCGTACTCATGTCCATCCCATTTGGTCTGATGGGTGCGTTCCTGGTCACCAAAATAGTGGCACCATTGGGTTATACCAATAATATCTACCTGCAAACCGGTGTGATCATGCTGATTGGTCTGTTGGCCAAAACCGCCATTCTGATTACCGAGTTTGCCGTTCAGAAGCATGCCGAAGGAATGAGCATCATGGATGCGGCTATTGGAGCATGTAAAGACCGTTTCCGTCCTATTCTGATGACGGTGGCTACCATGATTATCGGTATGTTGCCTCTGATTATCGAAGCAGGTGCCGGATGTATGGGTAACCGTTCTCTCGCCATTGGCGTGGTAGGCGGTATGTCCGTAGGAACCATTGCGCTGCTGTTTGTGGTGCCGGTGTTCTACATCTTCTTCCAACATCTGCACGATCGTTTCCAGGGAAATGACGGGCAGAGCCCTAATGATGAATTGATGATTGATGATTGATGAATTTATGAAAAAGTTATTGATTTTAGGAATCAGCATAGCGCTGATGAGCGGATGCTGCATCTATAAGAAATATGATCCACAACCCGTGGATACCTCCCGCATTTTAGGACAGACTCAGGAGGTGATGAATGCCGATACAACCCACAACATGGGCACCCTTCCGTGGCAGGAAATGTTTACCGACCCTATCCTGCAAAACCTGGTAGACAGCGTCTTGGTTCGCAATGTGGATATGCGTTCGGCACACCTGGATGTGCAGAAAATGGAAGCCAGTCTCAAGGCGTCCAAATTGGCCTTCCTACCCTCCTTCAGCCTTGACCCATATGCCCAATGGAATATGGTGGGACAAAATCAGGCATGGATGTACAATGTATGCGTGAGTGCCGATTGGCAAATCGATTTGTTTGGTAAGCAACTCAACACCAAACGCAAAACGCAGGCCCTCACCGAGCAGGCCCGCGATATCGAACAGGCCACCCGCGTAGAACTCATCTCAGCCACCGTACTGGCTTATTACCAATTGCTGTTGCTCGATCGGGAACAGGCTATCCTGATGCAAACGGATTCGTTGTGGCGTCTGGGACTGGAGACTCAAAAAGCGCTGATGGATGCCGGCCAGTGTTACTCGACCGCCGTCAATCAGTTTGAGGCATCCATCTATGATATCCACCTGCAGTTGCTGGATGTAGCCAACCAACTGAATGCACAGCAGAATGCCATTTGTCTGCTGCTGCACGACGCTCCCCATACGATTGAGCGTGGTCGCATCCAGGACTTCACAGAACCCCAACAGGTCAGTATAGGTCTTCCATCTGCTTTGCTCCAACATCGTCCCGATGTACGCAGTGCAGGACGGAACCTCGAAGCAGCTTACTACGGAACCTGCGGAGCATATGCCGCCATGTTCCCCAATGTGACCATCTCCGCCTCCATTGGCCTTAGCGGATTCAACCCGCTGGAGTTGGCTGCATCCGCCGTGGGATCGCTGCTGCAACCGATTTTTGCCCAGGGTGCCTTACAGGCTAATCTGAAGATTGCCAAGGCATCACAGGAACAGGCCCGTCTGGCGTATGAGCAGGCCGTACTCAAAGCCGGTGTGGAAGTGAACGAGGCGCTGAAAAATTGTGTCATAGCCAAATCCAAACGCGAAAAATATAACGCCCAGGTCAAAGCCTTGAGCGATGCTTATATGGGAACGCACGAATTAATGGATCAGGGTAAGGCCAACTATCTGGAAGTGCTCACCGCACAACAGACGCTGTTGTCAGCTCAATTGGCGCAAGCCATCAACGACTATAATGGCATTTACTCCCTCGTTACGCTGTATGTAGCCTTGGGAGGAGGAGAGTCTTCTGCCCAATAATCTCAGGTGCCCCATGAAGGAGGATTGGGTATCATATCTTATCTCGTGGCTGCTGTACGATCAACCACAGGCAGCCCAGATGGTGGGATATACCAATGACCAGGAGCATTGGAAGGATTATGCGGTGGTCATTGTTCCCTGTGGCCATTTGGGAAAAGATTGGGTATGCCCTACGATGGAGCCCCCCCGCATAGAAGCCAATATCATCTATACCGATATCGTCTATGCCGCCGCGTTTTTTACCTCCCGCGCAGAAGAATTAATCCATCCCCAACGGGATGCTCATGGTCGTTTTTTGGCCCAATATTCGATGTTGGGTCAACACAATCGGTTGCTCATTCCTCTACTGGACGAGTACGCTCGCACGCTCACCAAGACGCTGATGCGCGTGTGCGAAGAACAGCATATCGACTGCCCTGTGAGCCTGCCTCAACCGGGATACCGACATATCTACCTCAGTCACGATATCGACAGCCTCAACCAGTATCGCCACCTCAGAGGTGCTGTGGGTGGGCTGATTCGAGGCGAAGGCAAACGGGTTTGGGCTGCCTGGAAAAACATCCATGAGGATACTGCCTATCAGGGCATTGAGACCCTGGTTCGGTTGGATGAACAATGTGCAGCCTCGCCTCAGGCAGAACCCATCTATTTTATCAAGTACACCCATGGCAAAGGGTATGATTATCCCCAATACAGCCACCATAGCAAGGCTTATCAGCAACTGATGCCATTGCTCAAGCAACATCAAGCCCTATTGGGGGTACACAGCAGTTATTATGGACCTGGAACTTCCTACCCGTATTCGCACCATCGGAGTCACTATCTCAAATGCAGCATCTCGGACATGGCACAACTGGTGAACGCAGGAATACGGGATGACTACACGATGATGTTTGCCGACCAATGCGGATTTCGATTGCAAACCAGCCGCAGCGTACGATGGATCAACCCCCAAACGATGGAACTGACGCCCCTGACCCTGCATCCGCTCATGATCATGGACACCACTTTAGCCAGCGAGCAATATATGCACCTGTCGGAAGACGAAGCGTATTTTTACTGCGAAGAAATGATGGAAAAAGTGCGCCAGAACCATGGCGACTTATGCATTCTGTGGCATAATACCACACCCAATCACAATGCCTATCACTGGACATTGTATTCCAAACTTATTTCTCTGATTCACTGAGAATTAGTCCCGATTGATATTCGCGAGAAAAGAACTCCTTGCCCACCACATCCTGATGGGTATAACCCTGTCTCTGCCATTGCTCGTAGCATTGCGCAATAAACGCCCGTATTTGATGAGGATCATCCGTGGCTATTCCGGCATGCGTTTGTTCGATGGTTTGAGCCAACAAACCGTTGTCTGACGGATAGCACAACACGGGTTTCTCACAACCCAATGCCTCAAAAAACTTGGTGGTCATCAACCCTTTGGCACTGGGATCGGTCAATACGACCATCACACTGCTGCGACGAATCTCATCCCCCACCTCATCAATGGAAATGGGATGATGTTGAGGCGTATGGATATTGAGTTCCACTCCCGGTATCGATTGCAAAATTTTCCACAGTTCATCCGCATGCTGAAAATCGTAAATGCGGCCGATATAGGAGACCAGGAATTGAGGAGAAGGGCAACCCCCTCCGGCTCCCCCTGCAGGGGAGAGGAAGGCTGAGAGGCGGATGGGCTGAGAGGCGGATGGATAGAACTGATTGGGGTCGTAACCATTGTAAACCAAATGCACATTCGGATTCCACTGTTGGAGGAAGTCCACATGCCACGGGCTGACAGTCGTTATGCGATCTGCCTGGCGCAACACCCGATTGCGACGCCGAATATTGATCTGCTGGTACCATCGACGGAAGGGTCGTGCCCACCAACCACGATGCGCCTGATATTGAGCATTGGGCACCTGCTCATCCACATCACGAATATCCACATATAAGGGTATATGGCGGGATTGAGCCACCTGGGCACCCGCTCTGAGCGGAAAAGTGGAAAAAGTGGTGACAAAAACGAGATCATAGGTCTCGTGAACGATCATTTGGCGCACACGGCGGGTAAAATACCGATTCTTCCAATCACTGATCAATGACCAACCGGCCTTGATGAACCAATCGAAACGGTGGTGATAAATCATCACCTCGTCAATGGGATACGCATGGGCAAAACCAATGGGGTCGGCTTGTTCGGTAATCACCCGAAGCGTATGACCGGAACGAAGCCAAAAGTCACACAAATAACGGAGCCTGGGTGAAAACGAAGGCTGATGAAATGGATCACACAAAATCAAAATACGCATTGAATATTCGGTATTTGTCTGATTGCGAGTACAAAAGTACAATTTTTTTTCGACCCGCGCAAATTTTTTTATTTAAAACTTGCATATCTGCGATTTTTTTTGTAATTTTGCGGGCTGAAATTTGAAATATATGAGACATAGTATTTTCTACATTTTCCTTCTTTCCCTGTGCATGGTTGCTTTGGGTTCCTGCGCACGGTCTGAGAAAGACAAACCAACTCAAGAAATCGCCACTTCGGCAGATCAGATTCCTGGGCACAAGGTAGCCTGTATTCGAGGATCGCTTCAGGATCTGATGCTGACCCAGTTTGAGGGTGTGGAAGTGGTGCGATTAGGTACTGCCGCCGAATTATTATTGGCCTTGGAGCAGGGAACGGCCGACTATGTGATGATGGACAGCCTGTTCATCATCGGTTCCCGCAATGAGGAGCGCAATATTTTCTGCTGCTTTACCATGGAGCTTTGTTCCGGTAATGCGGGATTTGGTTTCCGCAAAACGGATGTTGAGTTGTGTAACCGCATGAACTACTTCATGGACAGCATTCGTCAGCGAGGCATATGTGATGAGATGCGCAGACGCTGGGTATGCGAAGGAGCAGACAAAGCGCTGATGCCTTATATCAAGCGTTACGATACCGGCAAACCTATCCGCGTGGCCACCATGCCGGATGTACCTTTCTCGTTTGTGCAAAACCGCGAATGGGTAGGCTATGAGATGGAGATGATGTACCGGTTTGGTGAATACATGCATCGTCCCATTCAGGTGGTGGATATGCAGTTTGGTGCCATGGTACCTGCCCTGAATTCGGGCAAGGTGGACATCATTGCCTCCTTTATGTATATTACTCCGGAGCGTCAGAAGTCGGTATTGTTCTCCGACCCATATTTCTACTGCACCAATGCTTGTTTCTACCACGATAATGGTCGTCCGGTCAACAAGGGCAGTTTTATCGAGCGGTTAAAGCGGTCCCTCTATGCCAATCTGGTGGAGGAACAACGGTGGATGCTGCTGGTGGATGGTTTGTGCGCCACCCTGTTTATCACCATTCTGTCCATTCTTTTTGGTTCGATATTGGGCGCCGGATTATGCTGGTTAAGAATGCGAAAAGGCAAGTTTGCGCAGCAGACGGCACGCGTCTATGTGGAACTGATGTTGGGCATTCCGGTCCTGGTGATTCTGATGATTATGTTCTACGTCGTCTTCGGTTCCTCGGCCATAGAGCCCGTCTGGGTGGCAGTCATAGCCTTCTCGCTGGTCTTTGCAGCCTTCAGCAGTGAGACCTTCCGCACGGGTATATCCAGTGTAGACCGTGGACAAACGGAGGCAGGATTAGCCATGGGATTTACCAAAAACCAAACCTTTGTTCGGTTTGTCATGCCTCAGGCACTGAAAAAGATTATTCCCGTGTTTAAGGCGCAAGCGGTATCGTTGCTCAAGGAGACCTCCGTGGTGGGATATATTGCCATAGGCGACTTGACCGAAGCGAGCGATGTGATTCGCAGTCGCACATTCGATGCCTTCTTCCCGCTGATTTTAGTTTCGATTATTTACTTTATCCTTGCATGGTTAATGGCCAAAGGCTTGGAACACATCATTAAAGACAAGAAAAAAGCATGATAACAGTCAACCATTTATCAAAAGTATTCGCACCGGATCTGGTCGTTTTAAAGGATGTCAATTGCGAGATTGCCAAAGGAGAAGTAATTTCCATTATTGGTCCTTCCGGCACGGGTAAAAGTACCTTTTTGCGCTGTCTGAATCGGTTGGAGCAGCCTACCAGCGGAGAAATTATCATTGATGGTGAGAATATACTGAATCCCAAAGTGGATTTGGCTCGGCTCCGCATGAAGATGGGTATGGTGTTTCAAAACTTCAACCTGTTTAATCACCTGTCGATTATTGAAAATGTGATGGTGGGGCCAGTTCGCCTATTGGGTATGTCTCGTGAGCAGGCCTATGCACAAGCCATGGATTTGCTGGATATGGTCGGATTGGTCAACAAGGCCAATGCCATGCCGGATGAGTTATCGGGTGGTCAGAAACAGCGTGTAGCCATTGCCCGTTGCCTGAGCATGAAGCCGGAAATCATCCTGTTCGATGAGCCAACCTCTGCCCTGGATCCTACCATGGTCAGTGAGGTACTGAGTGTGATTCGTCAGTTGGCTCGCCAGGGCATGACCATGGCCATTGTGACCCATGAGATGAAGTTTGCCCGAGATGTGAGCACCCGTATCTTCTTTATGAACGAAGGAATCATCTACGAAGAAGGTACCCCCGTAGAGATATTTGATCATCCCAAAAAGCCTGCTACTCAGGCGTTTATCAATCGTATACGCACGCTGGAGTTTGAGGTAACCGATCGTCATTATGATTTGCATGCCATGAATGGTCAGATTGAGAATTTCTGCCGAAAGTATGCTTTAGCGGAGCAAACGGTTCACACATTGCAGCTGCTCATAGAGGAATTGCTTACCAATGTATTGCCTTATACCGGTAAGATCCATATTGATATCAATTTCACCGAGAAAGAGTGCGGTTTGGATATTTGCTGCATTCAGGAGAATTGTCGATTCTCCATCTTAGACAACCCGCAGGCAGACGAGTTATCCATTCAGATTATCAAGGGTTACTGCGATAAGGTGGAAGAAACTGCCGACGATAATAACAAAATCATTCGAATGCATATACGAAAACGCTGATACCATGCGCTACATTTTTATCTTTAACGGTCGTGAGGATAAGCGACATGTCATCGATGAGGTTCATGAGCAAATGAAGCAGGTGAATCTGGTGGCAGAAGAATACATCACGACGGATATTGGCGATGCCACCCGGTATGTCAACTTCTTCTGCGATATGAATACCAAAGAAGAAGTCTGTTTCGTTTCCTGCGGTGGAGCCGGATTGGCCACGGAGATAACCTGTGGACTGGTGAATCGCAAGAATAAATATCTGGCCATCATTGCCTTGGGAGGTACCACGGACTTTATCAAGAACTATCCCAATCGTTGTTTTACCCGCGTTCAAGATATGATAGAGGGTGAGCGTGTCCAGATTGATGCCGTCAGGGTAAACGATAATTACGCCCTCAATTGTGTCAATTTCGGCATGGATGCCATGTGTAGTTTTTTGGCCCAACGATATGCCTACAATGGTGATCCCGATCCGTATAACAAAGGATTGATCGGTTCGTTCTTTGGTTACCGCTGGCACCGAATGAAGATTACCATCGATGGCAAAACGCTCAAGAACACGCATTGGCAAAACGGACAAATTTCCAATGGACAATATACGGGAGGTGAATTCCTATGTGCCCCGCATGCCAAACTGGATGATGGTATCTTGGAATTTTGTTTCTTCCGCTGGATGCCCGGATTTATCATGTTGCTGATTTTGCCCCATTTCCGCAAAGGGGAGCACTTTACCAACAAACTGTGTATGCGTTACATCACCTATTGTCGCGGACGCCATTTTGAGATTGTGCCCAAGAACCTGACCTATGTCGGTACCGATGGTGAGGTTTTTGCTGCGACCAAGGTGGTGGTGGATGTATTGCCCAAGGCATTGAATGTTATTTTACCCTCTAAAAATGCAACTGTATGAAGCATAATCAGCAATTTTCCACCTTTGCATCTACCCTGTCCAAGAGCATTATCATTCGTACGCTGATTGTGCTGACCCTTCTCATTATCATCATTTTTGCCGTCATGGCGGGTGTGGTACAATATCTGTATGAAAATCCGGGTGTAGCCAATCCCAATATCATTTTGGTGCAGTATGGTATCGATTGCCTGATTGTAGAAGCCATCGGATTTTTCATTTTGTACCTGATTATTCGTTATGATATCAAGCACAAGACACAGTTGATTACCGAGTTGACATATTCGACCATGAACATGTCTCGTGGTAATTTCCATGCCTCTTTTCCGGACACTTCAGCAGCCAATGGAGAGATTCAGCAGTTGGCCACCTCGATGCACTATCTGCAGAACACCATCAATGATTATATCACCTTATTAAAGACAGCCACCGCAGAACAGGAACGCATTGAGTCCGAATTGGCCATTGCCAAAGAGATTCAATTGGGTTTTTTGCCCAAGGAATTTAAAGCAGACAATTTCTGCGAATGCTATGGCGTCAGCATTCCTGCCAAAGAAGTAGGCGGAGATCTGTTTGGTATGCGTCGCATCGGAGATGAGATTTTTTTTGTTATTGGCGATGTCTCCGGCAAGGGTGTTCCCGCCGCTATTTATATGGCCATTACCCAATCGGCCTTTAATTTCTTCTGCCGCACGGATATGACCACTTCCGCCATCATGTCCAATATCAACGATGTCTTTTCCGAGAACAATAAAGACGGTATGTTCGTGACCGTATTTATGGGTAAGATTGATGTCAAGACACTGGAAATGGAATTCTGCTACGGCGGTCACTGTCCGGTCATTTTAATGCAACCGGATGGACAAACGCAGTTCCTGCATGCAGAGACCAATATGGCGGTGGGATTATTCCAGGGATTCCCCTTTGTCTCCGACAAGATCCAACTGCAAAAAGGCTCTCGCATCATTACCTATACCGATGGCGTTATCGAGGCGGAGAATCCCGTGAAGGAGTTGTATGACAATGACCGACTGATGGAGTTTGCATCTCAGGTGGACAAGAAAGCCAGTAGTAAGCAGGTCACCGATCAATTGGTAAAGAGCGTACAACAATTTGCGGATGGTAATGAGCAAAATGATGATATTACCATCTTTACATTGAAAATTAACGATTAATAAAATCAACTCTAAGGATATGAAAAAAAGATTTGAACCGATTGAAGGGCGCAATGCGGAGATCATCGAAACGGTCATGACAAGCGATGAGGTGGCTCAACTCAATGAGGAGTTGCAGTTTAAGATTCGTCTGTGTGTCGAAGAAGTGGAAGAAAATATTCTCTGTTACTCAGGTACGCAATGGATAGAGTTGGAGGTAACCCGAGATAACGGAGTATTGCGTATCCATTTTAAGGATGAAGGAATTGCCTTTGATCCGTTGGCCAAGGATGATCCCGATATCGATGCCTCACTGGAAAACCGTCAGGTAGGTGGTCTGGGAATCTTCATTTGCAAGCAGATGATGGACAAGTTGGAGTACACCTATGAACATGGATGTAATTGTTTTACAATGATCAAACAAATTGATTAATTATTGAATATATAAGCACATTTAAGGATATGGAAGTTATTATTTCACAAGAAAACGGTCAAATGGTGGCTCGTTTGATTGGGCGTTTGGACACCACCAATGCCACACAATTTCAAAATGACATCACGCCACTGATGGAGGCAGAGCATCCCAATATCGTATTGGATTGTACGGATATGGAATACACCTCGAGTCAGGGATTGCGTATGTTCCTGATGTTACAAAAGACGGTTTCGTCCAAAGCAGGTTCCATGGTTATGACCCATATGCGTCCTGCCATTCGTGAGGTGTTTGATATCACCGGATTCAGCAAGATTATTCAGATCGAGTGATTCTGCTGTCATAGCGTGGTTGGAAAATACGGATTTTGCAGGTTTATCGTCATTTTTGTGACCAAAAATTTGCACATGTGGAAAAAAAGCAGTATTTTTGCACCCGCAATGCCGTGATGGTGGAATCGGTAGACACGAAGGACTTAAAATCCTTTGGCCAGTGATGGCTGTGTGGGTTCAAGTCCCACTCGCGGTACAAAAAGAGATTGTCTTACAGCAGTCTCTTTTTTGTTTGGATAGCGTGCCACAGACTGGCGCGAATATTCGGATTCACTTGTTCCCATTGCGCCAATTGCTCTTTGGCCCATGTACGTGATGACTCCCGTTCATACTCACATTCATGAAGAGGCTGCACATAACCCTGATTGGCTGCATACTCACGCACATCCTTCTCATCAATCAGACACAAAGGTCGTATCCACTCCAAGGGCATCTTATCCAGCGCCAGACGAGGCATGATGGTAGAGAAACTGCCCTGATAAACCAGATTCATGATAAGCGTCTGCAGGATATCGTCTCGATGATGTCCCAGAGCTATCTTATTAAAGTGATGCTGCTGGGCATAATCGAGTAACGCTTTGCGTCGATACCACGAACATAAGAAACAGGGATCTTTGCTGCGAGACGATGGTGATGCAGAAGCAGGCAGGGGTGCGATGGTCGTATCCAGAACGGCAAAAGGAACCTGATATTGGGCGCAAAATTGTTCCAGATAGGACAGATCACTCAGGTAAGCTCGTTGGGGAATACGCACATGAACCGCCTGAATCTCAATTCGAGGGCGAAAAATTTGTGCTTGACGCCCGAGCAATTCGGTCAACAACAGACTGTCCTTACCACCGGACAGACCAATAAGTATTCGATCACCATCTTCCAAGAGCGAATACGAAGCACATGCCTGATGAAATTGACGCCACAATTGCGCAGCTAATTTATCCATATCGGGGACAAAGTTACAAAAAAATCACGAATAGAAACAAAAAATATCCAAAAAATGCATATTTTTTTCATTTTTTCTTCCAAAAATTTGCACATGTCAGAAAAAAGCAGTACTTTTGCATCCGCTTTCGAAAAAGCAATGTTCTTAGTCACTTGTGTGGACAAAATGCGATGATAGCTCAGTTGGTAGAGCACGACCTTGCCAAGGTCGGGGTCGCGAGTTCGAGTCTCGTTCATCGCTCCAAGGTGCAGGACATGAGTTCCTGCATTTTTTGAATAAAAAGTTCTTTCATGTATTGCCCAGGTGGCGGAATTGGTAGACGCGTACGTTTCAGGTGCGTATGCCGCGAGGTGTGCAGGTTCGAGTCCTGTTCTGGGCACAAGAGTAATCTTATGAAGGACGAGCGCAGGTGGTGAAATTGGTATACACGCTACTTTGAGGGGGTAGTGGTCGCAAGATCGTGTGAGTTCGAGTCTCATCCTGCGCACAAAGAACTGACAAGAAAAAAGAAGTCCGTAAGGGCTTCTTCTTTTTTTATGCTGTATCGTTAGAATTCCAAACAGAAATTCCGTTTCTGCTTATACTGCTCGTATTGCTGTGGGTGGAACCTATAGTAGACAGCAGCCCGATGGCGGACCCCCTGCTCGCTGGTTCCTGTAGGAGTAAGAATCTGAGTCGCCAACATTTTTTTCATAAAATTCCGCCGGTCAAACTGCACCTGCAAGATGGCCTCGTACAAATGTTGAAGCTGAGGCATGGTAAAATGTTCCGGCAGTAAATCAAATCCCACCGGTCGAAAATGCACATCTTCCCGTAGCCGTTGCAAAGCCGCCTGGATGATTTGTTGATGGTCAAACGCCAATGTGGGAAGTTGGTGGATGGTAAACCAACGTGCCTCCGAAGCATCATCCCCTGCATGAATAGACGACTGTCCGATTAGGGCGTAATAGGCAAATGTAATGACGCGACCCCTGGGATCACGATCAACTTGAGAAAATACCCCCACCGGATAGAGTTCCACCTGTTGCACACCCGTCTCTTCCTGTAACTCGCGACGGGCACAATCTTCCACAGTTTCTTCCATATGGAGAAAACCTCCGGGTAACGCCCAACTTTGAGCGAACGGCTCCTGGGCACGACGCACCAAAAGGACACGCAGGGATTGACCATCAAAACCCAAGATGACATTATCTGCCGTCATGGCAGCTCGTGGATAATCATAGGTATATCCTTGACTGGTCAAATGAAAATCAGGTTGTTGCATCATTTACGAATAAAATCTATGGAGTTAATACGACCACGGTAAGCGTCGGTAAATGTTTGGGTATGCGATTTACCTCCGATGAGGTAGATATTGTTATTCTTCACCAGCGTGGATACATTGTAACGAGGGGCATAATATTCCGAAGGCAATTGGTTCTTGCTCGTATCCACCGCCAACCAATGCAATCCTTCATCGGGCGAATAACGAATATCTGGCAAAAACTGCTGATTTTCATCGACACCACCAAACATATACAATTTATCATCATACGATACGATACTGGCTCCCGCAAACGCTTCCAACTGAGGTTGTTCCTGCGCATAATCGACCATTCGATACTGACCAATACTGCGGTTATACTCGATGTTCCAACGGCAGTTAACCATTCGTCCATAACGATTGTACCCACCGGCTACCATGGTGTGGGTATGGCCACTGGTGGATTCAAACTGTACCACGGCAAAGTCCGAGATAGGGAAGGATGATGGCAAGGTATCCACCTTGGTGCCATTAAGCAATGGCTTGAGTTGGTTATCTTCCCAATAGGTCAGCAGGTATTGATTGCGCGCATTACAAGAAATGACCCATACATTCCCATTAAAGGCCATCGTGGTCTTAATAGGGGATAAGGAATCCAATACATAAGAATGAGATGTCCATTGAACCCCGTTGGTGGATGTATACATATTCAGAGAATCGCCATAGTAGAACATACCCTCGTCGGATACAATCTGCTGCACCTGACAATCTGTCGGTAAGCCCACCACATCCTGTTCCGTCCAACTGACAGCATCCAAGGAACAATACAGTTTGGTAGCAAAACCGGTGTTGGCAAAATAATACAGGGTATCACCCGATAAGATGGTGCGTTGGGAGCAAGGCTGCTGCATTCCCACCTTATTGGAGGTGCAAGTCCAATGAAACAAATAGGGATCCACCTGATGGGCATATGCCTTAATACGATAGATCTTGACATTCGATTTATCATACGAATAAACCGTCAAAGTCATGGGATCGGCCGACATGTTGATGGTATCCTCCACACTACCCGAATAACTCAGCGTATCAAACGGCGTGGTCAAAATGGCGGCGTAAGGTGTGTAATAAAAGGATATGGATGGGGTAACACTATCCAACGGAGTACCATACTCCAAGGAGTCTTTAATCTCAATCAAACCGGTATCACTCAGTTCCTGAATGACAAAAACAGCCTCTCCCAAAGCAGGGATACTATCGTTGTCTGCAAACCCGAATGCAGTGACCCGAGCCACATCTG
The DNA here is from genome assembly GCA_002317295.1 of Bacteroidales bacterium UBA1714. Lineage (GTDB taxonomy): Bacteria > Bacteroidota > Bacteroidia > Bacteroidales > Paludibacteraceae > Colicola. The sequence goes on from DCIY01000035.1 coordinate 24,904, forward strand.
CGCCCGTGGTATCGATTTCCGTTTCGGTACACGATACCAGGCTCATTGCCATGGTACCAATCACCATTCCTATATAAAATAAATGCTTCATACTAAAAATTAAACAAATTTGATACCAAATTTTGCATAAATACTTTTTTTTTCGTAATTTTGCAGTCTAAATTACTAAAGCTTACCATTATTATGATATTTCAGACTCAATGGATACTGTTTCGCAATCGATTGCCATGGGTAATCACTCGTAAAAAGCAAGCCAAATTACGCGAACTCGATGCGCAAAAACGCCGCGTGCTCGACGAAGAAACCATTCGTCACGAATCCCATAAGATTGTTTACCAAATTGAAAATATGCATATTTTCAAAGAGGCTCAAACGATTCTTATATACTACCCTATGCATAATGAGGTGGACCTTCGCCACCTGGTTAAGCTGCATGCCGATGACAAGAAGTTTCTGTTGCCAGCCACCCACCATGGTTCCCATAAGTTAGAGGTTCGCGAGTATGTCAAAGGAGAACCTCTTAAAAAAGGTCATTATGGCATACCTGAGCCGCAAACACCTGAATATAAAGGTAAGATCGATTTGATTCTCGTACCCGGTGTCAGTTTTGATAAAAAACTGCATCGCATTGGTCGCGGTGGTGGGTATTATGATCACTTCCTCAAGCACCATCCTCATTCGTTCAAGATTGGAGTATGTTATGATTTTCAACTTCACGACTCCATACCCTCATCGGTGAACGATCAAAAGATGGATCGTATCGTTACTCCGTCTGAGACCATTGGATAGTTGCCTGAATATCCCTAGCCCGTTGAATGGCTTTGTCGGTCTCACTGGTTAAGCGATGTTCTCCGTTTCGATAGTAATAGATTACCCCATATTCCTGACAGCAACGCAGTCGGGCATAGGGTAATTTATCTTTATAATAAGCCTCTACCTGATTCCATATATCCAAAATGATTGCATCCGCTTCGGCGCGCATTCCTTCCAGGTCCTCATACACACGACTGGTACTTTTAACATGCAGTTTTTGGTTGACCTGATGCTCTCGGAAAATATCATAATACACTTTGACCTTATTGATGGCGGGATTGTAGATGGGAAAACCGCCCATACGGGTTCGTTCCGTCTCACCATCAATGATATTGCGACCCCATACCAGCAAATCTTCTTCGCTGGACAAATCCGGAACGATATGTTCCAACGGATCCAAGTGGTATAACTCTTTTTGTTCCTTTTTAATTTCGCCACGAATCACCGCCAGATTGAGTACCTGAATAAAATGGGAAATATACATACGGGCGTTCTGCACCATATGTCGATACTGTTTATTGGCAGACACTTTACTGGTGAAGTTCTCATGATACTGGCGAACAATATTCTCAAAACGCATCAAAAACTTCTGGGCTTCTGTAAGCGTGTGATAAGATATTACCTGTTCGGTAAAATCCGCTTCACTGGCACGTTGAACAGCTTTTTGCAAAGCAGACAGCCGTGCCTGGTCGGTGTTGGGTAATCGTCTGTAAGGCATAGTATATTAATTCAAAATTCAAAATTCAAAATTCAAAATGCAAAATGCAAAATGCAAAATTATTTTTGGCGTTGAACCAATTGTTGAGCCAAGGCGCGCAATGCTTCCGAAGCTTCATTTTGAGGGAGGGTATCCAGTATTTCCAATGCGCGATTCGTCAGTTGATGAATCTGCTCCAATGCCAACGCTGGCACCTTCCATCGATTGTATTCTTGCAGAACCGGTTCTACCTGATGGCTGTCCAAAATCGAACGATCTGCTCCCTGATTGAGTGCAGTGATATACAACCATGTTTTTTTCCCTTCTCGTATATCTCCTCCAACCGCCTTGCCAAAGGAAACCGGATCACCATAACAATCCAAATAATCATCCTGGATTTGGAAAGCAAGTCCCAATGCGATACCCAAGTCGTACATTTTTTGTTGGGTAGGTTCATCGGCCTGTGCCATATAAGCTCCAATTTGAAGAGCCGTAGCCAGAAGTACGGAGGTCTTCAAACGAATCATCTCCATATATTCATCCAGTCTCACATGGGAGCGGGACTCAAAATCCACATCATACTGTTGGCCCTCGCATATTTGTGTGGCCATGGTATTGAACAGGTGCAATACCTTGGGGAGATATAATGCCGGCAACTGAGACAATTGTTTGTATGCCTCTATTACCATTTGGTCGCCACTGAGAATAGCCGTATTCTCGTTCCACTTCACATGGACACAGTCACGACCCCGACGTATCAGCGCCTTATCCATCACATCGTCATGGAGTAAGGTAAAATTGTGGAAAATTTCCAATGCCAGGGCGGCAGGCAACACCTGTTGCTCGTCACCTTCGAACATGCGGCATGCTATTAAGGCCAACGTAGGACGCAGACGCTTACCACCTGCTTCCAATGTATAAGCAATGGGAGCATACAATCCGTAAGGTTCTTTCTTCCAATCTAACTGACTGAGCGCGTGGGATATGGAAATCATGGGTTTCATGGGTTCAGTATATCTTCTATCACATCCGAGAGCACTTCGCGCATCGTCCTACCGGCTGCTCGCACCTGTTGGGGGATAAGAGAAGCTGTGGTCATCCCCGGATTGGTATTGATTTCCAATAAATGGATATTCCAACCTTGGGTGATGATGTAGTCCACTCGAATAATACCTCTTGCTCCAATCAGGTCATAAATTTTCAAACTCATGGCCTGCACTTGATCTCTGACTTCCTCCGGTATGCGGGCAGGGGTAATCTCCTGGCTGTTGCCGTTATATTTGGCATCATAATCAAAATATTCGCCTGCAGGCACAATCTCTGTGATAGGCAATGCCACCTGCTGCGTACGCGTTTTATACACACCACAGTTTATTTCCATACCCTTCATAAACGCCTCACAGATGACTTCATCGCCCTCCTGAAAAGCAAAGTCAATGGCGGGTGTAATATCTTCCAATGTTTTAACCTTGGTACAACCAAAACTGCTGCCACCTACATTGCTCTTGATAAACATCGGCAAGCCCAATTGAGTGGCAATCTGTTCATCATCCATACGCGCCTGCCCTTTCCGTAACAGAATACTGGGAGAAATTTGAATGCCAAAATTCTCCAGATAATGGTTACATTGGTACTTATGAAAGGTGAGTGATGCTGCCAATACATCACAACATGAATACGGAATATGCATCATTTCCAGATATCCTTGCAACAATCCGTTTTCACCCGGAGTACCATGAATGGTAATATAACAAAAATCAAACTCTCGCAACCGATTCAAAGTCTGCCAATCCGAACCTTGCAGTTCAACGATTTGAGCATCATATCGATCCAAGTCCAAAAAAGACATGATCCCATCTGCACTACGCAACGAGACATCATGCTCCGAACTGTCTCCTCCTGCCACAATGGCAATTTTACGTTTCATTTATCTTCCAATTAAAATTTTATTGATTATTCATGCGCTATCTGGGGAGCGATTTCCCTCAAGAAGTCCTCATGGAAAGGCAATCGATTGGGCCCCTCAGGGTAACCATATGCGTTGCGCAGAAAGGCACCATTTTCTTCTTTCCGTTCCTGTCCGTCCAAATACTTTACCAATAAATAAATGCCCAATTCCTTCCACGCCTTGGTGGACTCTTGCGCTTGAGCACAACTGTAGCGAGTCAAAAAATCATCTGCCTGTTCCTTGGACATCGCAGCCGCAGCCAAATCCAAACCCGGAATCTGGTTTTCCCACTTTTCTTCCCAGGATTGCTGTACCGTCAGTATAGCCGGCAACATCGCATCATATTTGCTGTAAGCACGATTGGCCACTTCATTAAACACCCACCATGCAGAAGTGGGCGAATAAGTATACATATCTCCATTCCCCTTTTGCATACATTCAGGAACCTCTTGGGTAGTGGTAAAAAATGGCACATACAAGTTGGTACGTGCATCATCCACTCCAAACCAAAATATTCCACGTTCATGATCCGAACGCATTTGGGACACATAGGACCAACCTGTCTGTTGTGTGGCAATCGGACGTTCGTACCAATAGGCAACACTGTCAAGGGTAAAACTCAAACTACCATAACGCAATTTGCTATGCCATGGGCCCGCATCCGGACCTTGAGTGATATCCAAGGGTGTTCCTTCATACTGATCTCGCATACACTCTTTGAGTTCATGCAAACCCACCTTGTGATTGGGGCGAATCCATAAGGGCATTGGCTCTCCGGCATCTTTGCCACCCGAAGCCACAAAGGTGGTACCAGTAGCATAATCAAAATAGCGATCCATATCGTCATTAAAACGGCGGAAGAAACTCCAAACGCGTGCTTCGCACACATATAATCCTGAAAAATCATAAGGCGCATAAGCAGCCTGGAAAGAAAACAGATTTTTATCCTTACCAGTGAAATATCCTTGTTCTTGCGCAAATGAAACCAAATCTTTGGACCACATCCAATTCTCCTTATCCTTCCAATCGACCTGGGTAATACGAGCCTGATTCGCATGGGCACAGATACAATCGTCAGGAATCCTGACTGCCACCCACACGGCACCCTTTCGTCCGGGGCCCTTGCCTATCATATCCATGATCCAAATCTCATTGGGATCTGCAATGGAAAACGTCTCTCCTTCACTGGCATACCCATACTCAGTCACCAGATCCGTCATGCAGGCAATGGCCTGACGCGCCGTACGACAACGTTCCAAAGCAATGTACATCAAAGAGCCATAATCAATACCCACCGTATCCCACAATTGAGGGCGACCACCCCATGTCGTTTCACCAATTGTTAATTGGTGCTCATTGGTATTGCCAATCACCGAATAGGTATGACTCACCTGGGGAATATAGCCTAACGGGCGACCCGTGTCCCAATCGCGCACTTCACGCAGGGCACCCTGAGGATAATCCGCAGCAGGACTGAAATGCAAAAATCCATATAAAGCATAGCTATCCGCAGCATATGACAACAAAGTAGAGCCATCTGAGGAAGCATTTTTTCCAACCAAAAAGTTCGTACAAGCATCCGTATGTACCCCTATGGTACATATTCCCAAAAGCAAAGATAACAAGATTCGTTTCATACCGGTCACATTTAGCATGCAAAGTTACGGTTTTTTTTGGAAATATGCAAAAAAAATAGTACTTTTGCACGATTTTTTATGAAACTTCAAGAATATCTCCCATATTACCGACGAAACCTAAAGGTCGCCTTCCCTGTGATGCTCACCCAGTTGGGGGCTTCTTTAGTGGGTTTAGTTGACTCTGTTATGGTGGGTCACTATGCCACTGCGGATTTGGCCGCTGTGAGTTTTTCCAATGCCATTTTCTTTACCGTGATGGTGTTCAGTATGGGTTGTCTGATGGGCATCACCCCACTGATTGGGTATGAAGAGGGACAAAAACAGGTCGCCGACCCGCAGAACCATAATACAGCCATCTCTCAACTCCTACAAAATGGCATCTGGTTTACCCTGCTGCTGAGTGCGGCCATGCTCCTGCTGCTGGGCAGTTGCATCCCATTTCTGGACCGGTTTGGCCAAGAACCCGTGGTGATTGAGGCGGCGCGACCCTATTATTGGTGCATTGTTATCTCCATCGTCCCATTCTTGTTTTTTTTCCTGGCTAAGCAGTTTTTGGAAGGATTAGGCAACACCATGGCTGCCATGATTATTTCCATAGGAATGAATGTTCTCAATGTCCTATTAAACTGGATGTTCATTTTTGGTCATTGCGGGTTGGAACCTATGGGAGCCAAAGGTGCCGGTATTGCCACGCTGATTTCACGCACCATCATGCCTATATGTTTTATCGTAGTCATTTGGATTCATAAAGATTGGCGTCGGTATCTCCAACTATTTAAGTGGAAACACAACCAGTGGTCGGTCATTCGCCGGCTATGGTCCATTGGTTCCCCAATTGGGGTGCAAACGATGTTGGAGACTGTAACTTTCACATTCAGTTTTATCATCATAGGTTGGATTAGTAAGGAAGCGTTAGCGGCTCACCAAGTAGCCAATCAGATTGCCGATTTGACGTTTATGTTAGCCCTGGGTATTGGATCAGCAACAACCATTCGGGTATCGCATCAGTTGGGTACGGGCAGTATTCATGCTGTGAGAATGGCTTCCAATGCTTCCATCCATTTGGTGCTGGCGATGAATACGATTGGGGCTGCTCTGATGATTAGTCTTCGTCACTATATACCGCATCTGTTTACCCAGGATGAAGCCGTTTTGGCTATTGCACCATCGCTGATCTTGCTGGCAGGACTATTCCAATATGCTGATGGTTTGCAATGTGTTGGGGCAGCCATGTTACGAGGTATTACAGATGTTAAGATGCCTATGGTATATGCTTTTATAGCCTACATCCTGATTGCACTTCCCGTGGGATTATTATGTACTTTTGCACTGCATATGGGCGCAAACGGAATGTGGGTTGGATTTATATTCGGTTTAAGTATTGCCGCCATCCTGTTTCACACAAGATATCGCAAAAAATTAAAAGAATTGGACCAAAAATTTGCAAATACAAAATAATTGTTGTACTTTTGCAGCGTCTTTCGCCTTATGGCATTCTACTGGGGATAATTGGTTTTGACAGCAGGTAGAATAGATAGGTAAGCATGCCGAGTATGAATACCGCTCGTTAATCGGGTTCAACAGGTTTTAACTGGCAACAATACTGTAGCTCTCGCTGCTTAATCTGAAGTATAGTAGGATTACTTATTTTCCCGACCAGGTCGGGAAACGAGACATCACTCCAAGCCAAGCCTCACGGCTGAATGGAAATAGTGGTGCGGAAATAGTGAGGATAGTGACTATAGGCTGCGATATAGTGACGAAAATTTAGCAGATAAGTTGTCGATTGGTGGCTTGGGTCTTGTCGGCAAACGAAAATGCAGGCCAAGATAAACATGTAGAAAGCTTATAGATTCCTTGTTTGGACGCGGGTTCGACTCCCGCTATCTCCACTCCCTTACAAATAGGCAGCCACTGCCTGTTTGTATTTTTTTAGCCACTCGTTGGCAATGGAATCATAATTTTGTCGGCCACACAGATAGTCTGTATAATCGCGACGAATCGTTTGTTCCAAGGATTGCATCATCGGTAATAGGGGTTCCCTACCCTGCTGATGGTAGAAAATAGGAGTTAGGCACAAGTACCGATGCCCATTGCTACGCGTATAAGGGAAAATCCATCGGTTCTTAATACTCAACGCCAATTCGCACATCTGGCTGTACTGTACAGCTGGTTTTTCCAATTCTGTTGAGGACATATAGGTAGGTATACGATTCCATTGGAGTGGAATCATCACCCCACAGGCAGGATAACCCAATATCGTCCACATCGTCCACATGCGAGAAGTACCCATGGATTCAAAAGCAACCACCGCCGATGTGATTCTACGGGGAATAAAATCCTGATCGGGTACACAGGAAGGGGCATTTGCTGCAGAATAATCCACCCCAAGAAGTTCATTGCGATAACTGCGAGAAAGAAGATTGACCATATCATTGGCCGTCCAGGCGGATGTGGATTGTGCCGCATATTCCTTGACTAAAGCACAGGCTGTCAGATAGCGCTCCCAACCACTCACACCCTCCTCTCGTCCTGATTGAGAAAAATTGGTTACAATACGATAACCCTGTTCCGTGTCATTAACATCATACTTGGTCCATGTAAAATTGTTCACCTCATAATAAGCAGCACCTCCTTCCAAATCAATGACACCAAAATTGGCTTCCACCCCCATTGGGCGAGGAAAAGTGTCCAATAATCGTTCAAAATCGAGGGTGTTGCGACAATCCGCCAACGCACGATACATCAATTCTCCTTCTCTGTCCATAGGACACGACAGAGTATCATTGCGTAAATTGTACGAAGCCGTATTCATGATGGCAAACCCCACCTCGTTGGTTCCAGACCAAACCGAAGGTCCACCCATCGGCAGATTAATCAGTCCGATAAAAGCATATTGTCCTGACGATTGGGAGGGAGAAACCTGTACCACGGCATTGTGCATGTTATCCGTATCTCTGTTTTTAAACATCATGGGTAAACCGGATTCCGTCCATCGTCCTCCAACAATGATGGAAGTGCATGCTTCCACCGTAAAGGACAAAATTAAAAACACTACCACCAAAGCCTGACGTAAAAGAAATAATTTATCTCCACGATGAATGTTCTGAGGCGTTTTAATAGCAAACCGTTCCCCTTTATGAACCTGTTGCACAGACAAACCAGGTTCATTGTGAATATCGGTAGCCACCATTTCCAAGGCACCTGTCGTTTCACCCGTAACCAAAAGTTCATCTCCTTCTCGAATTGTATCAATGGCCTCTAATTGGAATTCAGCAACCTGAATATTCTTAAAGAAATTGGTACATTTACCGGCATATATTTTTTTACGGGTCGCTGTTGAACCATATTCATGCGTCCATTCTCCCAAGCGTTGTCCCAAATAATAACCATCCCAGAAACCACGATTAAAGACTCGACGGAGCCGCTCATCCCATTGACACAGTTGTAAATCATCACCAAAGTGACCATTTTGCCAAGCTTCAACAGCCTCTCGATAGCATTCAACAACCGTTTTGACATATTCAGGTCCTCGAGCACGACCTTCTATTTTTAACACCGATACTCCAGCATCCAAAATCTTGTTGAGGAAATGAATCGTCTTCAAATCTTTTGGAGACATAATATACTGATTATCCACCTCCAATTCCAAATCCGACTCTTTATCTTTAACAATATATCCGCGACGACATACCTGCATACATGCCCCTCGATTGGCGCTGGCTCCTAAGTTATTGAGGCTTAAATAACATTTGCCACTCACAGCCATACACAAAGCACCATGACAAAACATCTCCAAGCGCATCAACTCACCATGCGGACCTCGAATTTGCTGTTCCTCGATATCGCGATGGATTGCCGCCACCTGATCCAGATTTAACTCTCGTGCCAATACGGCCACATCAGCATATTGGGCATAAAAACGCAACGCTTGCGTATTGGCAATATTCAATTGGGTAGACAAATGTACTTCCACTCCCACGGAATAGGCATATTCAAGCACCGCAATATCCGATGCTATAATGGCCGTCAAACCCGCCGCCTTCGCGTGATCCACAATCTCACGCATCAAAGGCAAATCCTCTGGATACATGACCGTATTGAGTGTCAGATAGGTTTTAATGCCTGCCTCACGGCAAATGGCTGCAATACGATGTAAATCTCCCGTTGTAAAATTGGCAGACGAACGAGCGCGCATATTCAAGTATTCAATACCAAAATACACACTATTGGCTCCCGCCTGAATAGCAGCGCTGAGGCTCTCCCAACAACCAACGGGGGCCATAATTTCAATAGGTGATGCTGAATGCACGGTGAACAAGGACAGGTAATCAAATATATAATAAATGCGAGTCTACAGATGTCTATAGACTCGCAATCATGTTTCGTTGTAATTTACGCAAGAGCTTTTTCAATATAGGCAACTGCATCACCTACCGTTGATATCTTCTGCGTATCTTCATCGGGAATTGTGATCCCAAATTCTTTCTCGAACTCCATAATTAGTTCCACGGTATCCAATGAATCTGCATTCAAATCTGCAGCAAAACTTGACTCCATCGTCACTTGCGATTCCTCAACACCCAGCTTATCAACGATGATAGCCTTCACTTTAGTAGAAATTTCTGACATTGTTTTTATATCGTTTTAAGTTAATATTTCACTCTCCAAAGACAAATCTATTCGAAATACGATGCAAAGTAACAAAAAAAAAATGAAATACGCAAATTTTTTACCTATAAAAATAAAATTGTACTATGAAATAGGTCATTTTACCAACTAAAATCGTTTCTCTATCTCATCTTGTTCAAAAATAGTAATTATCGTTTTACCATCGGGAGTTATCCGATTCATATCTCCAGACAATAATTGTTCCACAAGATGGTGCATTTCGTCTTCGGACAACACTTTACCATAGGGAATGGCCGTCTGAATGGCTAACCGCAATGCCATTTTTTTGCGACTTTCTTCACGAATATTCGTATCGGTTTCCTTGACATCCAATACCATTTGAGCCAGTGTCGGAATAGCAGCTGCAGCCTGCATCTGAGGAGGAATACCTATAATCGTGAAGGCACGCTTGTCCAACTGTTCCAATTCAAATCCCAATTGTCTCAAATCATACAACAGATGATTCACCAAGTCCATGTCAACCTCATCCACATCCCACACTTCCGGAAAAAGCAAACGCTGGGAGGACGAAGCAGCTCGCTCCATCTGCCTATAATACAAATTATATAGTATGCGTATGTGCGCGCGATGCTGGTCAATCACCATCAATCCTTCACGAGAAGAGCATAATATATAACGCGAAGCATATTGATAGCATTTGGTTATTTCTCCTTGGGATTCAAACAGAAATGACTCCGGTTCGGGTTGGTTGTGTCTAACCAACTGAGCAGCGGATTCATACAAAGGCTGCCATGGTGTAGAATCAATCTGAAAACTATGCGCCTTAAACGGATTGTAATCGTTTACTCGTGTGGTAACAGGAGCGTCCACCGTTTGAGATATGGTCTGTTTGGTGGGAACAGGCATCTCGATTTTACCGATAGCATCAAAATCCAATGCAGGAGAGATATTAAATTTTCCCAATGCCTCACGCACAGAAGCCATGAGGATTTGGAAAATAGGTTGTTCGTTTTCAAACTTAATCTCCGTTTTAGTCGGATGGATGTTGACATCAATGGTTTGCGGATCCACCTCCATATAAATAAAATAGGAAGGCACATCTTCCCCACTCACCATACCCTGATAAGCAGTCATTATTGCCTTGTGAAAATACGGGTGACGCATATAGCGTCCATTCACAAAGAAGTATTGCTGAGGTTGTTTATTGGCAGACTCGGGTTTAGCCACAAAACCTCGAATGGATACCAACTCGGTATCGCACTGTATTTCAAGCAATTGACGAGAGAATAAATTTCGCTGTGATTTTTGAAATAACGATTCTATTCTTTGTTTTTCAGAACCTGTGGGCAAATCATAAATGATTTCATCCTGATGAACCAGCGTAAATTGGACATTGGGATAGGCCAATGCGATGCGCAAAAACTCATTGACTACATTGCGCATCTCCGTTTGATCGGATTTTAAGAACTTACGACGAACTGGGACATTATAGAACAAGTTCTTCACGCGGATATTGGTTCCTTGAGTACAGGAGACAGGTTCTTGCAGTACCAGTTGAGAACCATCTATTTCCAGGCGTATACCCACCTCATCCTGTGCGCGACGGGTTTGCAGTTCCACTTGGGCCACAGCACAAATACTGGGCAGCGCCTCTCCCCTAAAACCCAGCGTATGGATTTGGAATAAATCGGACGCTTGAGCAATCTTACTGGTGGCATGACGTTCGAATGCCAAACGTGCATCCATTTCGCTCATACCCTTGCCATTATCAATAACCTGAAGCAATGTACGACCCGAATCTCTCAATATGATCTGAATGCGTGTTGCTGAAGCATCAATGGAATTTTCCACCAATTCTTTCAAGCACGAAGAAGGACGTTGAATCACCTCTCCCGCTGCAATTTGATTGGCCACTACATCCGGCAACAGGCGTATGGTATCCATGGGTTAGATTAAGTAATAAAATGCAAAAAGCAACAAGATCAACAACGCAATCCAAAAAACCAATTTGGACTTTTGACGAGTTCGCTGCTGCGTCATATTTTTCTCGTGTTGCTCACGAAATGCCCCCCGATGAAGGCGCGCAAGTTTATCCTTGCGCGCCTCTTTTTCCTGATCATAGTAAATAGGACGATAATCCCATTCACGGGGTTTATTCACTTTGGGGAATAATACAGACATTATTTGATAATTTGCTTAAACTGCTCGTCTTGAGCAAACTTAGCAAACTCGATATCCTTGCCGGCACGAGCCTTCAGGGAAGCATCCAAAGCAACCGCTTTTTTCATATTGGAATAAACGGCCTCACGATCGTTCGTACGAGCACCTACAATAGCACTAAGGTATGCGGTCGTTGCATTGGGATTAGCCACTTCATTTAAGGTCTTGCGTGCAGCAGCATAGTCCTCATTCAGGATTTGCTGAACAGCTGCGTTGTTGGAGGCACCCTTATAAGCAGCTTTGGCCTTGGCATATTCACCTTTCATGGTATAAAGCGTACCCATGGCAGCGCTCAAATCACCCTGAGTTCCTGCAGCCTTACCCAAGAAGGCTTCTGCTTTCTGCAAATCGCCATCTGCCAATGCGGCAATACCTGCATTGTAATTGACATCGGCATTATTGGCATCAATAGCCAAAGCCTTGTTGTAGCAACGAATGGCCTCATTGACATTACCCTCATTGAAATAGCACATACCCAGGTTATTCCAACCACGAATATCACCAGCAAACATTTGAGTCACTTTTTGATAAACAGCCTTCTTGTCAGCCACCAATGTAGCCGCATACAACATCTCTTCCACATTGAGTTGAGAAGGATCGTTCTGCAGGAAAGCAATAATTTCATCATCCGATTTACCAATCAAATCTGTCGTTAAAATAAGACGGCTACGACGAAGTGCAGGCAATACATCCTTGGCAATATTCTTGTATACAGCAGCCAGGTTCTTGATTTGAGCCTCACGTTCCTCAGGATCACTATACATAGAGAGCACACGAAGAACAAGTTCCTTGTCCTGGATATTGCTCTCTTCCATAGCACGTTGGAAACCCTCCCAGTCTTCCGCAGTCATAGTGGACTCTATACCATGGTTGATTTTATTGCGTTTGAGCTCCTTCTGCAGGAATTTTTGAGCATTAGCTTGACGAGCCTGTGCCAATTTCTCATTCATATCCAAACCACCATCAGGACTGGCATAACCAGAAACCTCCAGGTTGTTGATAGCCTTGCGATCATTTTTCTCAGCCTCCAGAATAGCGGCTTCCAGATCCCTCATTTCTTGGGTCTTGAGTTGCGAATTACGCAGATTGGACTGTTGGATAAGGAACATGATATCTGCCTCTTGCATCTCCTGGATAATACGTTGGAATTTATCTGGGGTTATTTGGCAACGAATATCCTCTGCCTTGGCCAAATCCTGAGTGGTAATCACACCATCAGCAATCTTCAAATCAGGAATCTCAACCACCTTTTTGCCTTTCTTGGCCTCGAAGCGTAAATATAATTCTGACTTTGCCATGGCAGGTACATAATCAAAACTGGCACTTTGTGCATAACGGGCACCAGCCTTATAAGCAACGGCTTTACCATTTTCTTTCACCTTCTCGCCTACATAAGTCACTGGCTGTGCAAGGATTTCCTGGCCTTCGAACTTAAGAACAGGCGTAATGACTACCACAGCATTCTTTGCAAACTTCTTTGCAGGGAATGTACCTGTAATTTCTGCATTAACCTTATTGCCAACCTCTGCCAAAGGACTGGGATTGACATTGACTTGCTCCGGCTGAACAGGAGCACCACACGACGATAACAGTGCCAAAGCAAGAATCGTCATTCCAAAGAAACTCTTCTTCATAATCAATTAATTTTTGTTTGTATTGAGTGTTAATAAGCAATCTTTCCGAGATTTCACACCTTACCGACTGCAAAATTACGAAAAATTTTACAATTATGCAAGTTTTTTCTATTTTTTTTCGTAAATTCGCTTTTTTTTTGTAACTTTGCAGCCGCAAACAGGATGGATTATGATTCGGAATCTATTTTTCAATAAAACTGTGAGAACATTTCTCCTCATCGCTCTCCTGAGTATGAGCGCGTGCCAACCAAAACCTTCTCGCGTGGAGCAAATGCGCATGGATAAAGATCATCGGGATAGCATAGCATATGTTCAAGCTCAACAAACAATGCATTATTCGGATTCTTTGTTACAAACGCTGTTACCTCAAGTGGACCCTTTGTTAAAATCATTTCGGTATGAAAAGAACGAGAAAGTGGAAGACCATGGGCAATATGTACATCGGTTGCTGCAAACGAATTCCAACACCCAACGCAACTTCATTCAGGCCTATGTGAGCGACGATCGACGAATCACCATAAAAAGCTACTGTTATGGGAATAACGCCATTCAGCACCATCATCTTAAAGTGAGCGCAGGTGAAGTATATATGGAACGCGAAGGATCGCTCCATGTTTTTGAAGTGGAAGGGGTTCATGAGATATTAACCATCGAGCAGGAGGACGCTTTGGCATTGCTGAGATTTATCACAGAGCATATGGATGAACGCATCATGGTTACTGCGTATGGACGATCTCGCATTACCTATTACTTGCAGACAAACGAGAAACAGGCATTGGCACAGACCTATCATTTGGCGATGCTGATGCAAGACATCGATCAACTGGAACGAGCCATCAAAGTAGCCTCCATGCAGATTTCAAAATACGAAAATAAGCATACCCAATGTAAATAAATGAAAAAAAATTTGGAATATTCAATAATTTTTCGTACTTTTGCAAAATTAATCAAAAACCCAACTGAAATATGGAATTAATTGAAAATAATATAGCCAAAAAGTTACTGCAACTCAAGACGTTTCGATTACAAAGAATGAATCCTTTTGTATGGGCCAATGGATGGAATTCACCCGTCTATTTTGATGACCGTAAAATATTATCTTACCCCTACATGCGCAATTTCATCACTTTGGAACTGGCGCGTCAGGTGGCAGAACTGTATCCGGACGCGGATATGATTGCCGGGGTTGCCAATAATGCCATCGCTTTGGGTTCGCTTGTAGCTGCACAACTAGGATTGCCATTCATCTATGTATACCCTTCGCCCAAGGATCACGGACTGGAAAATCAAATCGAGGGCGAATTGCGTCCTCGCCAACGCGTGGTTATTATTGAAAATCAGGTGAATGTAGGTACTAATGTCCGTCACGTGGCCGAAGCGATTCGCAATAATGGTTGCACCGTTTTGGGAGTGATTACCATATTTGATTATCGGTTCAGTTCCACCAATCGCAAATTACAGATCGATGGTATTGAATTAACTAGTCTCACACGATTTGAAACCGTCCTCGAAGAAGCTATCCAATTGGGCATGTGGTCAGAAGAGGATGTCAAAGTGATGCAAACCTGGCACAAGGGGCCATCCAAATGGAAACAGGAAGCTTATATCGAATAAAAAACATACAAATCTATGTCAGAACAAAAATACGAAAGTCAGGTATGCTCCATCCCTAACTCTGCACACACCGTGTACCAGGTACTCAGTAATTTGAAGAACCTGGAACGGGTGCGTCACCTTATTCCTCAGGATAAAGTACAGGAGTTGGAAATTATGCCCGATTCCATTCGCATCAAAGTGGATGGATTGGGGCAAAAAATTGAATTTAGAATTGTGGACAAAACAGAGGATGATACCATTAAGTTTGGAATAGACAATCTGCCTATCTCCATCAACGCATGGATACAACTCAAACAGGTCAATCCGACGGATACTCGTGTTAAATTAACCTTAAAAGCGGATATCCCGATGATGTTTCGTATGATGCTGCAAGATAAAATCCAAAAAGGATTGGACCAGGCAGCACAAATGTTAACCCAATTTCCTTATAATCAATGGTTATGAAAAAACACCCTATTTCTCGACCACACATCCATCGCGAGGGGCGTAATGCCATTATCAGTCTGACCCTGCTTATTTTTGCGATTAACATACCTATTTTCTTATTGGTACCCCATTGGATATTTGCTATCACATTGGTGCTCACCGCTGTGCTGCTGGTTTTTGTAACCTATTTTTTCCGCAATCCGGTACGGGTATTGGAAATCGATGACCCACATTTCATCATCGCGCCTGCAGATGGTCGTGTAGTGGTGGTGGAACCCACGGAAGAAAACGAATATTTCCATGAGAAGAAATTGCAGGTAAGCATCTTTATGTCGCCATTCAATGTACACGCCAACTGGTATCCCATAGAGGGAAATGTGGTTGTCAGTGAACACCAGCGTGGACACCATCGCGGAGCATGGTTGCCCAAATCATCCATTGAAAATGAACGATCATTGGTGGTGATTCATACCAAAGATCATATAGACATCGCCGTTCGTCAGATTGCAGGAGCAATGGCTCGCCGAATTGTTACCTATTCCAAACCGGGAGATCATGTCCATCGCAACCAGCATATGGGATTTATTAAACTGGGTTCTCGTGTGGATATGTATCTGCCCATGGATACAGAGATGTTCGTGGCTGTAGGCGAGAGTGTACGAGGAAACGAAACCATTATTGGACGGCTGCCCAACAAATAAAGTGATGCATTGTAAATAGGAATTTAGTGAAGTTGAATTATGAATTTTGAAGAATTATTTGCCGCCTATCCGTGCCCATTTACCGATGAGCAGGTCACTGCTAATACGGCAGACATTTTGGCGCATCATTATGCAGAAAACAACCGCATTGAGACATGGAAGCAATGTCTCCATTGCATTGATTTAACCACCCTGAATGGGGAAGATACCACTGTCAAAGTGGAAGATATGGCCAAAAAAGTCAAACTTTTTAAGCGCCATTTCCCCGAGATGGAGAATGTGGCAGCCATGTGTGTCTATCCGGCTTTGGCTCAGGTAGCCGCAACGAACCTTCCAAAAGGTATTGGCGTGGCATGTGTGAGTGCAGGTTTTCCGGCTTCTCAGACATTTATTGAAGTCAAAATAGCGGAAACCGCCTTGGCACTTCAGGCTGGTGCATCCGAAATTGATATTGTCATTTCCATCGGCAAATTCCTGGAAGGAAATTATCAGGATGTATATGATGAAATCAATGAAATCAAGGCGGTGTGTGGCGAGCATCATTTAAAGGTTATTCTGGAAACCGGTGCTCTTGCTAATGCAGACAATATCTGGAAAGCATCTATTTTGGCCATGGCAGCCGGAGCAGATTTTATCAAAACTTCTACCGGTAAAATCAAAGTGAATGCCACACCAGAGGCTACCTATATCATGTGTCATGCCATCAAGGCTTGGAAAAATCAGACTGGAATGAAAATTGGATACAAACCGGCCGGAGGTGTTGCTACCACTGATGAGGCGGTGCAGCACTACACATTGGTCAAAGAGATTCTGGGATCCGAATGGCTCAATAATCAAAGTTTTCGTTTTGGCGCCAGCCGTTTAGCCAATAACCTGCTCACATCCATTATGGGCACAGAAACCAAATATTTCTAATGAAAAAAATCCTTATCCTACCCTTGATTCTTTTCGGCATGGTTGCGCTTCATGCCGAAGTAAACTATCGTCAGCAACCTCTCCGCATCACAGCCAAGACCAATGGTGTGACCATGAACATCGTCTGCCATGTGGATTTGGATAAACCCATTGAAGTGGTGTATGATGTGTATAATAAGTACGACTCCCTGCTGTGCCGCTATATCATGAACACTCCCCAAGGAGATGCAGGGCGCCATATGGAAAAGCGCGGATTTATTATCGGTGATACGTTGGGATCCATCCTCGATTGGATGACATTGGAGCAAGGAGAACATCAGCCTACTCTCCCACAAGGCGGATATGTGCTCGTGTATGGCGAGAACCCAGATGGCATCGGTAGCGGAACTTTCACACGTGAGCGCCACCTGACCATGAATTTCCAAAGCGGGTTGGTAGACCTCAGCGGCAATATCATGAGTCTAATTGTAGGAGATGATTCCGACCGTTTGGATACAGCGCAATATATTCCTCGTGATGTATGTTTTGCCCGATTGTTTAACCATAACAATTCCGATGGCGGCAGCGATGCCATCATGAATGATATTACCGCTGGACCCGTCGATGCATCCCACCTGATTATGCCGGCGGATTCCTTACGCCATGCATGTTATGATCGTATGTTCAACAGTTGTAACATGCTGACTAAGTTTCCCGATCTGCCTGCAACCAAAATGGCTGAGTATTGCTATCTGCAAACCTTTGGCGGGTGCTATGCCGCTACAGCAGCACCTTTTTTAGGAGCAAAAGAAATGGCGGGAAGTTGTTTCAGACATATGTTCCAAGACTGCAAGAGTTTGCGCAAAGCGCCCGATTTATTGGCCACCGAAATCAGCAGTGGCTGTATGTATGGTATGTACGATGGATGCATCGCCCTCAAGAAAGTGCGCGTACAATTCACCGATTGGCACGATGGTCGACATACTACAGATTGGCTCAAGAATGTCGCTGCTACCGGCACTTTCGTTTGCCCGACAGCCTTGGCACAAACTTTTGGAGACAACTATATCCCGGAAGGATGGACCATTGAAATCGATGATAATATTCTCAATGATACTGAAACCATCACAACGGCTACTCCTCACGCAGAGAAGTATTTGCAAAATGGTCGTCTGATGATTCAACGAGAAGGTTGTGCCTACGATGTGTTAGGACGAAAAATGAATTAATTTAAAAAATAAGATATTATGGCAGAAGAAAAAAACAAGCCATCGGCTGAGAAATTGAAAGCATTGCAAGATGCGATGGCTAAGATTGACAAAACATTTGGCAAAGGTGCAATCATGCGCCTGGGTGAAGAAAAAATCGAAGATATACCTGTTATTTCTACCGGTTCAGTAGGTCTGAATCTGGCCTTGGGTGTCGGAGGTTATCCTCGTGGACGAATCATAGAGATCTATGGTCCGGAGTCCAGCGGTAAAACCACGCTAGCCATTCATGCAATTGCAGAAACGCAACGCCTGGGAGGTATAGCAGCCATGATTGATGCGGAGCACGCATTTGATCGCTTCTATGCGGAAAAATTAGGTGTCGATATTGACAACCTGCTGATCGCTCAACCGGATTGTGGTGAGCAGGCCTTGGAAATTGCCGACAATCTGATTCGTTCCAGTGCTGTGGATCTGGTAGTGATTGACTCCGTTGCCGCCCTGACGCCAAAAGCCGAAATAGAGGGAGATATGGGAGATAGTAAAATGGGGTTACAGGCTCGTTTGATGTCCCAAGCATTGCGTAAATTGACGGCTACGATTAACAAAACCCAAACAACCTGCATCTTCATTAACCAATTGCGTGAAAAGATTGGCATCATGTTTGGCAGCCCTGAAACCACTACCGGAGGTAATGCATTAAAATTCTACGCCAGTGTGCGTCTGGACATCCGCAAGGGTCAAGCCATCAAAGATGGGGAAAATATCCTTGGTAACCAAGTAAAAGTAAAGGTGGTGAAAAACAAAGTCGCCCCTCCATTCAAGAGAGCCGAGTTTGATTTGATGTTCAATGAAGGCATCTCCAAAGTGGGTGAATTGATTGATTTGGGAACGGAACTGGGTATTATCAAAAAAGCCGGTTCATTCTTCAGTTACAATGACTCCAAATTGGCTCAGGGTCGCGATGCAGTCAAAAACGTACTACGCGACAATCCTGATTTGGCAGACGAAATTGAGGCTAAAATCATGGAAGCCATTCGCAATAAGTAATTGTGCAACAACACTCGATTATAGTATCGCCTGAAAAAGCGCAAGATCTGGAAGCGACGTACCGAGTGGTGCGTCGCTCTATTGATGCTCGTCAACGGGAGTTGAAGGTCAATCTGACGATGCTCACGGATGATCAGGGGGCATATGTGCCCTGCAAATCGGCGTGGAAAGGAATTGACCATCAGGTTATTCAGCCCAAGCACCTGACTTCCCAATCGCCCATCGTGGAGATTGTCGGATTGGGACCCGCCGGACTGTTTGCCGCACTGACCTTATTGGAGCATGGCATTCGGCCTGTAATCTATGAGCGAGGTAAAGAGGTAAGCGAACGCAAAAAAGATATTGCTCTTCTCAATCGCAATGAGGGGCTCAATCCCGAATCCAATTATTGTTTTGGAGAAGGAGGTGCCGGAACATTTTCGGATGGTAAACTGTTTTCCCGAAGTAAGAAACGGGGTAACATGCAACGGGTCATGGAGATTTTTCACCAATTTGGAGCCACCGACAAAGTGCTCTATGAAGCCCATGCCCATATCGGTTCCGATCGTTTACCGGCCATCATTCGTTCCATGCGTGAATATATTATTGCACATGGTGGAGAAATTCATTTTAATACCCGTTGGTCTCTACCCACTACAGGCCTTCGGTCGCACTACCCCACTACCCCACTACACCACTACACCATTTTGGCTATCGGCCATTCGGCACACGATACCTATCGTGAATTGGCAGCAGCAGGAGTGGCCATGGAAGCCAAAGGATGCGCGATGGGAGTCAGATTGGAACATCCACAGGTTTTGATTAACGATATTTTTTACCATCACCCTTCTTACCGTACCATCGAACTGGTAGGGAATGCCTCTTATGCAGTCATCAGTCAGGTGAATGGACGAGGCGTATACAGTTTCTGCATGTGTCCCGGTGGACATATGGTTCCAGCCGGCAGTCAGACACAAAGTGGTGTAGTCAATGGCATGTCTGCATCTCATCGCAATTCTGTCTATGCCAATTCCGGCATGGTGGTGGAGTTGCATCCGCAAGGAAGTGCTTTGGATATATTGAATTGGCAGGAACAATTGGAGCACATAGCGTGGGAACAGGGCGGAAATACCACCCACGATACCACAACGCATGTAGTAGCTCCGGCCCAACGCATGAAAGATTTTGTCGAAGGTATCCATTCCTCTTCCCTGCCCGCATGCTCGTATCTGCCGGGCATCTTCTCCTCTCGATTGGATCAGTGGCTACCCGAACCGATCAGCAGCGGGTTACGGCAAGGATTTAGAGATTTTGGACGCAAGTATCCCGGATTTTTAACCAATGATGCCGTTTTGCTCGGTGTAGAGAGTCGCAGTTCTAGTCCAATCCGCATCGTACGAGATCCCATCACCATGCAATCTCTGTCTCATCCTTGGCTTTATCCTTGTGGAGAAGGAGCCGGTTATGCCGGAGGTATCACTTCCAGTGCCTTGGATGGAATCAATGCCGCCTTGGCCATAGCACAACAAATTCACAGATAATCGATGATTTTTGAACGAACCATACAGAATATTGGACAACCCGCTTTTGACCGATTAAGCCAAAAGCGTGTCATTATTTTCGGAATCGGAGGGGTCGGAGGTTGGTGTGCCGAGGCGCTGGTAAGAACCGGTATTCAGCATTTGACTTTGGTGGATTTTGATACCATCAATGACACCAATATCAATCGGCAGATAGTGGCCACCTCACAAAACATTGGAAAACTCAAAGTGGAAGAAATGGCCATTCGCCTAAAAGCCATTAACCCTCACATGGATTTAACCCTTTGTCCTGTTTGTTATCAGGAGGATAATTATCATCAATGGGATTTCAACCAGTACGATTATGTGGTCGATGCCATCGATATGATTGATACCAAAATTCGCCTTATTCATGAGGTAACCTCTTCTCATGCCACCCTCTTTTCCAGCATGGGTGCCGGTCGTAAGCAAGATACCGAAGCCATTCGGGTATCCGATTTTCGGAAAGTAGAAGGCTGCCCTTTGGCACGAGCCCTGCGCCAACGCATGAAACGGCAGGAATTGTTTCCTGCCCATTCCTTTTTATGCATTTGGAGTCCGGAACTCTCTTCGGATGGTGGTACCATAGCCCCCATCGTAGGGGTATTTGGCATGAAACTTGCCAACCTGGTGATTCAGGATATTTTACAACATTAGAAATTTTCGGCGTAGGTGCAACCCGATTGCCAACGAGAACAACCATAACGGGTGCGACCACGGATGATTTTTCCTTGACGACACACAGGGCATAACATACCTGCCTTGTTCGTTTTAACCTCATACACCACAGATTGGGTCATTTGCTTGAGTTCATCCAAAAACTGCATGGCCGTATATTCGCCACGCTCAATCTCACGCAATTTCTTTTCCCACAGTCCGGTCAATTCCGCCGATTTGAGCAATGGAGAAATGATGGTGGCAATCAAATCGATGCCCAATTCCGTGGCTCGAATGGACTTGCCTTGTTTGACCATATACTTGCGTTGATACAATTTTTCGATAATGGCAGCACGCGTAGACGGACGACCTATTCCATTCTCCTTCATTGCATCCCGCAACTCTTCATCTTCCACCGTTTTACCCGCTGTTTCCATGGCACGCAATAGAGTTGCCTCGGTATAATACTTAGGGGGTTGAGTGGTTTTCTCCTGCAATTGAGGCGTATGGGGTCCTGATTCCCCCTTACGGAACGCAGGCAAAGATTTGGCCAATTCAGTCTCTTCATTATCCTCTTGTGCTTTATCTTTGTCAAACACTTCCCTCCAACCGGGTTTGAGTACCTCGCGACCCGTCACTTTAAAGGGGATGGAGGCTAAAGGGCTGAGAGGCTGAGAGGAGGAAGGGCTGAGAGGCTGAGAGGAGGAAGGGCTGAGAGGTACTTCTGCGTTGACCGTAGTGTTGCTAACTTCGCACTCGGGATAGAAAGCCGCAATAAATCGAAGAGCCACCAAATCATATACTTTTCGTTCGTCAGCGGTTAAATTGTCCGGTCGTTGCCCCGTAGGAATGATAGCATGGTGGTCTGTTACTTTCTTGTTGTCAAATACTTTTTTGGACTTGGGCAATGGTTTACCCAACAGCGGTGCCACCTGCGGATAATAAGCCTGAATACCGCGCAGGGTAGCCGGCACTTTGGGATAAATATCGTCCGGAAGATAGGTAGTATCCACACGCGGATAAGTAGTTACCCGTTTTTCATACAGCGATTGGATCAGTTTGAGCGTATCGTCGGCTGAAAACGAAAATTTCTTGTTACATTCCACCTGTAAGGAAGTGAGATCAAACAGACGCGGAGCATATTCCAACGCCTTTTTTTTCTCCACGGATGTAATCGTGAAGGGTTGACCGGTAATAGACTCTACCAATTGGTTGCCATACTCCAATGTAGAGATGGCATATTCATCTTCCTCTGTGGGCAACTGTGCCGAGAAGGTCGTATTTCGATAAACGGTTTTGAGTTCCCAGTAGGTACGGGGTACAAAATGTTCAATCTCCTGCTGCCGCTTGACAATCAAAGCCAATGTGGGTGTTTGTACCCGTCCTATACTGAGCACCTGACGATCTTTTCCACTCCCTTTGGCATACCTTATGGTGTACGCGCGTGTGGCGTTCATGCCCAAAAGCCAATCGCCAATGGCACGCATCATCCCCGCCTCATACAAGTGCTGATAATGAGACTGTTCTTTCAAATTTTGAAATCCTTCCCGAATGGCTTCTTCGGTCAGGGAATTGACCCATAAACGACGCACCGGCACTTTGCAACCGGCTTTTTGATAAACCCAACGCTGAATCAGTTCACCCTCTTGTCCGGCATCACCACAGTTAATCACTTCAGAGGCTTGGGCAATCAGGGATTTGAGAATCTCAAACTGCTTACGGACCCCTTTATCCTCCATCACCTTGATATTAAACCGTTCCGGAATCATGGGCAGCGAACTCAGGTTCCAGCCTTTCCAAGCATCGGTATACTCGTTGGGATCGAGCAACCCACACAGGTGACCAAAGGTCCAACTGACCCAATAGCCATTTCCTTCCAAATAGCCATCATGCTTGGTATTCGCCCCCAAAACAGAAGCGATATACTGACCTACAGAGGGTTTTTCAGCAACACAAAGAATCATAACATTTACGCCGCCACTTCATCTATATACTCTCGTTTGAGCCATAACAGCGCATAGAAGAGTAAGGGCAACAACAGGCCAATGATGATGGATAGAGCCAGCGTTTTGAGCAACTTAGGAGAGGCTGACGATGGATTCATATGCGCATTATCCACGATACGAACCGAAACAGGTTGGGAAGCCAGACTGAGTGCATTTTGTTCACGCATTTGGCACAGGTAAGAATACAGATTCTCCTGTATTTGACAATTGCGTTCCAACTCCAAATAGGTACGTTGTTGCTCAGGAACCGATTCCAATAACGAGGCATACTGCGATGCCTGTTCTCTGATTTGAGATTGACGAATCATCAAGGTCTTACGGGTATTGGCTACACCGGTTCTCAAACTTTGACGCTGGGCCACAATGCGAGCATCCAAATCCTGGATAATCGGATTGGACTCTGTTGCATTTTGAATCAATATATTTCGATCACTCAACAACCGATTGTATACAGAAATCAGGTCTTTGAGCGTAATATCACTTAACTCTTGTCCGGCAGGGACTACCGCAAACGCATTGGACGGATCAGCAATAAACTGTCCCACATAATCCACAATCTGTATTTGGGTCTTGATTTCGGCCAAATGTTGCTCATATTGATCCGAATTGGTCTTATACATGATCGCCGTTTGATCCAAATTGGCAATCTGGTGATGACGTTTGTAGTCTTCCAACGCTTTGGAAGCTTGCATCAAATCCTGATTGACCACTTGCAACCGCTCCTCAATAAACTGAGCCGTTTCCATCGCTACGCAGTTTTTATCCCACGAGGCGTCCTGATTATACAGAGCAATCATTTCGTTCATGATATCCTCCATCTGCCGTGGGCAGGAAGAAACGGCAGACAAACGTATAATCTGCGACTCTTTATTCAATCGGGTAACAGCCACTTGCTCCTTAAGCACAGCTGCTCTCACCGCTTGGGGCCAGATACGCAAACGGTACTTGCCCTGCAAGCTATCATTGGCTAAAGTTAGAGTCAAATGGCCCAAGTCGGTAGCAATGGGTTGTTGCAACGAAGTCACTCGATAGGTAGCGTGATGGAACAAACCATAACCAATGCGTACACGACAGTGATGTTCGCGTACCTGCACACGAATAATAATCAGTTTGTCGTCGTGAATAGAATCCAAACTGGCAGTCATATCCACCCTCGGATACTGCATGCGCCACGCCCCCAATTGACGATGCGCGCAATCCGTGGTAAGGTGAAGATTGGCCACCACATGCTCCAACAATCGCTGTGAAGTGAGTATTTCTATCTCATCCGCTGTCCTTTTTTCGCCACCATAACCCATCATGCGCATCATTTCATCCTGACGAGACTGGTTCCGTTCATCCACCGAGCGCACCATCAGGGATGTGCTGACCTGAAACGACTGCGGAGTGGTCACAAAATGCAGCCCCCCTAACAGCAGGCAAACAAACAGAGTAACAATAAACCAATACCAGTGGCGAATAGACCATTTGATGATATCTCGAATTTCCATAATAATATTCGTTCTTTAATCCCTTTTTACCACTTTGCCAAAACGGGGTGCCACATAGATGATATCCCCTTTCTTTAGCGCAAACGCAGGGGATAAAAAGAGTTGCTTATCGTGCATATTCACCACATATTCTTTCACTTGACCCTGATCGATACGCAATACAGAAACCGATTGTCTGTTTGCATGAGTGGTCAAATCTCCTGCGGCAGCCAGCACATCCAATAGGGTCATATCACCCGAAAGTGCATAACGACCCGGTTCAGCCACTTCGCCCAACACCGATACATAGGCGTTCGTACGATAAAGCAGAACCACCGGTTCTTTTACCTGTTGACCAATTAAACGGACCAATGTATCCTGTGCCTGACATTGGCTCATACCGGCCAAATGAATCTTGCCTAGAGACGGCATGGATATGGTGCCATCATCACCAATCCGGTAATTGGTTGGCCCCTCTGCATCCACCATGATGGGTTCTATATTAAACAACTCCACGGTGCGTTCATCCACCGCGGCCACACGAATCAATAATTCATCCCCCACTCCTAACACATCACGAGAAATAGTGACCGAATTGGGGTACGAACCGGAATTGATATATGTCAACTCCCGACTACTCACACAAGCGGTGAGTAGCGGAAGCAGACAGACTATAATCCATTGAGGTTTCATTATATCCAATAGTTAAGGTAAATAAGATTTAGCGTAATTCTGCGCCTAAAGTATTGTAATTTTTATCATTGCGGCGGATAATCAAACGACCATTACGAAGGGATTTGGACACTTCTTTTTCAGCCTTAACCTCTTGCCAACCGGTACTTTCCGTCACCTTCCACGAAGCACCCAATGTGATGGTGGAACCATAGTGAGAAGTAGCAGCCACAGAGATATTCACCTTATCGTTGTCACGCTCCACCGTTACCGTACCGGCTTGGATATAATACGCTGTGTTATAATACCACCCCTGATATTCCGTATCATACTCAAAGTCCGTCATCAATACGGTGGGGTAATCGTACCATTCATCTCCACCGGGTGAAGCCTGTACGGTACCAGAAGTATACGTATCATTGATGGCATAATTGCCAACAGGAATAATGGTTTGATCGTCCGTTGTATCGGAGTACAAGAACATGTCAAATTCATAATCTTCGTTCCACATATAGACATCAAATCCGGCATAAGTTTCGTCATACTCTACTTCGACGGAATCACCAAATACGATCAAAATATCGGTAGGAGTGGTCGGTTCGTAGTCAAAGGTATAATCGTCATCGCCTCCGCCGCCGCCAATGCTGTCGGTTGGGTTGGCATCAAAATAAACATTGAGCGCATACACACGCATTTGCTTCACGCAAGTCAAGGTTAAGGTATCCTCATTGACGTTTTTGATGATCAACACCGGTGTACCTTCCACTTCATCCTCAGAAGCATCCATATACTCCACATCTCCCGAAGAAGCTTCCACGTCAAAGTTCTTCTTAATCAGTCCGTCAATGGTAATACCCTTGATCGGCTTGGAAGCCGCAATGGTCATCGTAGCGCCAGCATTGCAGCTGAAATACTCGTTATAGCGAGCGCCTTGGGTGACATTGATATAGATATTGTTGTCAATAAAGGCATAAGCCTTATTGCTTCCCAGCGAATCAAAAGGCTCTACGATAGTCGGTTCATCATATACATACGTGGTATCCAACTGCATCGTGTCTTGACCAATCACCACTTTTCCTGTAATGGAAACAGTCTTGATATAAATAGATTTTTCTGAACGAGTAATCGAAATGACTACATCACCATTGGTCTTGGAACCTGCAAAAGTAAAATTCTGATCCGCTGCTTTTGCCAACGTTTCGGTAGAACCAAAAGTAGTATTGCCAACTTTCACCGCAATGGTATTTTTACCTGCAACATTGGAAGCGGCCACAATCTTCACTTCCGTTACTTCCGTAGCCCCAGTCAACGTTAATGTGGCTGAGGAGGTATATTGTGCACCACGTGCAGAACCTGTTGATTCAAAACCATATGGATCTGGGTTGCTGGTCCATCCTTTTGGCATGGAGGTTAAAAAACTAAAATCTACGGCACTAACCGTCATTACAGCCACTAAGGCCAGGCATAAAGCAAAAAGTTTTTTCATATTCATAATCATTTAAACAGATTTTGCGAAAATACGCTGCAAAAGTACAAAAAAATTTTCAAATATGCAAAAAAAGTTGTATCTTTGCACCAAAATTACGAATTATTTAATCATTTTTATCTATGAAAAAGAATGTTCTAACCATTATTCTTATGCTGGGCACCCTTTGGGTGAGCGCTCAGTCTCAATTTCGTGCAGCGTGGTTCTCTACCGTAGCCAATATTGATTGGCCCTCTCGCGAGGCTATTGGCCATACAGATTTACAAAAACAGGAAATGATAGACCTGCTCAACCAGATGGAGGCCCTTCACCTGAATACGGTCATTTTTCAGATTCGTCCTACCGCTGACGCTCTTTACCCGTCCAAACTGGAACCCTGGTCTCACTGGTTAACCGGTAAACAGGGACAAAACAACGATATTCCCTATGATCCACTGGCCATGATGGTCGAAGAGGCGCACAAACGCCACATGGATGTTCATGTGTGGGTCAACCCCTATCGCGTGACCCTACCCTCGCAAAAACGCAGCGATCTCAGCCCCGACCATCTGATTAATCGTCACCCCGAGATGTTTTGGGAGTACGCCGGTCAGTGGTACTTTGAACCCGGTTTGGACGAGACTCGCAAGTGGTTATGCGATGTGGTGGCAGATATTGTCACACGCTATGATATCCAGGGTGTCCATATCGATGACTATTTTTATCCATATCCCAAAACCGGCTTGGCAATTCCGGATGCCGCATGTTTTAAAGCCCATCCACGGGGATATACGAATATTGAAGATTGGCGCCGCAATAATGTGAACATGGCCATGCGCGAGTTGCATGAGACGATTCATAGCATCAAACCGAACGTGCAATTTGGTATTGCTCCCTTTGGCATTTGGCGCAATATCCAAAACGATCCGCGAGGCAGCCAAACCAATGGTTTACAGAACTATGATGCCCTCTATGCCGATGTCTTATTGTGGATGCAGGAGGGTTGGATTGACTATGTGGTGCCCCAATTGTATTGGGAAATTGGTAAAACCGTGGCGGATCATGAGATTCTGGCCCATTGGTGGGCCGAGGCTAGTCTCCAAACCCATTGCCCGCTCTATATCGGCATGTCCGTCGGCAGACTGAAAGATCCCAAATTGGCACCCAAAGATCGTCCTATCCAACCGGATGCTGCTGATCCATGGCAGAATGGCAATGAGATTTGTCGCCAACTGGATTTACACCAAACCATCCCCGGCATTCAAGGCGAAGTATTCTTCTCCCTGCGTGCTTTGTTACGGAACCCTCGCGGCATTTGTGACAGTCTGAAAACCAAGTATTTCCAACAATGGGTGCCGGCACCCCTTCCCGCTTCGGGTAAAATAGAATTGGCACCCTTACAAAAAGGGGACTTGATTGCCCTCGTGACACCTTCCGCTTTCTCTGATGAGGAGCAGGTATCCAAAATGGAAAAAGGGTTGCACAAATGGGGCTATCGTACCATTCGCTCGGAACACGTGATTGGCAGTGTACGAACCATTCAGGACCGCTACGAAGATATGATGGCAGCCCTGCGCAATCCCGAAGTCAAGGCCATCTACTGCGTGCGAGGGGGTTATGCGGCATCGGATGTAATGGACCTCATTCCATTGGATACCCTGCGTCGTTATCCCAAGTGGATGATTGGTTACAGCGATATCACCATCTTCCTGAATGCATGGCAGGCGGCCGGTATGCCATCCATTCATGCCTCCATGTCCGCCGTGTTTGAGAATCTGCCGGCGCAGTGCAAAGAACAAACCCGCAGGGTATTGGCCGGTGAGCGTCCCAACTACCTGTTTGAAAGCCACCCACAAAACCACTTGGGTCATGCCGAAGGCATACTACTCGGGGGTAACATGTCCACTTTTACCGCCACGCTCATGAGCGCGTATGACTGCACCCGCACAGACGAACCGATTATCTTAATGTTGGAAGATGTGGGCGAAACCGGCAATAACCTGCACCGTTGCCTCACCATTCTGGACCACTTCGGATTACTCCATCGAGTGAAAGGACTGATGTTTGGAGAATATACAGATTTTCGCATGACCCCAGATGACTTGTCGGGTTTGAGTCATGGTGGCCGTTTCCGCGATGCAGAAGATATTATTGCCCGTACACTTCAGGCCAAAGGAATCGATATACCTTGGGCATTGAATCTGCCGTTTGGACATGGCGAAGAGAATTATCCTTTCGTTCTGGGCGAAAAGATTCAGTTAGACGTTACTCCGACAGGTGTGACCATTCACTACTAATCGGCAGAACGCTCAATAGTAAAGACTTTGGATTTATCCTCCATACCCTGAAGGATCTGGGTGAGGTGTTGGCGGTCGGTATCCGTAATAAATATCTGACCAAAATCATCTTTCCCCACCAGTTGCAGAATACGTTCCACTCGCTGGCTGTCCAGCTTATCAAAGATATCGTCCAGCAGTAAAATGGGTTTGCCCAAGTATAACGCCTGGGCCAGTTTCATCGCCAATAAATATGTTTTTTGTTGGCCCTGACTGCCTACACGCTTGAGCGGATAGGTATCCAGGAGCATCTCTATTTCATCCTTATGTATCCCCTGACTGGTCCAACCCAAAATCACATCGCGCTGGCGAGTAGTTGCCATAGCCTGACGCAAATCGCGGGTTTGTAATTGGCTGATATAACTCAGGCTGACCTTTTCCTCTCCGCCACTGATTTGCTCGTAGAGCGATTGGAAGATAGGCACAAACGCCTCAACAAATCGACTGCGACTTTCAAAAATATATTGAGCCGGTTCTGCCATTTGTTCATCATAAATGACAATCATCTCCTCCTGGGCAGGTGTCCATCCCGGGGTATCAGCCCATTGTTTAAGCAATGCGTTGCGCTGTTTGAGTAAACTATTGTAGCGAGTAAGGTGCTCCAGATAGGTGTGATCCTGCTGCGCAATCACGGTGTCCATAAACTTACGACGCTCTTCCGAACCTTCTGCTATGAGCATGGAGTCTTCGGGAGAAACCATCACCAACGGAATCTTACCAATATGATCCAATAACCGTTTATAATCTTTCTGCCCCACTCTGAACTGCTTCTTCACCCCCGCCTTGATACCACAACTCACCACCATCTCTTCGTGATCATCATCCTCATAGCGCGCTTGCACCATCGCTAACGATTCACCATGAGTGATATTTTGCGAATCAATGGCAGAAAAAGCCGATTTGGTAAAAGACATCAGATAGATAGCGTCCAGGATATTGGTTTTACCCTGGCCGTTGAGTCCGATGAGACAATTGATTTTCGGGGAAAAATCAAATTGCTCCTGTCGGATGCTTTTCCAATTCACCAAATGAAGTTCACGCAAAATCATGGACATCCTTCTGTTCTATACGCTCCCCGGAAAGGATAATTAATCGTTCCACCACATTGCGTAACTCACGCACATTACCCGTCCAAGAACGTTCCTGAAGTGCTTGAATGGCAGATGGAGAAAAGACTTTGATTTTTACCCGCTGTTCCGCACATATCTGCTGAGCAAAATACGCAATGAGCAACGGAATATCTTCCTTCCGTTCGTCCAAATCCGGTACATGAATCGGAATGACATTCAATCGATGATACAGATCCTCCCGGAAGTTTCCTTCCTCTATCTCGTGCAACAGATTCTTATTGGTAGCAGCGATGACACGCACATTGACATGAATCGTTTTATCCGAACCCACTCGGGTAATCTCATTTTCCTGCAAGGCCCGCAACACTTTGGTTTGTGCGGCCAGAGACATATCGCCTATCTCGTCCAAAAACAGCGTTCCGCCATCGGCCTGTTCAAACTTACCGGCTCTGTCTTTGACCGCCCCGGTAAACGACCCTTTGACATGGCCAAACAGTTCGCTCTCTATCAACTCGGACGGAATGGCAGCACAATTCACCTCCACCAGAGGCTGTTTGGCGCGCGTCGACTGCTCATGCAACATACGGGCCACCACTTCCTTGCCGGTACCGTTGGAACCCGTAATCAGCACACGGGCATCCGTGGCAGCCACCTTGGCAATCATCTCCCTGACGCGAGTCATTGCCAGCGACTCACCCACCATCGTATACTTGCTGTTAATCTGCTGCTTGAGTTCCTTCACTTCTTCGTTTTTGGCCTGCACTTGTTGCTGCAGATTATAACTGTTGAGCGCATTCTTAGTAGTCACCAGCAGACGGTTGAGGTCAATGGGTTTGGTAATAAAATCAAACGCACCCAATTTAATTGCCTCCACTGCCGTTTCGATATTGCCATGGCCGGAAATCATCACCATTGGACACTTGCCCCCATATTGAGCCAATACCTCCATGCCATCCTTGCCGGGCATTTTGATATCGCAATATATGAGATCATATTCCCCATTTTGGGCCATGGTTAAACCCTTTTCTCCATCTTCCGCAACATCAATCTCATATTCCTCAAACTCCAGGATTTCCTTGAGCGTATTACGAATCGCACGCTCATCATCTATGATCAATATTTTAGCCATACTCTCAATTTTTGTGCAAAGATACAACGATTTTTTGGAATATGCAAACTTTTAACAAAAAATTTGATCTCCACAGGCCATGTATTGGATTTGCGCACCCATGATAGACTGGAGTTGTGCAAACGGCTCCGTTCCGGTACAATGCATGGTATAAAATCGGGTTTTCTTATATAGCATCAGTTCCGTGGCCAATTGACGAATAAACGTCGCCTCGTCCGCCGATTCCAGACCACTCTTCATCAGGTGCATGCCGGCGAGCACATAGTCAGGTGCATGCCCGAGCAATTGAGTGCATCGGTTCAGGATATTGACGATTCCCCGATGAGCACAACCGGCTATGAGCACCGAGGTGTCTTCCTCTTGAATCATCAGGTTCTGCTCGTGGCAGAAAGTGTCCTTCTCTTTCTTATCAGGACCAAATAACAGTCGGTTACCATGAGGATAACAGCAGTCTCCCTGTACATTGGAAAAAAGCGTCAAATGCTCGTTGATACGAGTAACAGCCTGACTCTTCACTAAGCGTTGATTATCAGCCAATTGTGGATTCAATCCAATAAAACTCAGACCTTCTTCACGCAGGGAGTAGTGGGGCAAAAAGGCATCCGGATGCACATATACAGAGGCGTGGTCATTGTTCCTGAGAAATGACTCCAGTCCTCCACCATGATCGTAATGCCCATGCGAAACAATCGCCACATTTACGTCTTTGAGGTCGATTCCCAGACGCTGCGCATTCTGCCAATACAGGTCACCTTGTCCCATATCAAAGAGGATATTCTGCCCATCTTGCAAATGAATGTGCAGACTCAACCCATGTTCCACTGGCAATCCTTTACCACTGGTGTTCTCTATAAGGGATGTGATAATCATGATTTCTTAAATATGCATGCAAAATTAGTGCTTTTTTGGCAAATATGCAAATTTTAACCTCCTGCATATGAACTTTTCCGCTATAATTCTTGCATATATCAAAAAAAAATTGTACTTTTGCGTCGCAAAACGCAAATAGTCCCACCGCCGGACGTAAAATGGCGGACATATTAAAATAAAGGCGTTTACTAACGCTTGACTGCAAAAACAAAGAAACATATGGATATAAACGCGCTCATACGGCAATATTTTAATTCTATCAACACTCCAACTATAGATGTGTTTGATAATGACACTATCTATCCGCTATACCAAAAGGTTATTGGTGTCTTGACTTGCAATATGGAAATAGAAACAACAATGCTTCAGGCTTTGAGTTATTGTTTCTACGAGGTTTTGGATAATGTCTTAACTCACTCTGGAAAGATACTTGGCTCTGTATTGACCTATTATGATGCTGGCAAACAGTCGTTACGCGTATTGGTGGCAGATGATGGAATAGGTATTCAACAGTCTTTATCACAATACCCTAAATATGCTGGTATTTCCGAAGACGAGGCCTTAAAAGTGTGCATAGAAGACTCTGTCACCGACGGCAAGGGTATGGGGTTTGGTTTGTATTCTACATCATTGCTTGCAAAAAATGTAGGTATTCGGTTTGAAATCCATTCGGGAAGGCATAAGTTGCAACTGATAAATAATGAATTTGTAGTTACAGATGCAGAGCCATGGCAAGGGACGTTAGTGTTTTTGGAAGTACATACAAACAAAGAGATTGATCCAAATGCAGTGGTTGCTAATAGGACAGATTGCATTAGTCAATATAATGAAGAATTTTTAGATAAAGCAAAAATAGAGGATTTATGGTAAATTTTGATTTTATACAATTTGGTAAGGACTTAGGAACGCGTCAATTGGGTGCTAAGGCTCGCTTGGCGTTGCTCCCTCTGTTGCAAAATAACGATAAGGTGGTATTGAACTTTGGCGGTGTGAACGTGGTATCCAACTCCTTTGCAGACGAGTGTCTTGCCAAGTTACTCATTGAAATGTCATTGGATGATTTAAAAAGGAAGACTACTTTTGCCGGACTTAATCCTGTAGCTAAAGAAAGCGTATTAACTGCTTTGCAGCGCCGTTATTTGGCTATGCAGACAGTGTAACTGTATAGTCCCTCTCCAATCGGACTAAAAACAGACTGGTCGTCCACCACCGGACGTAAAATGGCGGACATATATTGAAATTATTGGACAAACTAAAAACATATTGTTATTATGCCAGAAATTAGTAGTTTTTATGGAATAGACATTTATATGTACATGAATGAACACCAACCACATATGAAAGAGGAATTGTTATATGTCGTGAATGCGGAGTATGTGAAGGACTATATTCTTCGCCTCACGTTTAATGACGGAAAGGTTAAATTGGTTGACTTTCTGCCTTTGGCTCAAGAGGGAATATGTACCAAGTTACAAGATATGGCCTATTTTAAGTCTTTTAGATTAGATCCATGGACTGTAGATTGGAATAATGAAATAGGCTTTGCTCCTGAATATCTATATAATCAGGCTTAACTCATAGTTCCCTACCTCTGGAACTGAAATACAAGAGGGTCGTCCTACCGCGAGACGTAAAATGGCGGAGAAGCTGAGGTAGCGATCTCAGCAGCAGAGTTTATCCCGACCAGTCGGGATGAAAGTCCTGCAAGACATAATAAAAAAGCGAGACGCCGCAAGGCTATCGCGAAAGGCGTTTACTAACGCTTTGATCTTGGCTATTCTGAATCCGGAAAATTCAAGACTTTGTGACCGAGACGAAGTAACAGTAGATGCTTGCGTATGGAAATATCCGTATGCCATTGCTATATCTATATGGTATAGTTTGTGGCTTACGTATATACATACCGCGCAGGCTCTGTGTTGCTCGAAACTGTCACAAAAGGCACTTTCCGGAGCCTAGAATAGCAGGGACGAACAACAATTCGGAACCTGCGTTTTTTTGTGCCAAGATTCAAGGCTAAAGACAAGAATCATGGCACAGGCAGCAGACAATACAACTGAAGCGACACGTCAGGTAAAATCCAAAGAGCGTGTCCAGCAACATGGCGAAGTGTTTACCAATCCGCGTGAGGTAAACGCTATGCTCGATTTGGTGAAACATGAGACCGAGCGTATCGACTCGCGGTTCTTGGAGCCCGCCTGTGGCGACGGCAATTTCCTGATAGAGATACTCAGACGCAAACTAGCAATCTGCCGCAGTTATGTAGAGCAGAAGAAGTGCACCCAGTTGGAGTATGAGAAGAATGCCGTGTTGGCGGTCAGCAGTATCTATGGTATTGAACTTTTGCCCGACAACGCCGAAGCCTGTCGTGAACGATTGCTCACGTATTTCAAGGCGGAATACGCTGCACTTTATCCCCAAACACAAAAGGCAGAATGTATCGAAAGTATTCGCTATCTCTTGAGCCAAAACATTATTATCGGTAATGCGTTGGATTACCATCGTGTGGACAAGCCAAACGAGTGGATTACCGTCTCAGAGTGGAGTCTGTTAGGTAACGGGATGATGAACCGCCGAGACTATGAGTTCAGTTATCTGGTGGGTGATAGTGCCGAAGCCGATTTATTCTCGGATCTGCCGTGTAAGACTTATCCGCCAGTACATTTTTTGCAACTTAACCCCCAATCGTATGGAGAAAGACTATAATCCCGATGTGCTCAATTGCATTGCCAACTTGAGCAATGACGAGGTGTTCACTCCTCC
>DCIY01000001.1 GCA_002317295.1 Bacteroidales bacterium UBA1714
CCACCTATCCATGTCTTGTTTACTTTGGATAGGTGGTATACTTTTCAATGAGAATAGGTAGTATACTTTTCAGCGAGAATCAGCAAGCAGTATGTTTAATTGTGTTTTATTTTTCTTTTTATCGCGATTTTAAGGGTGCTCGTGATCTTGGGGCACTTGGAATGATCGACTTTGGAGATTATCAAAATTGTGTAGACACTTTGATTGATAATCTTGTCATTAGCATTCCGCGCGATGAAGTAGGTGAATATTCAGATAGTTGCTGCATAATTTCTATAGGTGACTCTTTTTCTCAACAGGGCATTCGCGGGTATATGAATTATATGGCCCATTCATTGTCTGGACATATTTTTGGTAATGTTACGCGTGATAATTGGTTTGTTCCTGAATCATTTTTTATTGAAATATGCGAATCATCAACACCATTACCACCAATTGTAATTATTGAGAGTGTGGAACGATCTTTTATTGATAGATTATGTAGTATAAAATTTAACATCCAAGCGAATGAGGTAAATAAAAAAAATACTACTGCTGAGAATGAGAAAATGAGTAATCCTAAAAACTTTTTCAATTGGGCTCAAGAATATTATAAGAAGCATCTTGGTATAGATAATCCAGTTGGACATTTTCCATTGACTACAAAAATGTTCACATGTTCAAAGCATGAAAAAGATCTATACTTTATTAATAGTAAGGGGTATGGCGATGAATACATTGATTCTGATTTGGCAATGTGTGACTCTTCATCTATAAAAAGGGCTCAATGTAAGTTGGATACTTTGTTCGATTATGCTAATGCACATGGTGTTGAATTATACTATTTAGTTGCGACAGATAAATATGATGCATACCAAGAGTATATTGAAGTTGAACATCCTAAAAAAAACACATTAGATAGCTTTTCAGACCATTTTAAAGACAATAAGCACTACATTAATTCAAAAGAGTTGATTTTACCAGCCATTCAAGCAGGCGAGAAAGATATGTATTATTGTGATGATACCCATTGGTCAACTAAATCTGCAAAGTTAGTAGGAGAGGAATTGGCAAAAAGAATTCATAATAGTAAGGAACACAGATAAATAACAATGAATGTGCCATTCAACGGGACATGTGTATGGGATGCGTATAGGGTCACTACTACACCGCCCAAGGTGAACGAGTAGAGTTATAGCACAGACAGTAGACAGCACAGACAGTACTTTCTATTACTTATTATATGTATATACCCTCACTTTTTTACGTGGGGGTATATATTTTACTGTCTATCTGTCTACTGTCTGTACGTGCTATCTGTCTGTGATTGATTGCCTGATCTTTCTCTGACTATTACCATTCCTCGCGCCACTGTTGCGCCATTGTTGCGCCACTAATCCAACCCGTTCGCTCACAAAGTTATGCTGAATTGATAGAAAATGGGAAAAAAAAGTATGGGAATTTGCATTTTTCTTCTGAAAATTTGCATAAATCAAAAAAAAATTGTACTTTTGCAGCCAAAAGTTGCAAAACGAATCTAAATCATGTTGTATGAAAGCATTTGACACCAAAAGAATTTTCACTGACAAAGAGATTGCGGACGCCATCAAAGGAATGATGAATGCCAAAAATGAGTGGTTACAATATGTTCAACGTCGTGAAGCTGAGTTAGGATTATGAGACTATCTGCTGAGAACATCAACAAAAAGTCCCCTTATTGGGTCATTCAGTTGGATGACATGCTTTTCCGTTTTCGTACAAAGAACGGAATAACTTATCGTGTGGGATTCCAAGAGGATCGATATTTAAAAGTTGGAAATACCTATAACTTTTTTATTACCAACATGGATAACCAACACACACACCGGGACTTGGATGTTTTTAAAGTAGTCTCTTTGGTTCTTGAGGAATTCTTTAGCCAAGATGCTTCTGTAATGCTCTATATTTGTGATCCAACCGACCATCGCGAAAAAACACGCAGTTTGTTATATAAACGTTGGTATAATTCCTACCCACGACACAATGAGTTGACATTGCGCGATGTAGAAATTGATTTTAGTGGTTATATCGTTTATTCTGGAATGATTATTCGAAACGACCATCCACAACGCGATGAGATGTTAGCAGCATTCGATGAGTTCGTAGGCCGTGCTCCTTTTGTTATGGATGTTCAGCCAAAACCATAATTGCAGCATCTTCCTCCTCCGTGATAGCCACTACTTCACCGCCCAAGGTGAACGAGTAGACAGATGATCCATTCCGCTCACAAAGTTATGCAAAAGTGCAATTTTTGCACAACTCTCCCCGTAGCACACCTACGCCTCGCCTACGCCTGGTCCACCCCTCGCACTTCGCTCTCCGCTCAGATTATCCCGATATGTCGGTGGTGAAGTTCACCTCCTTGCCATAGGGTATTCCCCATTGTGGCTTTGTTCTTTCTGGCAGATGCTATCTGCCCTCTAGAACCTCTAGCACTTCTAGATGAGCGTAGCGGTCTAGATATTGTGAGTATTGCGAATCAAAGTTATTCTTGTAAGTGGAACGTATTT
Source organism: Bacteroidales bacterium UBA1714 (assembly GCA_002317295.1). GTDB lineage: Bacteria > Bacteroidota > Bacteroidia > Bacteroidales > Paludibacteraceae > Colicola. The sequence continues at coordinate 2,529 of DCIY01000001.1, forward strand.
TTGTAGCGAAGCATATTCTTGTATCTAAAGAAAAGACAACGTTTTCCTTCCCTTTACAAAACCACCCTTCAACGGGACATCCATATAGGATCCATATAGGATGCATATAGGATGGACGAAAAAAAATAACACAATTTTTCCTAAAAATTTGCATATATCAAAAATTATTTGTAATTTTGCAGTCGAATTGAAAGAGGGGACCCGAAAAGGTTCCCTCAGTTTGTACAAAAATAAGTCGTATGATTACAGTAGAACAAGTAAAATCCCTGGTGGAATCCTTCCTTAAGGATACCGATTATGCCCTACAAACCCTTACTATCGACAAGGATAGCAATATCCTCGTGGAGATAGATCGTCTGGGCGTGGTAGATGTGGACTTTTGTGCGGAGCTGAACCGCTATCTGGTCGCTCAATTGGGCGAGGCAGAGGATTATGCCCTCGAAGTGGGTAGCGTCAGCCTGACCGATCCGTTCAAAACCAAGATCCAGTATCAAAAACACCTGGGACACAATGTGGTTGTGACCGATAAGGAGGGTAAGCGTCATTCGGGTCAGCTGGTCAGTGTAGATGAGGACACGTTTATGATTGACGCCAAAGAGAGTCTCACTTTCCGCTACGACGAAGTAAAAACGAAATATAATATAACATTTTAAAATATATGGCTAAATCTCAAGAGTCAATCAACCTGATTGACATTTTTTCAGAGTTCAAAGATCTCAAGAGTATTGATCGTCAGACATTTATCAATGTCTTGGAAGACTCGTTCCGTAACGTAATCGCTAAAATGTACGGCACCGACGCCAACTACGATGTGATTATCAATCCCGATAAGGGCGATTTGGAAATCTACCGCAACCGCCTCGTGATGGAGGACGGCGACGTAGCCAATCCGGATACCCAGGTGGAGCTGAGTGAAGCACGGGCTATTGACCCGGAAATCGAAATAGGCGAGGACTTTACCGATAAGGTGGAGTTTGCCAGTTTTGGTCGCCGTATGATTCTTAATCTGCGCCAAACCCTTGCTTCCAAGATTCTGGAGCTCCAGAAAGAGAACCTCTACCTCAAGTACTCCGATATGCTGGGACAGGTGGTAAGCGGCGAACTGTATCAGGTGTGGAAAAAAGAGATGCTGCTGCTCGATGAGGATGGCAATGAGCTCTATTTGCCCAAACAAAACCAGATTCCTACCGACTATTACCGCAAGGGCGATACCGTTCGTGCTGTGGTGGTTCAGGTGGATAATAAGAACCTTAACCCCAAAATCATCCTCAGCCGCACCAGTCCCTTGTTCCTGCAACGTCTGTTTGAACAGGAAGTGCCCGAAGTTCATGATGGTCTGATTGCTATCAAGAACATTGCCCGTATCCCCGGTGAGCGCGCCAAGGTGTCCGTGGAGTCGTTTGACGAACGCATCGACCCGGTAGGCGCTTGCGTAGGTATAAAAGGTGCCCGTATTCATGGTATCGTGCGCGAGTTACGTAACGAGAATATTGATGTCATTAACTATACCGCCAATACCCAACTATACATCCAGCGTGCTTTGGCTCCAGCCAAGATTTCGTCCATGAACATCAACGAGGAGGAAAAGAAGGCCGAAGTGTATCTCCAGCCGGATGAAGTCAGTCTGGCCATTGGTAAGGGTGGTTACAACATCCGTCTGGCCAGTATGCTGACCGGTTACCAAATCGACGTATACCGCGAAATGGCTGATCAGGATCTGGAAGATATCTATTTGGACGAGTTTAACGACGAAATCGATCAATGGGTACTCGATGCCTTCAAGGCAGTCGGTCTGGATACGGCCAAGGCAGTGCTCAATACTGGTAAACAGGAACTACTCAAACGTACCGACCTGGAAGAAGAAACCATCGACGAAGTACTGCGTGTGCTCGCCACTGAATTTGAATCATAAACTATCAACTGTAGCGAACTTTGTTCGCGTTCTCTAAACGAAAATAAATATGGCAATAAAACTCATCAAAGCTTGTAAGGAACTCAACATCGGTATGTCCACAGCCGTTGAATTCTCCCAAAAGCAGGGCTATGAAATCGCCACCGATCCCAATACACGAATCGATGACGATCTGTATCTGCTTCTCGCCAAGGAATTCAATAAGGACATGGCACTCAAATTAGAAGCAGAACGCATTGCTCAGGAGCGCCAGGAAAGAGAAATTCCAAAAACCATCAAAGTGGAGGAACCCAAACATGTTCCTGCCGACGTGATTGAGGTTCAGAAACCCAAAGTAGTGGGAAAAATCGATCTCGAACCCAAATCCAAACCCGCAGAACCCAAACCCTCCAAACCGAAGGAAGAACCAAAGGCCGTTGAACAAGCACCGGTTTCCAAACCGCAACCCCAAGAGGTCGCCAAACCCGAACCTCAGCAACCGGTTGCACCACAACCCGAACCCGAGGCTGAGCCTGCACCACAGGCAGCTAAACCCGAACCCGAAAGGGCAGTAACATCCGGTGACAAAAAGGCGGCTGAACAGGCGAACCAGCAACTCAAAGTGGTGGGAAAAATCGATCTCGCCGCCCTCAATCAGGCTACGCATCCGGGAAAGAAATCCAAGGAGGAAAAGCGCAAAGAACGCGAAGCGCGCGAGCATCAGCGCAAACCCGCACCTTCGCAGCAGCCGGCTGCCAATAAGGATAATAACCAGGGTGGAGGAGATAATGAGAAACGCAAACGCGAACGCATACGTCAGGGAAAAGTGGACATCAATGACGCACGCAATCAGAAAGGTGGTAAGAACAATAAGAACCGCAAGACCGTCAAGGTGGAAGTAGATGACGAGGAAGTACAGCGTCAGATAAAGGAGACCTTTAACCGTTTGCAGGGACAAAAGGGTAAAACCGCTACTTCCAAACACAAACGGGAACGCCGTGAACAGGAACGCGAAAAACGCGCGGAAGAACGCGCTGAAGTAGCGGCACAAAGCACCGTACTCAAACTCACCGAGTTTGTAACGGCCAACGACCTGGCAACCATGATGAATGTGCCCGTAACCAAGGTCATCGGTACGTGTATGATGTTGGGCGTTATGGTCAGCATCAACCAACGACTGGATGCGGAAACGATCAACCTCGTGGCGGAAGAGTTCGGGTTTACCACCGAATATGTCAGCGCCCATGTGACCGAGGAAATAAATGCCGACGAACAACTCAATGAGGACGATATCGAACCTCGTTGCCCAATCGTTACCGTCATGGGTCACGTAGACCATGGTAAAACCTCTCTGCTGGACCATATACGCAACACCAATGTGATTGCCGGCGAAGCAGGTGGTATCACCCAGCATATCGGTGCCTATAATGTCAAACTCAAGAATGGTCAACATATTACCTTCCTGGATACTCCGGGTCACGAGGCCTTTACCGCCATGCGTGCCCGTGGTGCCAAGGTAACGGATATCGCCATCATTATTGTGGCTGCAGACGATGCCGTCATGCCACAAACCATCGAGGCCATCAACCATGCTCAGGCAGCTGGTGTGCCCATGATCTTTGCTATCAACAAGTGTGATAAACCCGGTGCTAACCCCGACAAAATCAAGGAACAGCTCAGTAACATGAACATCCTCGTGGAAGAGTGGGGCGGTAAGTACCAAAGTCAGGATATATCGGCCAAAAAAGGGGATGGCGTGTTTGAACTGCTGGAGAAAGTGCTACTTGAGGCCGAGATGCTCGACCTGAAGGCCAACCCCAAACGCCGCGCCAAAGGTTCCATTATCGAGTCCAGTCTGGACAAAGGACGTGGATATGTAGCCACCATCCTGGTAAGTGACGGTACCCTGCGTATGGGTGATATCGTGCTGGCAGGAACCTATCATGGCAAAATCAAAGCGATGTTCAATGAACGTGGACAAAAGATTCAACAGGCTCTGCCGGGCGAACCATGTATGATCCTCGGTCTGAATGGTGCACCACAGGCAGGTGATGAATTCAATGTACTGCCTACCGAACAGGAAGCACGCGAGATTGCCAACAAGCGCGAACAATTACAGCGTGAACAGTCTATCCGAACCAAGAAACACCTTGGTCTGGATGAGATTGGCCGTCGTTTGGCAATTGGTGACTTTAAGGAAATCAACCTCATCGTCAAGGGTGATGTGGATGGTTCTGTCGAAGCGTTGTCTGATTCGCTCATCAAACTCTCTACCGAAAATATCCAAGTCAATGTCATTCATGGTGCCGTCGGTGCCATTTCCGACAGTGATGTCCTGCTGGCTGCCGCTTCCAATGCCATCATCGTGGGCTTTAATGTCCGCCCAACCGCTACGGCACGTAAGATGGCCGATACCGAGGAAGTGGATATCCGCATCTATTCCATCATCTATGACGCCATCGAGGAACTCAAGGCCGCCATGGCAGGTATGCTGTCACCGGAAATAAAAGAGGAAATAACGGCTACACTGGAGATTCTCCAAACCTTCCATATCTCCAAAGTGGGAACGATTGCCGGATGTATTGTGCGTGAGGGTAAAGCCAAACGTTCCAATAAGTGCCGTATCATTCGTGACGGTATCGTCATTCATACCGGCGAACTGTCCTCACTCAAACATGGTAAGGAAGATATCAAGGAGATTGGTTTGAACCAGGAATGTGGTTTGAGCATCAAGGCCTACAACGATATCGTCGAAGGTGATTTGATAGAAACCTTCGAAACCGTTGAAGTGGCTAAGTCCTTATGATCAATGGTGAAGGGATGATCACTTCAGCGTCTCAAACCGCGGAAGTAATAATCCCATAAGATACTTCTCTGAGCAATCGTTTCCGGATAGGGGACGATTGCTTTTTGTAGGTTCTCCCGTCGAGCCTGAATAAAATAAGACTCATGGCGCAGGCGCATAAAGTCCCAACGGGCACGCACTACCGCCCACGCATTCTTACCCTGACCACTGACCAGCAAATGCGCTGCAGCAGCATAGTCCAATACGAAGCGCCACGCCATCACCCCACACATCCTATTCGCAGGCAGGTTCTTGTATATCATCAGCAGACAGTTGCGAAAATTGAGGTAAGTCTTTCTCGGAGACTCATACGCCAAGGCACCTCCGCCCAAATGATACACCACGGATTGGGGAACACAAACCAACCGATATCCGCGGCATTGCATTCTCCAACACAGGTCTATCTCTTCCATGTGGGCAAAAAACCGGGCATCCAATCCTCCTATTTCCTTATATACACTCGTGCGCACGCACAGGCACGCGCCACTGGCCCAAAAAACAGGAACCACCGTATCGTACTGACCCTGATCGGTTTCTACATCCCCCAATAGGCGTCCGCGACAATAGGGATAACACAACTTATCCATATACCCACCGGCAGCACCCGCATGCTCAAAGGCAATGGCTTCGCCCGTACTCTCAGACGCTTCTTTACTTTTCCATGCCAATATCTTAGGCTGACATGCCGCGATCTCACGATGAGCATCCATATAGTCCAACAGGGTGGAGAGCCAACCGTCACTCACTTCCACATCCGAGTTCAACAATACACAATACGCACTGTCCAACATGGCCAAAGCCCGGTTATACCCTTCGGCAAAACCATAATTGTGATCCAACCGAATCACTCGCACACACGCAAACTGAGATTGTAACATCTCCACACTCTCATCCGTGGATCCGTTGTCTGCTACCACCACTTCCACATCGCTTCCCGTGGTATACTTCACCACCGAAGGCAAATAACGGCGCAACATCGCTGCTCCGTTCCAGTTTAATATGACAACACTACACTTCATATCTTTCACCTCTCCGCCTCTCAGCCTCTCAGCCCTTAGGACGCAGTCCGCGCCTCTCAGCCCTTCCGCCTAATTATAATATGTCAGCACAATCAACAGGAAGATGGCCGGCGTAGCCAGTAATATACTGTCAAACCGATCCAGCACACCTCCGTGTCCCGGCATAAATCGACCGGAATCTTTCACGCCCAATGTTCGCTTCATCAGACTCTCCATCAGATCTCCCAAGGTGCCAAACACAGACACCACTGCAGCAAAAATAAGCGCGATGCCGATGTGAGAGAACCAACCTACGGCATAAAACACCCAACCGGCAATCAGGGTAAACACGATGCCACCCATCAGACCCTCCCAACTCTTGTTGGGACTGACACGTGCAAACATCTTATGATTACCTCCCGGACGCTTGGCCATCAGACTTCCGATAATATAAGCACCGGAATCGTTCACCCAAATGGCAATAAACAGGGCCAATAATACATATTTGCTTTGCAATAATATGCCGTTCATCAGGGTAAACGGTAACGCAATCATCATCTGAGACTGAAGGATATTTCCCCAATTATGAATCGGATGCTCGGCTTTCAAAAACAGTTCCGTAATCAAGGTCAGCATTCCCAATACACCCCATATCATCCATACCACACCTCCTGCCCGAGCATAACCCTGAGCAAACAACCATCCTCCAGCAAACAATATACCGGCCAGCAAAATGCTCAGAAATGTCGATTCATCTCCCATCTGCATCAAAGACATAAACTCCCGAACAGCCAACATACTGATCAGCAAAAACACGATTCCAAAATAGGCAGGATGAACCAATATACTGCTCACGACTACACCTACATAAACCGCGCCGGATAACGTTCTTTGCACAAAATTATTCATTTTTCTTCAAATTTTTTGCAAAATTACAAAAATTTTCGTATCTTTGCAAAAAAAATAAAGGATTTATGCAAAATACCTCGGTTGAGATGGCTTTAATGGATCCCGAAGAACGGGAAATGGTGGAGTATATCTGGAATATGATTCCGGATCAAGACCGCCAATCAATGACTCCGGATGATGTGCTGATGATATTGGACGAAATGGATAACTATCTGGAATCTAAGGGTTTACTGGAGTACGATGAGACTACGGGTGAGGCTACTTACCTGGAAGGAGATGTGGATGAGACCGAACAATTGGAATACGTACGCCAGGCTTTGGCGCGGGACCAAAGAACCATCACCGGTGTCCAGATTCAACTCGTCATGGATGCAGAGATGCAGTATGGTATCGAACAGGGATACTATGAGGAGGAGTAATGGTTAATGGTTAAAGGTTAAAGGTTAAAGGTTAAAGGTTATTGGTTAAAGGTTATTGGTTAATGATGGAAGGATTGATTAAGATATTGAGCAGATTGCCGCTGGGAGTGCTATACAGCATTGCCACCCTTCTCATTTATCCTTCCCTCTACCATATTGCCCGTTACCGCCGAACTTTGGCGCGCAAAAACCTGCAACGCAGTTTTCCAAATAAAACACCTCAGGAACTTAAACGCATCGAGCGCGAATACTATAAGACCCTATGTGACACCATCGCCGAGATTATCTGGTCTTATCGGGCCTCCGATGCCCACATACGCGAACATATAATCTTTGAAAATAAGGAAATTATCGAGCAATACGCCCTTCAAAACAAGGGTGTATTCTGCATGCTTGGACATATGGGTAACTGCGAACTGATGACTTCGCTGGTGCGTCAGTGTGCCAACCCTATGATGTACTCCATCAATGTGTACCAGGAACAGAAAAACCATGCAGCAGACCAACTGATGATTCATCTGCGGGAACATATAGCAGGCCCCAATACCTGCATCGAAAAACACTACCTGCTGCGTCACCTAATCCAACATCGCGATACCCAACCGTATCCGTGCATCGGATTGGTGTGTGACCAAAAACCCACACCCGTCAATGCACACTTCTGGACTACCTTCCTCCATCAGGATACCGCCTTCAATAACGGAGGAGAACGAATTGCAAAAAAAATGGGCTACGCATGCATGTACTCCCACATTCGTTTGGTGGAGCGGGGGAAATATGTCGTTCGCTTTCATCTCATCACCGATCATCCACAGGATGAACCCGATGGATATATCACCGAACAGTATGCACGCCTCCTGGAGGCAAATATCATCGAACAACCGACACTGTGGTTGTGGACACACAATCGCTGGAAATGGAATCGCCAAGGGGAGGTGAATGAGTAATGGTTAAAGGTGAATGGTGAATGGTTAAAGGTGAATGGTTAAAGGTGAATGATAACTGTAGCGCCACCAGCGCGTTCTCTAAACTGTAGCGGCAAAGCCGCGTTCTCTAAACTAAAACGGGGTAGAGAAGGGGAGGAAACGGAGTTTGCAAATGAAAACTATAAGTCACAAATCGAAAGATTTTGTGACTTTTTTTATGTCCCATTTTTACCCATCGCCCTAACGCCTCACTATTGACACACGTGAACCAATCACCAATTACCAATCACCAATATATCAATAAGTTACGCATCATTACTTAAAGTAATATATAGGAGCCATATGCAGGATGTTGATGGCTGTGTTGATAAATAACAAAATCAACAACCATTGATCATCAATCATCACTAAACCAATTACTTACACATATTGTCTAAAGTATGAACAATTTGCATAACTGCCTGGTAATCAGTGTGAGTGGGTTTTGTTGGGTAGTGGGTAGTGGAGTAGAGGGGTAGAGGGGTGGTGAAGGATGGAAAAATACAAAGTTTTCATTTGAAAATTTGCATATGTGAATTATTTTTTGTACTTTTGCACCCTCATTGATTAGAATATGGAATCAACAATGGATACTATCAGACTGCGTATAGAGCAGCTAATGCGTGCGCAAGGGTTGTCGGCCAAAGAAATGGCGGAGCGTTTGGGAATTAATGCCAGTACATTATCCAATATTTTGGGAGAACGCAACAAACCCAGCCTGGAAGTGATCCACAGTTTGTTAAAACAATTTCCGCAGGTGAACCCCGATTGGTTGTTGTACAATCAGGGAGAGATGCTGCGCTCCGAAACATCCTGCCCTACGGTCATCAAAAAATCGGTGCAAAAGATTGTTATCTTCTACACCGATGGTACATTTGAAGAGCGCTGAATAAGTGCTCTTTCTTTTTACTGGCGCGTACGACCGCGCATGTTTATTAACGGCACTTGGCAGAATAGTCAGGATCCAACAGAGAGGCAATTCTCTTCAACTGATCCTCCAGTCCTTTGCAATCCGTGGCACCTTCATAGTCGGCCAGGTTGTACGTGGTCTCCACGGTGGTTCCGTTTGTTTTTACCTTGCACTTGCAGGAAGTCTTCTCACAGCTGACCAAACCCATGGCTGCTACTGCGATGACCAATAACATTACTTTCTTCATAATCCTAAAAAATTAACTGGTTTGTACTGAATATTTCAATTTTGAGTGCAAAATTACACTTTTTTTTGTATATGTGCAAATATTTTTGTAATTTTGCACGCAAATATAAACGAACCAATCATGGCAGACGACAAGAAGATTATATTTTCTATGGTGGGAGTGAGCAAATCGTTCTCGCCGCAAAAGAAAGTGCTGAATAATATCTATCTGAGTTTCTTTTATGGAGCCAAGATAGGCATTATCGGCTTGAATGGTGCCGGTAAGTCCACGCTCATGAAGATTATTGCCGGAGTGGAGAAGAACTATGAAGGCGAAGTGGTTTTCTCGCCGGGATATAGTGTTGGCTATTTGGAGCAGGATCCTCAGTTAGATCCGGAAAAGACGGTGCTGCAATGCGTGCAGGAAGGTGTCCAACCGATTATGGATATGCTGCACGAGTATGACGAGATCAACAATGCCTTTGCCGATCCGGATGCAGATTATGAGAAATTATTGGCAAGACAGGCCGAGTTACAGGACAGACTGGATGCGGCAGATGCCTGGAATATAGACCAAAAATTAGGGCGTGCGATGGACGCTTTGCGTTGTCCCCAGGAAGATCAGTTGGTGAAAGTGTTGTCCGGAGGTGAGCGTCGTCGCGTCGCCTTGTGTCGATTGTTATTACAACAACCGGATATCCTGCTTTTGGATGAACCGACCAACCATCTGGATGCCGAATCCATTGACTGGTTGGAGCAACACTTGCAGCAATATGCCGGTACGGTGATTTGCATCACACACGATCGCTATTTCCTCGATCATGTAGCCGGTTGGATTCTGGAATTGGATCGTGGGGAAGGTATTCCGTGGAAGGGTAATTATTCGTCCTGGTTGGAACAAAAAACGGCCCGTATGGCCATGGAGGAAAAACAGGCCAGTAAGCGCAGAAAAACCCTGGAGCGCGAGTTGGAGTGGGTACGTATGGCCCCTAAGGCGCGTCAGGCAAAGGGTAAAGCGCGTTTGGAAGCGTATGATAAGATGATGAACGAGGAACAGAAGGAGCGGGAAGAGAAACTCGAGATCTTTATTCCCAATGGTCCCCGTTTGGGCAACAAGGTCATCAATGCCGAAGGCGTGGCCAAGGCGTTTGGAGACCGGGTGCTGTTTGAGGATATGAATTTTATGCTGCCACCCAATGGTATCGTGGGTATTATAGGTCCCAATGGTGCCGGTAAGACCACGCTGTTTCGAATGATCATGGGCATGGAAAAGGCGGATAAGGGTACCTTCTCTGTGGGCGAAACGGTCAAGATTGGTTATGTCGATCAGGTGCACTCCAACATTGACCCCAACAAGACCGTGTACGAAACCATCTCCAACGGCACCGAATATATTCGTGTAGGCGGGCGCGAGGTGAACGCGCGTGCGTACCTGAGCCGATTCAATTTTGCCGGAAGTGATCAGGAAAAGAAATGTGGTGTGCTGTCCGGTGGTGAACGCAACCGATTGCATCTGGCCCTCACACTCAAGTCCGAGGCCAATGTGCTGCTGCTGGACGAACCGACCAACGATATTGATGTCAATACCTTGCGGGCGCTGGAGGAAGGATTGGAGAACTTTGCAGGATGCGCTGTGGTCATCAGCCACGATCGCTGGTTCCTGGACCGTATCTGCACCCACATCCTGGCGTACGAAGGGGAGAGTAAGGTGTATTGGTTTGAAGGGGGATACAGCGATTATGAAATCAATAAAAAACTGCGTTTGGGCGAAGATTCAGAACCCAAACGAATACATTATAAGAAATTAATGGTTTAGCGTATGAGAGCCTTTGTTTTTCCCGGTCAGGGAGCGCAAGAGGTGGGAATGGGTAAGGATTTGTACGATGCGTATCCATTGGCCCGCGAGATGTTTGAACAGGCAAATGCCATTTTGGGTTTTCGCCTCACGGATGTCATCTTTGATGGTACGGAGGAAGATATTAAGCAGACGCGTATTTCTCAACCGGCCGTGTTTGTTCATTCGCTCATTGCCAGTCGTGTTAAGACGATTCTGCAACCGCACATGGTTGCCGGTCACAGTTTGGGAGAATATTCCGCCTTGGTCGCCTGTGGAGCATTGAGTTTTGAAGATGCCCTGCGATTGGTTGGGCGTCGTGCTCAGGCCATGCAGGTGGCTTGTGAGATGCAGCCTTCTACCATGGCAGCCGTACTGGGTATGGCGGACGAAGAGGTGGATCGCATCTGCCGAAGTATAGCCAACGAAACCGTGGTGGCAGCTAATTTTAACTGTCCCGGTCAGGTGGTCATTTCCGGTACCATGGCAGGGGTGGATTTGGCCTGCGAACGGCTCAAGGAAGCGGGGGCCCGTCGTGCCTTAAGACTGCATGTGGGAGGCGCTTTTCATTCGCCGCTGATGCAACCGGCTGCAGAGGAATTGCAGGAAGCGATCATGCAAACCCAGTTCCATACACCGTTTTGTCCGATCTATCAGAATGTGAATGCCTATCCACAAACCGATCCGGAGGCTATTCGCAGCAATCTGTTGCTGCAATTGACTACGCCGGTGCGATGGACACAAACCATCAAGAACATGGTAGTCGATGGAGCTGACGAGTTTTATGAGTTTGGACCGGGCGATGTGCTCAAGGGTCTGATTCGTAAAATAGATAATAGTGTCACCGTGGGGTAGTGGGATATATAGTGTAGAGTGTAGAGTGTAGAGTGTAGAGTGTAGTGTGTAGAGTGTAGTGTATATAATAAAAATTAATGATATGAAAAAAATCTTCTTTTTTGGATTACTGCTATGCAGTATGGTGTCTCGTGCCGAAATTATTGACAAGTCCATTCGTTATTATCTGTTGGAGGATCCACGCGAGTATAACGTTTGTCTCCCAACCAATTATTCCGCCGATCAGTCGTATGCCCTCATGGTTTTCCTGCATGAGTTAAAGGGTAGGATCCATGACGATTATCATCAACAAATGGCGCAACGGTTTGCGGATAAATACAATTGGATTATTGCCATGCCCCAATCAGAGTCCTATTTTAATATTGATCCGTCGCTTTTGGGCGGTGCTTCAGGGCTTGAGAATGTGCTGGATATTCCCGCATGGAATTCCGGCATGAGCAGTAACACCATGAAGGGAGCCATCAACACCCTGCTGGAGGCGAATATATCCAATCGCTTTGCCCTGGCAGCAGCCAAACTGTATGTGGCCGAAGAACTCTATCGATGGGAGAATGCGGAGGATGAGGAGTTTATTATTGATATGTTGAATGAAATCCTGGATGACTATCCGATTGCCCAGGACAGCGTCTTCCTGGCAGGTATGTCCATGGGTGGTTTTATGACCCACCGTATGTTGATTCATCAGGGACAGTATTTCAATGCCGTGGTAGCCATCAGCGGACTGATAGGCGATGCCCTCATGGATACGCAACCCCAGCATGGTGCCCATCCGCGTATCATGTGTGTTCATGGTACGGCGGACCAGATTGTCGGGTATAGCGGATATGCCAGCATTTATGGTCTGAGTGCTCAGATGGGATTGAGTGCGGAAGAAACGGTAGAGTACTGGCGTCAGTACAATGATTGTGATGCCACATCGGCTCCCGTGTATTATTATCCGGATACGGTGCAGGATGGTTTGTCGTTTGAGCGTTATACCTATGGCAATGGCATTGATGGCAGTGAAGTATGTTTTATCAAGGTCAACAATGGTCGTCATGAGTGGTATGATGATCTTGCCGGCAAGGATGTGGATTATCTGGAGGAGATATACCGATTCTGCACCAACAACATGGTTCAGCCGACATACCCAACGGACGTTATGGATACCGATGTCGACCTGCCACAGCCTGAAAAAGTGTTAATCAATGGTCAGTTGTTTATCATCATAGGCGAGCATCGTTACGATATGATGGGTAACGAATACGCCCTGTAATAGGTAAATGTATTATATTATATATATAAGGTTATAGATTCATTCTTATGTTTAGAACAGTAACTTGTGGTGAGCTTCGGCTTGCCGATGTATCAAAATCGGTTACACTCGCCGGGTGGGTACAGCGTATCCGCAAAATGGGTGGTTTGACGTTTATCGATTTGCGCGATCGATATGGCATTACACAGTTGGCGCTAAATGGGGATAAGCTGTCCCTGGCCGATGGTATAGGACGCGAATATGTGTTGCAGGTGAGTGGGGTAGTGATTGAGCGTCAAAGCAAAAACATGCAGTTGCCTACCGGCGAGATTGAGATTGATGTACAGGAACTGAAGATTCTCAATCCGGCCATGACACCGCCGTTTACCATAGAGGATGAAACCGATGGTGGAGATGATCTGCGCATGAAATATCGTTACCTGGATCTGCGTCGTCCTATCGTGCGCAAGAACCTCGAACTGCGTCACAAGATGGCCTTTGAGGTGCGCCGCTATCTGGATGAACAGGGATTCTTGGAGGTAGAGACGCCGGTGCTGGTCAACTCAACTCCCGAGGGAGCACGCGACTTTATTGTGCCCAGCCGAATGAATCCCGGGACGTTCTATGCTTTGCCCCAATCGCCACAAACGCTCAAACAACTGTTGATGGTTTCGGGTTTTGACCGTTATTTCCAGATTGTCAAATGTTTCCGCGATGAGGACCTGCGTGCAGACCGTCAACCCGAGTTTACACAGATAGACTGCGAGATGTCGTTTGTGGAACAGGAGGATATCCTGAATATGTTCGAAGGGATGTCCCGCCACCTGTTTAAGGCTATTCTCAACATTGACCTGCCCAAACTGCCTCGTATGACCTGGGCAGATGCCATGAAGTATTATGGCAGTGATAAACCCGATACACGTTTTGGTATGCGTTTTGTAGAACTGCAGGATATCTTCCATGCGGCAGAGGCACAAAAGGCAGAAGAGGATAAATTCTCTGTCTTTAACCATGCCGCTTATATCGGAGGTATATGTGCTACCGGTTGTGCAGGTTATACCCGCAAACAACTGGATCAGCTCACCGAATTTGTGCGTCGTCCACAGGTAGGTGCCAAGGGTATGGTCTACGCCAGAGTGGAATCCGATGGCAGTGTCAAGTCCAGCGTGGATAAGTTCTATTCGCCGGAAGTGCTGGCTCATGTGGCTCAGGCAATGGAGGCTCAACCGGGTGATCTGTTGCTGATTCTCAGCGGTGAGGATGCCATGAAGACCCGCAAACAACTCAGCGAACTGCGTTTGGAGATGGGTCGTCAGTTGGGTCTGCGTGATCCCAAAAAGTTCTCCTGCCTCTGGGTGGTTGATTTTCCCATGTATGAATGGAGCGACGAGGAAAATCGTCTGATGGCCATGCACCATCCGTTTACCAGTCCCAAACCCGAAGATATCCCCTTGCTGGACACCGATCCCGCAGCCGTCAGAGCCAATGCCTACGATATGGTCATCAATGGTGTCGAAGTGGGTGGCGGCAGTATTCGTATTCATGATGCCAAACTGCAGGAAAAGATCTTTGAGATTCTGGGCTTTACCCCTGAGCAGGCACAAACCAAGTTTGGCTTCCTGATGAATGCCTTCAAATACGGAGCGCCACCTCATGGAGGTCTGGCTTATGGTTTGGATCGCTTCGTCAGTCTGTTCGCCGGACTCGACAGCATCCGCGACTGCATCGCTTTCCCCAAAAACAATCAGGGCAAAGATGTGATGCTCGGTGCTCCCGGTGTGGTGGATCAGATCCAATTGGATGAACTGATGATTGATGTACGAGAGCCGGAAAAAAAATAATATCATTAGGGTCCTAATCGCGATTATGTAAAATAGCATAGGGACGCATGTACCCTTTTGGATTTAAAGTTTAAACAAGTGACAAAAGAATATAAAGATTTAGAACACGATAAAATCAACATCATCACCGACGGGGATACCATGGAAGTGTTACCACTCAAGAACATGGTCTTGTATCCCGGTGTGATGATCAGTGTCAGCGTGACACGCCAATCATCCCAACGACTGGTGCAGACTGCACAAATGAATCAACAGTTGGTGGCGGTGTTGTGCCAAAAAGACCGTAATGTACAGGAACCCAAAGAGAATGACCTGTACCCCATTGGAAGTGCCGGACGCATTCGCAGATTGCTCAAAATGCCCGATGGCAGCACCATCGTCGTGTTGGAAGGTGTAGACCGCATTCAGGCTACCCAACTGATGTGTTCGGAGGAAGGTAAGATTTATGCCAAGGTACAGATATACAGCGAACAGGTGCCCAAAACCTCCAATAAGGAGTTTACCGCCCTGATATCCTCCATTCGCAAAACTGCCATTAAGGCCATCGAATCCTGCGAAGGACAGCCTCAGGAATCGGTTGCGTTTATTCGTACGCTGGATATCCCCGAAGAGGTCATCAATTATGTCATTGTCAACTATGCCTTCAGCATTGAGACCAAACAGCAATTGCTGGAAGTGACGGATGTCAATGAACGCGGGACACGGTTGTTGGAACTGCTCAATAAGGAGTTGCAGATGCTCAAGATGCAACAGGAGATGCGGCAAAAAGCGCAAAAAGATATTGAGAAGGATCAACGCGAATATTTCCTGCACCACCAGCTACAAGCCATCCAACGCGAATTGGGCGATACGGGTGAGAAGACGCTGAATGATATGCGGGAGCGAGCCAAATCAAAACATTGGTCCGAGGCGGTCAAAAAGCGGTTTGAAGACGAACTGCTCAAACTGCAGCGCACCCCTACCCATGCCCCCGATTATTCGATTCAGCAAAACCTGTTGGAGACCATTCTCGATTTGCCCTGGAACGAGTACAGCGAGGATAATTATGACCTGGCGCACGCACAGCAGGTTTTGGATCGTGACCACTTTGGCATGGAGAAAGTCAAAGAGCGTATCATCGAGTATCTGGCCGTTCAGGGACAGTTGGTCCATATCAAAAAGAACAAGGCCAATCCCCACTCCGTCAAGTCCCCTATCCTATGCCTGTACGGTCCTCCCGGTGTGGGCAAAACATCCCTGGGCAAATCGATTGCACAGGCGCTGGGACGCAAGTACGCCCGTATCTCTTTGGGCGGATTACACGATGAAGCAGAGATACGTGGACACCGCAAGACCTATATAGGGGCCATGCCCGGACGAATCATTGAGAACATCCGTAAAGTCCAAACCTCCAATCCGGTGTTTGTGTTGGACGAAATCGATAAGATAGGTGCGGATTACAAAGGGGATCCTACGTCTGCGTTGCTGGAAGTGCTGGATCCGGAACAGAATAACACCTTCCACGATAATTACCTGGATATCGATTATGACCTGAGTCAGGTGCTCTTTATTGCCACGGCCAACTCGCTGGACACCATTCCCCGTCCGCTGTTGGACCGAATGGAACTCATTGAGATGACCGGTTACCTGATGGAGGAAAAGATAGAGATAGCCAAACATCATCTGCTGCCTAAGCAATTGGAGAACCATGGACTCAAACCCAGCCAACTGAAACTCAAAAACAACGTGCTGGAGTTTGTCATTGACCGGTATACCCGCGAATCAGGCGTCAGAAACCTCGATCGCCAATTGGCTACCCTGTGCCGCAAAGTGGTGACAGCCAATGCCAAAAACGAAGAGCATCCGGCGAGTCTGAATCAGGAACAGATCATTCACTACCTGGGGCAACCGCGTTATACACGGGAAGCATGGGAAACCAACAAATACATCGGTGTGGTGACCGGTTTGGCCTGGACACAGGTGGGCGGTGAGATCCTCTTTATTGAGACCTCCTTATCCACCAGCAAGCAACCTACCCTCACCCTGACGGGTAATTTGGGAGATGTGATGAAGGAAAGTGCCACCCTGGCTTTGGGATACATCAAGGCCCACGCCAGGGAGTTTGGTATTGCCCCCAAGGACTTGGACACCACGGCGGTGCATATCCATGTGCCCGAAGGAGCCATTCCCAAGGATGGACCCAGTGCCGGCATCACCATGACCACCGCTTTGGTCAGTGCGTTTACCCATCGTAAGGTGCGTGCACGCATTGCCATGACAGGAGAAATGACCCTGAGAGGTAAGGTATTGCCGATTGGTGGAGTCAAAGAAAAGATCCTGGCCGCCAAACGGGCTGGAATAACGGATTTGGTACTCTGCCTGGAAAATCGCAAAGATGTGGAATCGATACCCGCCATGTATTGCAAAGGCCTCACGTTCCACTACGTGCAGGACATACGCGAAGTGATTGATTTTGCGTTACTTAAGTAACCTGCCCTGCATGTCAAACCATCGGTCGTAACAGCGAATCACCATCCGACCATGATCCAGGTACTTCTCGCACGAGGGGTACCTGGTTTCGTTCTCCACGGGTTCCAAGTCCGTCCACGGATAGGGATAAGAGGTCCACACCATCATCTGCGGTTCCTCAGGCACCTCACTCACTTCCATCAGCACCCAGGCCTGCGCTATCGTACTGCGATTGGCCAGCGTCATGGCCGCCAAGACAGGATCAGCCATATAGTCCAACCACAACAGATAGGTGCCACTGACCGCCTGATCGGGGGTATACAGTTCCACGGTATGGTGCTCATGCTCCGCATATAACCATGGGGTCGTATTGGCAGCCAGTTTTTTGGAACTGTACCCCACCCCGGTTTGGGAGGCTTGATGAATAACAGTCACCGAATCGTCTGTGAAATGCAGCACATACCGCAAACTGTCTGCCACCACTTGGGTGGACCATCGGTATATCCCGTCACTGTCCGTCAGGACAATGGGTTGCGTGTGCATCGCATGATCCCTGACACCGGATGAGAGCATCAGCCAATGGTCTTCATGAGCCAATGCCAATACATATTCGCCATCCGTATAGTCCGTAGCCTGGGACAAATGGTACGCAGGGTGTTCCATGGCATACACGGCATACAGGGCGGTATCAGAGGCGGGATACAGCGTATCCAGAGGAGCATAATCATAGAGCTGGAGTCCGGGAGTCAGGTCCATATCTTCCACCTGGTTCAGTGCCGTATATCCCCACCCGATGTGACGCCATCCGGGATAGGTAGTCTCGCTCATTTGAGGCAGACAGATACCACTGCCCGCAGCGGTTTCGCTGGATAAGATCCACCGACTGCCGGCGGGCGTCTGGTAGTTCAGTTGTACCGAATGGGCCACCGGCGGGGCTGTGGTATACGATACCACCACTTTTTCCAGATTCACCGAATTGGTCATTCCTATGATCGTCAGAATAATGGAAGCATTATAGCCCACGGTTTGGGAACTGGTCAGCACCGGAATGGGCAGATAAGTCGTGGAGTACGATTGGTTCGTTCCCGGCCAGGTATTATAATTGCCGGACAGCACCACCGTATTGGCCTGAGGCAGATTGAGCATCAGGGTGGCCGCTCCGGAAGCAGTATTGGACTTGAGATAGGCCTGTATGCGGGTAATGGTTCCGGCAGGCATATGGGAGATCACCAGGGTGGCGGTGTCGCCTTTGCGCACGGCCCCTTTGGATCCACTGGTATTGGTCCAACTCACACTCATCTCACTGCTCACCTCCCCACTGAGTTGGGCACTGTTGTACGACGACACGGTAGCCGTCAGCACCGAAACAAGTAAGATCAATAGATTCATAACTATCGTGAGCGTAGCGAACAACTATCGTGAAACCAATATCGTGAAACAACTATCGTGAGCGCAGCGAACCACCATCGCGAAGCTCAGTCCCTTCGGAACAAATCGCGGGTATAGACCTTGTCCTGGACGTCATCGAGACATGCGTCATAGCGGTTGGCAATGATAGCCTGGCTTTCGCGCTTAAACTGCTGCAGGTCATTGATTACTTCGCTGCCAAAAAACAGGGTACCATTGTCGAGGGTGGGTTCATAGATAATCACCCGAGCTCCTTTGGCTTTAACGCGTTTCATGATGCCCTGAATGGACGATTGACGAAAATTATCCGAATTGGATTTCATCGTGAGGCGATAGACACCGATGGTGGGTGTTAATGGTGAATGGTTGTTCCATTCGTTATTTTCACTATAGCTGTACCACCCTGCCCGCTTCAGTACCTGATCGGCAATAAAATCCTTGCGGGTACGGTTACTTTCGACAATGGCCTGAATGAGGTTTTCGGGCACGTCGGCATAATTGGCCAACAGTTGTTTGGTATCCTTGGGCAGGCAGTAACCACCATAACCAAAACTGGGGTTATTATACTGATTACCGATGCGGGGATCGAGACACACACCTGAGATAATCGATTGGGTATCCAAACCCTTAATCTCCGCATACGTATCCAGTTCGTTAAAGTAACTCACGCGCAATGCCAGATACGTATTGGCAAACAGTTTGACCGCTTCCGCCTCCGTCGTTCCCATATACAGGGTCGGTATATCCTGGGCAATGGCTCCCTCCTGCAGCAGCGCCGCAAACTGTTGGGCTTTGCTCAGCAATTCATCACACGGATAACCCACAATAATGCGCGAAGGGTACAGATTGTCGTACAATGCCTTGGATTCGCGCAGGAATTCCGGTGCAAACAATATCTTCACACCCGGATGCTTCTCCCTCATCGATTGGGTATATCCTACGGGGACAGTGGACTTAATCACCATCACGGCAGCGGGATTGACCTTGCCCACCAGTTCAATCACATCCTCCACATGGGAGGTGTCAAAATAGTTCTTTTGAGGATCATAATTGGTGGGAGCAGCAATGATGACAAACTCGGCATCGCGATAGGCGGCTTCGCCATCCAGCGTAGCAACCAGGTTCAGATTCTTCTCCCGAAAATACGCCTCTATATATTCATCCTGAATAGGAGACTGGCGATGGTTAATCATCTCCACTTTTTGTGCTACGATGTCCACCGCCATCACCTCGTGATGTTGGGACAACAGTGTGGCCATACTCAGGCCCACATATCCGGTTCCTGCAACTGCTATTTTCATATTCCTAATTTACAATCCTTGTATTTGTTTGGCGGTTCGTGCCACATAAATCTGATTTAAAGGTGATGTCTGCAGCAACTGCACTTCAGGCATGGGCATCACCTCACTATGTGGACTCACATACCGCTTATTCATATTATTCTCCTGTTATCGGTTGCCCATAGAGGGTGTACATCTTTTTTCCACGACAAATCATCCACTGACCATGCACCCACACTTTCTCCACCCGGGTGCACTCCACCCTGCGGCATTCGTCCAACATCGTTGTCGGTCCCATATTGGGAGAACCGATGCTCAGCAGTTGTCTGCCGGGTGCCGATGGCGCGGTAGACAGTTGGGGCACTTCGTCCAACATTAGATAGGCCTTATTGGCCGATAAGGAAGAACCGTCAGCACACAACCCAAACACCACACGACCGATGCTGTCCACGGTCAGCAGGTACTTGCCGGTTAAGTAGTTGCCGGAAGAACTGATGTCCTCAAAAGTACCATATAGTCCATTCTTGTTTCCGGGGCTGCTGACGGCCTGACCCGAATAGGTCCACTTCACCTGATTGGCATCCTCGTCCCCCACATAGATATACGGCAATCCGGCTTTCATGGAATCCACGGAACCCAAATGAATGACCTGATTATCCCCCGTTCCGGTCGTTCCCAGCACCTCAAAACAGGTACATCCCTGTATATCCTCCGCCCGTACGTTATACGGCACACATATCGTTCCCATCTTCACCGCCCCCAGCGCCCGCTGATACGCCTGTGTCTTACGCACAAAACTAACGGGTTTGTTGGTAGAAGTTATAGAACCACTGGCTGCAAAATAGTATGCATCACCGCTTTTGTAGTTTACAAAGTACTTTTTGCTGCTGCTACCGGTCCAACTGATATTTTCGCTGGCACTGCTTTCTTCCCATGCATCAGACGCTGTAGCGGGATTTAATGCACTATTAGCCACTCCTATGTAGGAGGAACCCTCATATTGAAAGGTATGAAAATAGGCGCCTTGTTTAGTTCTGGCAATGGTAATTTCCATAGTTCCTTCCGGGGCGCTGGTAGAGATACTGTCTGTAAAAGAAAAACCATCAGATGTAGCCGTACCATAATTTTCCTGCATGCTGGCCAACGCCTTATACCCGTACTCCGATGCCGTAACGATGGCATAGGTTCCGTCAGGTAGCGGATTTTGACTGCTGTGTGCCATCAGTTGCCAAGTCGTTATCTCCTCCGCCTGAATGGCGAAAGTACACAACCCAACCCATATGCACATCAACAGTCGTCGCATGTTTATCGCTCTGCCCGCATGGGATTATGCATAAAGTCATCATAAGCCAGGCGAATCCCATCCTCCAGTTCCGTGGTATAGGTCCAACCCAGTGCAGTGGCCTTGCTTACATCCAGTAACTTACGCGGTGTACCATTGGGTCGTGTCCTGTCCCACTCGATCTGTCCGGTATAACCTACTACGCGTGCCACCATCTCGGTCAGTTCACGGATACTCAGTTCCTTACCCGTTCCTGCATTCACGGTCTCGTTGCCCGAATAGTGGTTCATCAGATACACACACAGGTTGGCCAAATCGTCCACATACAGAAACTCGCGCAGCGGACTGCCATCGCCCCAACAGGTGACAGATGGTGCGCCAGCCACTTTGGCCTCATGAAAACGACGAATAAGTGCCGGCAATACATGGGAGTGTTCCGGATGATAATTGTCATTCGGTCCGTACAGATTGGTAGGCATCACGGAGATATAGTCGGTGCCATATTGGCGATTGAGAAACTCACAATACTTGAGACCGGAAATCTTGGCCAGCGCATAGGCCTCGTTGGTTTTTTCCAACTCACCCGTCAGCAGGCACGATTCGGTCATCGGTTGCGGAGCCATACGGGGATAGATACAGGACGAACCCAGAAACTCCAGTTTCTTGCAGCCGTTTTGCCAGGCGGCATGAATGACATTCATCTCCAGTATCATATTTTGGTACATAAAGTCCGCCAACGCGTTTTGGTTAGCCACAATGCCTCCCACCTTGGCGGCAGCCAGAAACACATACTCCGGTTTCTCCTGGGCAAAGAACGCCTCCACCGCCTCTTGGCGACAGAGGTCCAGTTCAGCGTGGGTGCGGGTAATGATGTTCGTGTATCCCTGGCGCTTCAGTTCACGCACAATGGCACTACCCACCATACCTCTATGTCCTGCGACGTATATTTTGCTGTCTTTATTCATTGCTCTTCTTAACAGGCCATAGGCCGTTTCTTAACTTTTCTTAACAGGCCATAGGCCGTTTCTTAACGTTAGACGTAGTCGTTAACATCTTAACTATTCTTAACTTTCTACAATCCGAGGTCGTGGGCGACCATGATATGGACAAGTTCTTCAAAACTCGTCTTTCTCGGATTCCATCCCAGCAGCGTCTTGGCCTTGGTAGGATCACCACACAGCTGTTCTACCTCCGTAGGACGGAAGAACTTGGGATCCACCTCCACCAGCGTCTTACCCACCAGTTCCTTAGGGCCACTGACGCATATACCTTTCTCCTCTACTCCTTCGCCCTGCCATTCGATGGTAATACCGGCCTCCTGAAAAGCCAACGAGCAGAATTCGCGCACGGTATGCATCTCACCGGTGGCAATCACAAAGTCCTCCGGAGTCGAATGTTGCAGTATCAGCCACATACACTCTACATAGTCGCGGGCATAACCCCAGTCACGACGGGCGGACAGGTTACCCAGATACAGCTTATCCTGCTTGCCATGGGCAATAGCCGCCACCGCCAGGGTAATCTTGCGCGTTACAAACGTCTCACCCCGTCTCTCTGATTCGTGGTTAAAGAGAATGCCGTTTACGGCAAACATGCCATAGGCTTCGCGGTAGTTCTTGGTAATCCAGAACCCGTACTGCTTCGCTACGCCGTACGGACTGCGCGGATAGAAGGGTGTCGTTTCCCGTTGAGGCACTTCCTGCACGAGTCCAAAGAGCTCAGAGGTCGAAGCCTGATACACTTTCGTTTTGTGCTCCAGTCCCAGCATGCGCACGGCCTCCAGCAGTCTGAGGGTACCGATGGCGTCAGTGTCTGCGGTATATTCGGGCACATCAAAACTGACTTTCACATGCGACTGTGCAGCCAGGTTGTAGATCTCGTCCGGCTGTATCTCGCCAATGATGCGAATCAGGGACGAGGAGTCGGTCATATCGCCGTAATGGAGATTGATAGCACGAGGTTTGCGCTGATCCCTCACCCACTCCTGCAGATACAGGTGCTCTATACGAGCGGTGTTAAACGTGGACGAACGGCGTATGATGCCGTGCACTTCATATCCTTTACCCAGCAGGAATTCCGCCAAGAAGCTCCCATCCTGCCCCGTTATTCCGGTTATAATCGCTTTTTTCATATCTCAGTTATTGAAAATTTTTGCAAATTTAGTACTTTTTTTTCACTTATGCAAGAAAAAGTACAGAAATGCAGATTTTTTTTAGATTTTCTGTCCAATTTTCACTAACCGTTAACCGTTAACAAATGGCTGAGAGGTTGAAGGGCGTCGTTTATTGCGAAGTCCTATCAGCATACTGCCTAATAGGCGCATATTCGATTCTATTGTTTCGTATTGATCTTTGGTTATATAGCCCAAATCCATGGCAATGTCCATTTGGCATTGCACTTCCAATAACGATCCATAGGCTATATCTATAAAGTGCGCTTGATCTTTATCTCCGAATCTGCCCATTCCTTCTGCTATGTTGGAAGGAATTGATATTACCGCTCGGCGCATTTGGTCGCACAACGCATATTGTTCCTCTTTGGGAAATAGTTTCAGTTGCGCATATACATCCACGACCAACCGTTTTGCCGCCTGATATGCCTCCAATTTACTTACCTTATCTATC
This sequence comes from Bacteroidales bacterium UBA1714, assembly GCA_002317295.1. GTDB lineage: Bacteria > Bacteroidota > Bacteroidia > Bacteroidales > Paludibacteraceae > Colicola. The sequence goes on from DCIY01000001.1 coordinate 26,496, forward strand.
ATATTTTCTCTGTTTTATTCATTCCACCTCTCTGCCCTTCCATCCCCTCAGCCTTCATCCCTTAGGACGCAGTCCGCGCCCCTCCGCCCTTCTACCTTTCCGCCCTTCAGCCTTTCAGCCTCTCATCCTCTCCGCCTCTCCGCCTTTCCGCCCTTAGGCCACCGTCCGCTCCCTACAAGTCATCATTGTTTAAAAATTCACGCAAATGCATGTGTGTAATACCTTCATAGTTAGACTGAGTATGAAGAGGATTCAGGGATATGACCATTTTGGGATAATTATTGGGTATGGCCAACAGATTACCAAACTCTCGTTTCTCTGTGGATTCATCCATTAGCAGATAAGTAACCTGAACATAGAGCACACGATCCTTCTTCTCTGCCACAAAATCGATTTCTCCATTTCTAAGTTGACCAACACGCACGGTCCAACCCTGACGTATCAGATGCATATAGACTACATTCTCCATACGTTTTTCTATATCGCTGGTGGGTACACTGTGAACCAAGACATTGCGTATTCCCAGGTCCTCGAAGTAGTACTTCTCGTTATTTTCCATCAGTGCTTTACCATGTATATCATAGCGATAAACGCGATAGGTCAGATAAGCATTGGTAAAATAAGAAAGATAAGACATAATCACCGGTGCAGAGACCGTTTCCCCTTGTGCACGCATATATTTCATGATACTGTTGGGAGAAAGTAGTTTGCCTATATTGTCACTGGTGAACTTGTATAGATTTAGCAGAAAGGGTATATTACGTATGGGTTCCCGCTGAATGATATCTTTCAGTACAATGGTATCATACACGCTACGGATATAATCAATCGCCTGTTGTTTATTATTCAGTCCTATCACACTAAGAAACGGCAGACCGCCCCAAGTCAGATAGTTTTCCATCGAAGCATCCGAATCTTCCAAGTGATGAAACATCAGGAACTCTTTATAACTAAGTGCATGAATAGGGATTTCCATATACCGTGCTGCCAACTTGGTGCTCAAATCCGATGCCAACATCTTGGCATTACTGCCTGTGATGATGATATCCGTATTCTCCCGTTTGATCCAACTGCGGATGGAGTGTTCCCACTCGGCAATATCCTGCACTTCGTCAATGAGGATATAGTTGTGCTTATCTGCAAGACAATGCTCTTCCAAATAGGAATTCAGTGCCGTAGCAGTGGTGATGGCATCAAACTCATGATCTTCCTTGTCAATATAGATTATGTTACTGGAGGGATGAGCTATACGCTCAGCTATTAAGTGAAGACACATACTCTTCCCTACTCGCCTTTGGCCAGTAAGTACAATGACTAATCCTTTGCCTAACCATTGCTCGATGCGCTCGGTATAAATAGGTCGGTCAATAAGTTTCATAAGCATTTTTTCTAAAATCGAGTGCAAAGATAATGTTTTTTTCTAATATATACAACATTTTTTTGAAAATAATACAAATTTATAACTTATATGTTAGAAAATTGTAGTATTTCTTGTTTTTTATATCTATCTCCCTCTCCCTCTCACTGACACTAACCTCTCCGCCCTTCACCCTCTCCGCCCTTCAGCCTTTCAGCCTTTCAGCCCTTAGGACGCAGTCCGCACCCTTCATCCCCTCCGCCTTTCAGCCTCTCCGCCCTTCATCCCTTCCGCCTCTCATCCTTTAGGACGCAGTCCGCACCTTTCATCCCCTCCGCCCTTAGCCACGTTAGTGGCGAGCCTTTCAGCCTCTCATCCTTTCCGCCCTTCCGCCCCTCCGCCTTTAGGACGCAGTCCGTACCTCTCCGCCCTTCCGCCCTTAGGCCACCGTCCGCTCCCTTCAACTATCAATACAACAATCCAACTGACCATAAAGGAAGTTTCTTGCCTATAGGAAATTCCAAGTCATCCGCTAATACATACGAATTGGGGATATCGGCAATTTGGTCGAATGATTTATCCGCACCGCCAACTTCGAAACGGTATGTTCCATCTACCAAAAAATCGCCCATATCCTTACCATATTCCACCTCATGCGCTACCACCAACTGATTCACCACAAAACACTCGCGTATCGTACCAATACATTCTTTATCGGTGAGGGCGTGAAGCATGTTCGGATTGTGTATATAGATTTTATCCGGTTTTTGCATTTTGGTCACAGACTTATTGTCTGTATACAACAGATGCAATAGTTCTGCCCGTTGCATGGCCGACAAATAGGCCAAGACCGTCTGTTTGTTCAGTTCCAGATAGGAGGCAAGTTTGGCAATATTGACTTCATAGGGAACGTTGTTGGCCAAAAAGAGAAGCATGGCTTTGAGTTTACGCGTATAAGCAGCATCCACACCGCATAATGTAGTAATTTCCTGATCAATGATAAACTGCACGACGTTCTCAATTCGCGTGGTATAATCCACTTCGTCTCCGCCATAGAAAGGATAGTACCCTGCACGCAGATACGCTCTAAACAGGGGCAGGGGGTGGCATATATCTAATACCTGCTGACAAATATCGTCGGTACGATACAACAAGTCCTGCCACGAGCAGACAGGCAATCGCAAGCCGTGGTAAAAAAGCAGGTACTCGCGAAACGAAAGGCCGGGCATAGTATAAGACAACGCACGCCGCGACAAATCCGCATCGGCATTCAATATCTGTATGAGCGAAGATCCGGTAAAGGTTATTTTTAAGTCGGGATAGAGATCGTTGATTTCTTTTATTTCGCGACTCCAATTAGGATATTTGTGCACTTCATCCAAAAATAGATGCTTACCTCCATTTTGTCGAAACTGCTCCGCAAGATGAAGCAAACTGTGATTGGAGAAATAGATACTATCCAATACACAATACAACGCTTCTCCTGCAACGACGCCATAATGACGACGTATATACTGACGAATCATGGTGGTCTTCCCCACTCCACGAGAGCCCTTGATAGCGACTAAAGGTTGATCCCAATGGATGGTATCTATCTGTTCTCTGACTATTTCCATGGGAACTTGTGAAATAAACAAACGATGTTTCTTAAATAATGATTCCATATTCGCGAGTTACAAATCGATTACTGACACAACCTTTTTTGAGATAAATTCGGTTATCATGATAACCATTTTTAATTTCCGCTACAAAAGTACTACAAAAAACTGGAATGTGCAAATTTTTTAGGCAAAAAAAGTGATATTATATCACAACGGCATAGGTTAACACCTGCGTCAGGAACTTGTTTATGTAAGAAGGTGGTAACTATGACGTATTGGACGCCAGTCCTTTTTTTGCCTAAAATTGGCACATTTTAATAGGGGTGCGAACGTATATTCGGGTGAATGCGTGGGGCGGACATCTGTGTGTGGCTTAGCAGACGGCGTCCGAAGGTACAACGAATATTTCAATTGTGCAAATAAATCAAACAAAATGATGAGAATTTATCGAATTATAACATAGTTGATTGCCAATGTTGGAAGTTTACTTACATAAATTGGCAGTAAACCATGGTATATAGGGCTTAGCCCTTTTTGTTTGATTTATTTGCTCCTCATCCCCTCACTATTTCGAGGTGAGCGCAGAATGCGCCCGGTGCCCTCGAAATATTTGGAATGTGCAAGTTTTTTGGCAACAAAGTGAAATTTTATTTCATTATTAGAAATCATATGGCTACCGTTGGAAGTTCACTCTCACTTTCACTCTCACTTTCCCTAACACTAACACTCTCACTGACACTAACCATAGCCACATCAGTGGCGAACCATTAACCATTAACCATTAACCATTAACCATTAACCTCACATCCCTTCCGCCCTTCATCCCTTAGGACGCAGTCCGCTCCCTTCCGCCTTTCAGCCTTTCCGCCCTTAGGACGCAGTCCGCTCCCTTCATCCCATCACCCTTCTCTTAAGCAGGATAAGGGCGGTGCGGGCTTTGGGTGGAAGATGCTGCATAAGCCAGGCTTTGGGGCCATGGGCCTCGCCCCAGGAGTGGAGGCCTTTGTGCTCGCATATAGTGCGATCAGAACGCACATTTTGTCCGGTGGTGAGTCCCGGGCAGAAATAGTCCACGGGATAGATGTGTAACCAGTTACGGAAGTCCTTCTCCACCCCATCGCACACGAGACCTATTTCCTCCAATCGGTCGGTGAAGTACCCGGTGTTAGGTGTCATATCCAAACTGCCGTCCGGTTGTATAAAGTGTCGCGAATCATAGAACGACAGCATCCATTGTACCCATTCGCCATGAGGTTCGGATGCTATCACACCCATCATGATGGGTTGGCGTCGTGATCCTTCGTATCCGGCAAAGGCCGTATGATGAAGCAGGTGATTGAAGGACTGGTAGACCTCAAAGTCCACATCCATGTAGATGCCGCCATACTGCTCCAGCGCTACCAATCGGGCGATGTCGGAGACAAAGGCAAACTTACGAGCATCGTATGCCTCACGGGCGTAGGGATAAGCGTCGATGTCGAAGTTGGTTTCGTCCCACTGACGAATCTCATACTCGGGCATGTGCTGTTTCCAGGAATCCAGGCAGCGTTGTGCCAGTTCCGGCAGCGGGTTTCCTCCAAACCAGCAGTAATGAATAATCTTTGGAATCATGAGATTGTAATATTCTAGTTTAAATACTCAACAATCTTCTCTAGAATAAAATCCGCTGCATGGGCATCACCAAATAAGGGTGGAAAATGAATCGGTTTATTCATTAACTCTTGGTACGCCGTTATTATACGATTATAGTCTGCATCTGCCAATATACCTGCACCAGCATTTACAATCTCCACCCATTCTGTTTCCGGACGAAGAATAACAGTTGGCGTCGCAAAGAAGAAGGCTTCTTTTTGTACTCCTCCAGAGTCGGTCATTACAATAGATGCATGTTTCTCTAAACAAATCATATCGAAGAATGATGCTGGCGGAATAATGTAAATATTTGGATTGGAAGATATGTATTGCAATAACTCTGCAGACAATTTATCTGGCAACAATTTATGAGTACGAGGATGTAATGGAATTACTACCTTTCTTCCTGTATTGGCTATATCAAGCAACGCACGAAATATAGAGGTAAGATTGTCCGCAGAATCCGTGTTGGCAGGACGATGAATAGTCGCCAAAACAAACTGCCCAGATTCTAAATTCAAACGAGACATAATATCCGACTTTTGCTCCGCCATAGTGGCAAAGAAACTTGAGTTGTCATACATCACATCTCCTGACAATACCACATATTGTCCTTTGGTATTATGAAAATGCACTTTACTATCTGTTTCCACATACCCTGCATGTAGTAAATTTTGGCGGCCTGTTTCAGTAGGAGTAAACAATACACTGGACAGACTATCACACACTATACGATTTATTTCCTCCGGCATGGCCATATTCCATGAGCGTAAGCCAGCCTCTATATGGAATATTGGTACATGAATTTTTGATGCAGCAACCGCTCCTGCCAAAGTCGAATTGGTATCACCATAGAGCACTACACCCTCAAAATGAGATTCGGTTAGTACCTGCTCTATGCCTTCTATCATTCTCGCAGTCTGTGTACCATGACTGCCACTACCTACATGTAAATTGATATCTGGTTCTGGAATGCCCAATTCGCGAAAGAACACAGCGGACATATTGTCATCGTAGTGTTGTCCCGTATGGAGAATGACTTCTTGTACTTGGGATTCTATGTTATGAGTAACATTCCATTTTGCCACAGCGCGTGAAAACGCGGCAGCTTTGATAATTTGCGGACGTGCGCCTATGATAGTAAGTAATCTCATGTGAAAAACTCGTGTATTTTGGTGGAAATATAATTCAGTTGTTCTTCGTCCAATTCGGTGTGCATAGGCAAACTCAGCACCTCAGCAGACAATTGTTCTGCATTTGGAAAATCTTGGTCTGTGTAACGAGGATCTAAATATGCTTTTTGTCTATGTAGAGGTATTGGATAGTATATCATGGCCGGTATTTCGTTGGCGACAAGAAATTCGCGAAATGTATCGCGTTTACCGTTCAATACACGCAGGGTATATTGGTGATAGGTGTGCTCGGTATTGGACGCTACTACAGGGGTTACCACATCAGCAATATCTGCCAGAGCTTTGTTATAATATGCAGCGGCTTTTTGTCGTGCAGCAATAAACTCATCCAAATGTGGCAGTTTTATATCTAACACAGCCGCTTGTATGGTATCCAACCGAGAGTTCACGCCTACAAGATCATGGTGATAACGAATCGTCATACCATGATTGGAGATCACACGAATACGCTCAGCTAATGCATCATCATTTGTCATCAGAGCGCCACCATCACCATAACATCCTAGGTTCTTCGATGGAAAGAAAGATGTAGTTCCTATTGTGCCCATACATCCTGCACGACCTATTGATCCGTCAGAGAAAGAATAATGCGCTCCTATAGCTTGAGCGGTATCTTCGATTACATACAGATTATGTTCCTTAGCAATAGCCAATATCCTCTCCATGTCGGCATTCTGACCGAAGAGGTGTACCGGTACTATAGCTTTTGTCTTAGGAGTGATTGCCTTTGTGACTGCGTCGGGAGACATACACATAGTATCCAAATCCACATCCACTACTACAGGAGTTAAGCCTAATAATGCCACTACTTCAGCGGTAGCAATAAAGGTAAAAGTAGGCGTTATCACCTCATCACCAGGTTTCAATCCCAATGTCATTAGGGCTATTTGGATAGCTTCAGTACCATTAGCGCAAGGAATGACATGTTTTACACCCAAATATTGTTCCAGGTGCTGTTGAAACTCATTCACTTTCTGCCCTTTTACAAACTGCGCAGATGCCATCACCTCCAATACCGCCTTATCCATTTCCGGTTGCAATCTTGCATATTGAGATTGCAAATCCACCATTTGAATCTTTTTCATCATAATCTTATCGGTT
>DCIY01000016.1:0-49761 GCA_002317295.1 Bacteroidales bacterium UBA1714
CTATTTTTTAGTGGACACTACTGTTTTTATATGTACAAATAAATGTGCAAATAAATATTAAAAAAGGCGATGGGTTGAAACAAATATATTAGGATAAGACAACGAGCTATAAAAGAAAATCCATATAATTATCCGGTGTAATGGTGACAATTTGGACATCCGGATAGGCTCGCTTGAAAGTCGGATTGGATTTGGCTGATTTTTTAGGATTCCACTTAAATTCAAAGGCCGATAAGACTCCATCAACTTCTTCCAAATAATCAATTTCCTGCATTTGTGCCGTCCGCCAAAAATAACTGTTGACGCTGCGGGTGGCATATTGATTGAACTTGACACGCTCACTCACCATATAGTTCTCCCATAGAGCACCTATATCCTGACGCATAGCAATATCCGCAAAACTATGAATCAACGCGTTGCGAATACCATTGTCATAAAAATAGATTTTGCGAGCATGCTTGAGTTCATTGCGAAGATTGCGACTAAATGATCCCAAACGAAATACCACTTGCGATTGTTCCAAAAGGGTAATATAAGATGCTACGGTCTCTTTGTCTAACCCCACCATCTGAGCCAATTCCGTATAACTGACCTCACTGCCTATTTGGTAAGCCAATGCTTGTAACAATTTAAGCAAACGATCGGGTTTCTTGATTCTATCCCATTGCAACACATCTCTATACAGGTAGCTGTCTGCCAACTGAGACAATATCTCCTTTTCTTCCCCGGGATGACAAACCACATCCGGATAGGAACCATATACCAACCGAAGCGGTAAATTGGTTCGTTCCGTCAGCAGTCCAAAATGTTGCTGCAATTCACCAAAAGAAAACGGATAGAGTTTATATTCGTATTTACGACCCGTCAGAGGTTCATTGATCAGATTAGCAATTTCCAATGCCGAACTGCCGGTGACCAATAATTGGAGATTCGGCATATTATCTACAATCAATTTGAGTTGCAATCCAATATTTTCAATGCGTTGGGCTTCATCAATCACCACATATTGATACGGACCAAACATGCTTTGCAGTCGGGAAACAGTCAGAGTTTGCACGAGGTGACGCACTTCCATATCATCCGCATTGAGCCATAACGTGTTTTCTTGATTTCGGATCAACTCCTTAAATAGCGTTGTTTTGCCCGTTTGGCGAGCGCCAATCAAAATAATTGCCTTACCTTTGTTTAGCTTGAGCGGAAGAAGATTTTGAAGATTTCGTTGTATCATAAGGATCAAATTTTGCGCAAAATTACATATTTATTGGGATATATGCAAATTTTAAGAGCAAAAAATATCATTTTCAGCGATTACAACCGCCAAATATTATGATTTTCAGCGATTACATCCGCCAAATATTCGTTACAGCAACTTGCGCAGGCGGTAGTTCTCGTACTTGAGTTTCCAGGAGCGGAAGAGCAGCCAGGCCACGAAGGTGGCAATGGCGGCAAGCACGTATGAGAAAATGAAATACCGTTCCGGAAGATGAACACCCTCGGGAGAAATGAGCAGATAACTGGCCGAAACCATGGTCATAAACAGAGCCGGAACCACGGCGACGATGTAACCATAACGATACTTGCTCGTTTGCCGAAGTCCATGCAGGTTGGTATAGAACTCCTGACGATACAGATAGTTGGCACAAGCCCACAGGGTGAACATGGCGAGGGTTTGGTTAAACCACGAGAAATAACGCCAAACCACCTGGAAGTCCACAAACAGCATCACGCCCACGATGATAAAGATAGGCACTGCAATCGCCAGACGATTGAGAATGGGTTTTTGGTCCAGTCTCAGTGCGTCAGCCACCACCAGTCGGGCACTGCGCAATGCCGTATCACCACTGGTTATGGGGGCTACCACGACGCCCAATACCGCCAATATACCTCCTACCACGCCCATCCATGTGTGGGAAATCTTTTGTACCACCAGAGCCGCTATATTCTCACCCGGGTGCTGCGCTGCAAATGCCTTGAGTCCTTCGATACCATAGAGGTTATGCTCGGGATCAGCAAAGAATGATCCGGCAGCACTGGCCCAAATAAGTGCCAATATACCTTCACATATCATCGCGCCGTAGAAGATCCAGCGTCCGTGCGTCTCCGATGCCATACAGCGGGACATCAACGGCGATTGGGTACCGTGGAAACCGGAAATGGCACCACAGGCAATGGACACGAACATCATGGGCAAAATAGGCATGGTAGATGGTTGACGGTTTTGCAGGCCATCAAACACTTCCGGCATTTCACTGCTATGCCATCCCAGCATGATAATCATGATTCCCACACCCATAAACAGCAACACGGCACCAAAAACGGGATAAAAACGGCCAATGAGTTTGTCAATGGGCAAAACGGTCGCCACGATGTAGTACACAAAGATAATCGCACACCAGACAATCGGAATGACATGACCATGGTACATGATGGTCTTGAGTTGAAGCAGGTTTTGAAGCAAAACCGCCGGACCGGACATAAATGTAGTGGCCAACAACACCAGCAGGATGACACTTACCACACGAATAATCGCCCGAACCACCGGACCCAGTTCGTGACCAATGATATCGGGTAACGACTTACCATACGAGCGCAGAGAGATCATGCCGCTCAGGTAGTCGTGCACGCCTCCGGCAAAGATGGAACCAAACACAATCCACAACATGGCCGAAGGACCATAGAAGATACCCATGATGGCACCAAAGATGGGACCCAGGCCGGCAATGTTCAGAAACTGAATCAGAAAGACTTTCCAAGGTTTCATCGGAACAAAATCCACCCCATCATTCTTGGTGATAGCCGGCGTTTTGGCACGATCGTTAATGCCAAAAATTTTTTCAACCAGTTTGCCGTAGGTGAAAAATCCGATAATCAGCAGTGCTACTCCAACTAAAAAAGAAATCATATTACCAAACTTCCTGAGTGTTTAAATTGGGATTTTTGGGATAGTCTATCGTGTAGTGCAATCCCCTACTCTCCTTGCGCTCCAATGCCTGGCGCGTAATGAGATAACCCACATTGATCATATTGCGCAACTCACATATATCTCGCGTAGCCTTCACCCGCTTAAACAGGTCTTCGGTTTCTTCATACAACAAATCCAGTCGCTCCCACGCACGGCGCAGACGCAAGTCGCTGCGCACGATGCCCACATACGTGGACATAATCTGACCCACCTCTTTCATATCCTGCGAAATGAGCACTTTCTCTTCATTGGACATCGTTCCTTCATCATTCCATGCAGGCACCTTGTCGTTAAACGCATACTGATCCACCACACTCAGACTGTGCTTGGCCGCCGCATCCGCATAGACCACCGCTTCAATGAGCGAATTGGACGCCAAACGGTTACCACCATGCAATCCCGTACAACTGCACTCTCCCACAGCATACAGACGGCGGATACTGCTCTGTGCATCCAGATCCACTTTGATTCCACCGCACATATAGTGAGCACAGGGTGCCACCGGTATATAGTCCCTGGTGATATCAATACCGATGCTCAGACACTTTTGGTAGATATTGGGAAAATGGTGTTTCGTTTCCTCCGCCGGTTTGTGCGTCACATCCAGGCACACATGGTCCAGGCCATGAATCTTCATTTCGTTATCAATGGCTCGGGCCACAATATCGCGAGGTGCCAAACTGAGGCGTTCATCGTACTTTTGCATAAACTCCTCGCCATTGGGCAACCGCAGGATACCTCCGTAACCACGCATGGCTTCGGTAATCAGGTAAGCGGGATGCGTCTCTCCGGGATGGAACAGGGCTGTGGGATGGAACTGAACAAACTCCATATCCTTGACCTGTCCTTTGGCACGATACACCATGGCGATACCATCACCGGTGGCGATATTGGGATTGGTGGTCGTGGCATAGACAGCTCCCGTTCCACCGGTAGCCATCAGGGTCACACGACTCAGATACGTATCGATCTTTCCCGATTGGGGATTGAGAATATACGCACCATAGCACTCTATGTCCGGCGTACGGCGGGTCACACGAACGCCCAAATGGTGCTGGGTGATAATCTCGACCGCAAAGTGGTTTTCCAGTACTTCGATATAGGGATTGTTCCTAACCGCCTCCATCAGTCCGCGCTGAATCTCCGCGCCGGTATCATCGGCATGGTGGAGAATACGGAACTCCGAGTGACCACCTTCGCGGTGAAGGTCAAACGAACCATCCGCTGCCTTGTCAAAGTTCACACCCCAGGACAACAACTCCTGAATGCCTTGTGGCGCATTCTTCACCACCTGTTCCACCGCATCCGGATCGCTGATCCAGTCTCCGGCCACCATCGTATCGTGAATGTGCTTTTGAAAATCATCCACTCTTAAGTTGGTCACCGACGCAATACCCCCCTGAGCCTTGGTCGTATTGGCCTCGTCCAGAGTCGTCTTGCAGCAAAGGGCAATCTTGTACTTTTGAGTCTTGGCAATCTTGAGCGCAAAACTCATACCGGCTACACCTCCGCCGATAATTAGGAAATCATACTTGCGTGTCATTGTCACTGTTTTTTGACTGTCGCTATATCATGTTGGTTTGAGAACACTCAATACAACCTGCAAAATTACTGAAAATTTTGTAACTGTGCAAATATCAGCGTTATTTTTTGTAATTTTTGGTTATTTAGTGCGCTTTAGCTAAGGCAAAAATAGAAAACCTGCACCCACGAAAGGCTTTCATGGCACTCAGGCACGAACGAAAGGTACTGCCGGTGGTCATCACATCGTCCACCAGCAGGATATGTTTGCGATAGAGTTCTTCCGGATGATTGACCACAAAAATATCCTCCACATTTTGTTGGCGTTGGACTCCGGACATGGCCGCCTGGTGGGGATTATTGACCACACGAGTGACATGAGTCGTATCCACCGGTATATGGGTTACTTCACTCAGGGCCCGTGCGATCCATTCACTCTGGTTAAATCCCCGCTGACGAAACCGCCGACGATGCAGCGGAACGGGAATGATGACGTCGATGCCGTCCCAAAAATCACTATTGAGCCATTCCTGCGCCGCCTGTCGGGCCAAATAGTAGGCAATCTGCGGACGCGCACTGCGACCATACTTGGCCTGATACAGCAGTTGAGCCTCCAGGGACTGCTTCTTGTAAAACAGGAAAGTGCCTGCCTCCACCACCTGGGGCATATCGGCAAAAAAGTCCTCTGTGATATTTTCACGCAAAGTCGCCTGTTGGGTGCGATGAAGACGGTCCATGCAACTCGGACACACCATTCCTTCCTGGGCTACCGGAGCACCACAATGCACACAGACGGGAGGGAAAAAAACATCCAGAATGGCACGAAAACGAAACATAACAAACCTGTTTTGAACCTATTTATGTGCAAAATTACTGCTTTTTTTGCAAATATGCAAATAAAAGTTTGTATATCCCAAAAATTCGTTGTATCTTTGCATCCGATTTTATAAACGGATATAATATGTCTTTACAATGCGGTATTGTGGGCCTGCCCAATGTGGGTAAATCGACCCTGTTTAATTGCTTAAGTTCTGCCAAAGCCCAATCGGCCAACTTTCCTTTTTGCACCATAGAACCCAATGTGGGTGTCATCACCGTTCCCGATGAACGCCTCATTCAGTTGGGCGAACTGTGCCACCCCGAGCGTGGCGTGATTCCGACCAGTGTCGAAATCGTAGATATAGCGGGTTTGGTCAAGGGTGCCAGCCGTGGAGAAGGATTGGGCAATAAGTTTCTGGCCAATATCCGCGAGACGGATGCCATCATTCATGTCCTTCGCTGTTTTGACGATGAGAATGTGGTGCATGTGGACGGCAGCGTGGATCCCATTAGGGACAAGGAAGTGATTGATACCGAATTGCAGTTAAAGGACCTGGAAACCGTCGAGAGCCGCATTCAAAAAACCGAAAAACAGGCCAAGGCCGGTGGTGATAAGCAGGCCAAAGTGGCGCTGGAAGTGATGCTCAAGTACCAGGCAGCCCTGTCGCAAGGGCGCAATGCACGCACGGTGACGTTGGATAATAAGGAAGAGGAAGCCGCAGCGAAGGAGATGTTTTTGCTCACCAACAAACCGGTCCTCTATGTGTGCAATGTGGACGAGGCATCGGCCGTCACGGGTAACGCCTATGTGGAAGCGGTCAAGCAAGCCGTAGCACAGGAGAATGCACAGGTGATGGTGCTGGCAGCCAAGATAGAGAGTGAGATTGCGGAATTGGACAGTTATGAGGAGCGCCAGATGTTCCTGGAAGAAATAGGACTGCAGGAGAGTGGCGTCAATCGGTTAATCAAGGCGGCATATGCGCTGCTGGACCTGCGTACGTTCCTGACAGCCGGAAGCGATGAAGTGAGAGCATGGACATTCCGTGCGGGATGGAAAGCACCACAATGCGCCGGAGTCATTCATACGGATTTTGAACGCGGGTTTATTCGCGCTGAAGTCATCAAGTATGAAGATTATATCTCCCTGGGTGGCGAATCAGCCTGTCGTGCTGCGGGCAAACTGGGAGTGGAAGGTAAGGACTATCTGGTGCAGGATGGTGATATCATGCACTTCTTATTTAATGTATAAGTATGGCTTGGTTATCAGCAATATTGGCAGATCCCCTTTGGGCCTCGGTGGCGATTTTGGGGGGCTTTGTACTTCTGGTCTACGGAGCAGACTGGCTCGTAGATGGTGCCAGCGGTTTGGCCAAACGGTGGGGAATCAGTGAACTGGTCATTGGTCTGACCGTGGTCGCATTTGGCACCAGCATGCCGGAGTTTATGGTGAGCACGATTGCTGCCATTCAGCACAACACGGAAATTGCCATTACCAATATTCTGGGCAGCAATGCCATCAACACCTGCATCATTTTGGGTCTATCGGCGGTTATCTACCCTATTTGTTCCCAAAAGCAAAGTCGCAAGTTTGATATCCCCTGGGCCCTGTTGGCCGGGGTGTTGGTCTTGTTTTTTGCCACCTATACCCGCCCCATGTCCATGAGTTGGGGCAACTGGGGAGCCTTCAATTTTGAATTTGGATTTATCTCCGGCATCGGCGGAAGTGTGCTGCTGTTGTGTTTTCTCATTTTTATGTGGCATAGTATTCGGTTTGGGGCGGAAGGGATGAAAGGCGGAGAGGCGGAAGGGATGAAAGGCGCGGACAGCGTCCTAGAGGAAGCCCCTTCCGTGGGTTTCCCCTGTAGGGCAACCGTTGAAGAAGGGCTGGGTAAGGCCTTGATGCTGGTGATTATCGGTTTGGCGGGTCTGGTGATTGGTGGTGAACTGATCGTGAATGCCGCCACCAGTATCGCCCATACAATGGGAGTGAGTGATGCCATTATCGGACTGACGATTGTGGCACTGGGAACCTCGCTGCCGGAACTGGCTACCTCCTGTGTGGCCGCCGCCAAGAAAAACACGGATCTGGCCCTGGGTAATGTCATAGGCAGCAATATCTTCAATGTCTTCTTTATCTTAGGTACCAGTGCCCTCATTCATCCGTTGCCTACCTACACAGGACTGTGGTTGGACGCGGTCATCGTGACCCTGAGCGCTGCCATGGTCGTGGCGTTTGTATACCTGAACAAGCAGCATCGCATTGAGCGCTGGCATGGCGCCTTACTCATTGCCGTCTATGCCGGGTACCTGACTTACCGTCTGATGACCTTGTAATCCATGATGCATATCATTGAGTTCTATAGTTACCTGAGTGGCATGAGTGCGGCGATCTATTTTACCGTATGCCTGGTGTGTGGATTGCAGTTGTGTTTTGGTATCTTCAGCCATCGTCAGGCAACCAACCGATTACTCTCCCGAGTGCTGGGAGGTGTGTTTCTGGTGATGTCGTGCAGTGCGGTGTGCTATATCGTCTCCAATCTGTGGAACAACGAATTGCTCACGCATATCGGAGTAACCATCGATATTTTTGCATTCAGCGGTATCGCGTGCGTGGCGTATATATTATATAGTAACAACGAACCCTCCAAACGCTGGTTGGCAGGTCTGGTCAGTCCGTTTGTGCTGCTGGGTATCATGAATATCTGTATGGACAGGCAAACGGTCCTGTTTGTGACCGCTGCGCTGGTGTTGCTGATTGAGATGGTATATTTCGGCATCATCTTTATTCGTCGTGAACGACATTTGGACGATTTGTATGCCGACCCCGAGCGACATTCGCTGAAATGGATGTGGGGATTTATCGGTCTGTTTATGGGTTGGTGGTTAGTGAATATCGTGTTTTCATCGGATATTTTGAGCCCATGGCGCGATATGACAGCCTATGTGTACATGTCCGTGATTATGCTGTTTTCCTTTGCCCAAGTCAGTAAACAGGGGGCACCTGTCAGCCCAGAAACGCAGCGGGCAGTAGAAGAAACAAATGGCCCCCTCCCAGCCTCCCCCGGTAGGGGAGGGGTAAGCGACCCACAGCCAACCAACGCAGACGACGGGCAAAGCCCTAATGCGAAACGGCTGATCGAACTGATGGAAACGGAACAGATGTACCTGAATCCGGATTTGACGGTGGAAGATGTGGTGAAACGCTTGGGCACCAATACCAAATATTTCTCCAACATCCTGCATCACGAGCTGCATACCACCTTCAGTCAATGGGTAAACGAATACCGCATCGAACACGCCAAGCAGTTGCTGCAAAACAAGGATGAAAAGGTGGTGAATCTGGCCTGGCAGTGTGGCTTCAATTCCAACCAGTCTTTCTACAGAACCTTCGCCAAGTATACAGGCTCCACTCCCACCGAATGGCGAGAAAAGTAGGATGATTCCTAAAATTGTGACCTAAATTTCCTAAAATTGGGACCTAAATAATCGCAATACACCTTGTGTGTATTGTTTTTTTGTTGTAATTTTGCACTCGGATGTTAACTTTGATTTTAATTTCGTATGTTTATGCGCAAATTTTTTACATTTATCCTCCTTGCCGCCGCGCTACTCGTTAGCGTGGAGAGTTGGGCTTATGTAACCGGAGAAGAGAAGGATTTTGAAGAATTAGGTTTGCCTCTCATTGAGCCTGATCTACACGGAACTTATTTTGGTACCATCTGTGTTCCACAACGCATTGTAGCCACACAGGGTATCCGCATCCTTGATGTCGTCTGCGTAGATGTTCGTAAGTCAGATTCGACTAAGGTTGTGCGATTGGTTGTTGATGTACACTCCGTTTGCAGTGGCGCTCAGCAAGGAGTTAAAGACGATAAGGGTGAAACTCTTATAGGGGCAGAAGACATACCATTTTGTCCATATGACCAGGGCACTGGCGCCAATACATGCGTGGATCAAACATATATTGATTGGATTGACATAGATACAGGTTGGGACGACGTGCATGATCGACCTAATCCTGGTATTAATCACCGCATGGTAGCAGGTGCCGCCTATTTTTATCAAGTCTGCGATGGTGATGGTGGTGGTACGGCTGCTAAGACCTTGGCAGATCGTAAGATTTGGGTAGATAAAAACGATTCGGCTTCCGCACCTGTATGTGTGAATGGATTTTATGGTACATTTGAACAAACAAACTTGAATGAACCTGTAATTGTCCTGACTCAATCGACATTAGGGGAACAAAAGACTCAATATTTAGAGCAGGTAACGCAAGTCACTATGCCTGCTAATCGTGGTTATTTCAAAGGCTATTTTGAGTGTGTGCCTTGGAGATATAATACTGATATAATAGCTGAAGATCCTAATCCACACCCTTCAAGTGCGCCCAATCCTCTTCATTATCCTTGCACGGGCGAAGTAAAAGAAGCACCACTTCGATTATCCCCCAATGCCGTTGCATTCAATGTCGGTCCTCGTGATGCTGTTACAGGTTTATACCAAATCGATTTTGAGCATCCTATCTATCTGGGTAGAGAGTCCAACAAACGCATCGAGAATGGTCAACTCATTGTCGAAGCCGCGGATGGCAGCATATACAATGCCTTTGGACAACGCGTTCGTTAAAAGTGTAAAATGGAAAGTATTATGACAAAGAAACAATATATTGCTCCTGTTAGCGAGCGCGTTTTTCCAGAATCCATCATGGAAGGTTGGAATCCTGGCCAAGGAGGTGGTATCATCTCTGGTGTCATCGCTGGTTCAGGCGGTGTAACTACCATAGATCCTACTCACGTCATCTGTGCCCCCGGTCGCAGTTTGTATCTGTAAGAAAATATAGTATATCTATTCACATCTTTCGTTCAAATAAATATACTTCCGATGCCGTGTCAATAGTGCAGACACGGCATCTTTTTTTGTACTTTTTAGTATCTGCTTATTTCAAGACAAGACATTATTTTTCTCGAGGAGGAAATTGTACCACCCTATGATATATATTCCATCATCATTATAATTACCCGAACGATATTCTCCAGTGATAATCATTTTCTTGAAACTATCAGGGATGTTCAGTAATGGTCGTTTCTCCTGCAACCATTTTTCCTCGTCGGGCAACATATAGGCAGACTGAATATACACTCGTTCATCGGCTCGATTAATAACAAAATCAACCTCTAATTGTTTTCGTACATTTTTTCCTTCTTTATTTTTCTCCCAGATCTCGACCAATCCGACATCTACTGAATATCCTTTTTGTCGTATGGCATTATAAAGCATATTTTCCATCAGATGTGATACCTCAATCTGGCGGAAACCGATAATGGCATTTCGTATACCCAGATCCTCAAAGTAGTATTTGTTTTCTGAACCAATGTATTTACGCCCTTTGACGTTATATCGCATGGCTTCGCTGATAATAAAACTATCCTGTAGCAGTAGTAGGTAATTACGAATAGTATTTTCACTAATGGACACATGTTCGGTTGAGCGGAAAGTATTTACAATCCGCTTTGCATTGAATGAAGCACCTATATCCGATGCGAGCACGCGGATGATTGCCATAAGTCCTTCCGCATTTTGAAGGTGATTACGTTCTATAATATCACGCAAATATATCGTGGTATATACATCATTGAGATATTGTTTTTTTTCCAGTTCCGTCTGCAATTGAGCTACCATGGGAAGTCCACCGTACATATAATAATCGGTCATAGCTTGCATTATCTCACCGCCTACGCCTTCGTAGTATTCCGCAAAACTGAGGGGATGAACACGGATCTCCCATCCACGACCTCTAAACTCCGTTACTACATCTTTGCTAAGAAACTTACTATTACTGCCCGAAACGTAAGTCTCCACATTACGCATATGCAGCAGGCTGAGCATTACACCAACAAACTCATCAACTAATTGTATTTCATCCAAGATGACATAATTCGTTTTCCCATCATTCACCACGTGGTTGTCAATGTATTCCAATAATCTGTCTGGATTTAATAACTTCTTATTATGATTATCATCCAGAGCCAACTCGATAATATGATCAAGCCCTACACCTTTCTCGACAAGATAGTTATGGAAAATGTTGAAAAGAAGATATGATTTACCACTCCTACGGATACCCGTAATGATTTTGATCATACCATTACCCTCAGCAGAGATCAATTTCTCTAAGTACATCTTACGCTCAAAAACCATAATTCATTGAGTTTTTTTGTGGTTATCCACAATTTCACACTGCAAAAGTACACTTTTATTTTAACATACGCAAATAATTCAGCAAAAAAGCACTACCTTTGCAGACAATTTTAAGTAGATCGTGTTCAAAATTGCTCCAACTCGGTGTTCAAAAATGGAAAAAGTGTCAAAAATATTTGCATATATCATTTATTTTCAGTAATCTTGCACCCAATTTCTAAAACACACAAATATGAGCGAATATAAACCACGTATTGCGGACAAATTACTGACGGATAGTTTGGAGGCTGTGGGAGTCGGGTGACAGTACTGGTGATGTTCGTTTGGAAGCACTGTTTGATGGAGCAATGCCAGATGGTGAATCTCATATAGATATAGAACGATTAGCCTTTTTGACTTGCCGTGGCGGGTGGCCAGGGGCGTTGGGGTTGAATGACAAAGCTGCCTTGCGTGTGGCTCGAGCCTATTTGAAAGCGGTTGTCAACTACGATATATCCAAAGTGGATGATGTAAAAAGAGATCCTGTGTTGATGTCACGTATTATTCGCAGTTTGGCACGCAATCAGGGAGAACAGATACCATTTACCACGATTCGGGCTGACGTGATTAGCAATGAAAATTGTGACCTGAGTGATGATACGGTAGAGAATTACGTAAAAGTGCTACAAAAAATATTCTTAGAAGAAGATATGCATGCATGGAATCCTAACCTGCGTAGCAAGACAGCCATTCGAACCAGCGATACACGCTATTTTGTGGATCCCAGTATCGCCACAGCAGCCCTTGGTTTAGGACCTGATGATTTATTGAATGACATGATTGATTGGGGATTTTATTTTGAGACATTAGCGGTACGAGACTTACGTGTTTATGCAGATGCTTTGGATGGTGAAGTGTTTCACTATCGTGACCATAATGGATTGGAATGTGATACTGTTTTACATCGTCGAAATGGGCAGTATGGGTTGATTGAGATTAAATTAGGAGGTGATGATAATATTGATAAAGGAGCAAAAGTATTGCTATCCTTGGCATCTAAAATTGATACGACAAAGATGAACGAACCTTCTTTTCTAATGGTACTAACGGGCATCGGTCAGTACGCTTATCGTCGTAAAGATGGCGTATATGTGGTGCCTATTGGCTGTTTAAGGCCCTAAAATATAGTAATTCTTGAACGATGAAGAATATGTTTATCAGACCAAAAATGGGTATATTGTCTATGACCGCTTCTTAGCATTGTGGCTAAGATCCAATTTGCGATAAGGTGAGACGGTTCATGAGCCGTCTTTCTTTATCAAAGAACCAACCCCATTTATTGAAATACCGGCACAGATTGACCATATGTACCCAGGTCATGCGCCACGAGTGATAGGACGCGCGCGCATGATTATGTATTATGGTGACATCGGGTATATACAGGGTCAGATAATGGCGATGAATGGTACGCGTGAGGTCCATATCCTCGGGATACATAAAGTAGCGTTCATCGAACAATCTCGCTTCCAGCACCGCCTGCGTGCGCATCAGCATAAAGCAGCCACTCAGATACGGCACATTCATCATCTTATCATAGCCCGAAGCACGCAACTCATATCGCTCGTTGCGACGACGAGTCCATGAGGTGGGCAAAAAACGACGGGAGAACACGTCCCAGGGTGTGGGCAGCAGTTTGCACAGGTACTGCAATTGACCATCCGGATACTCCACCCGAGGCATCAGCATACCTATTTGGTCATTATGCATGATCAACTGATGAAGATAGTCCAGATCCTGCGCCTCAATCCACACATCGGCATTCATCACCAGATGAAAAGGCAGTTGGGCAAAGACACTTTCCCGAATGGCAATATTATGCCCCGCACCATAGCCCAAGTTCTTACCCTGTTGCCAGCGATAATGTACTTTGGGCATCTTGGCCACAGCAGAGGGCGAGGGCGAGTTGTCAATGAGATAGACGGCATGAACGCACGAAGCACGCAATAACTGATCACACAGGCGATGAACCTGTGTCCAATCGGGATGATATAGCACGATACTGACGTTGAGCATTTAGGCGTTCAGATGCTGATGGAGAGTTACCACATATTCGTTGAGAACAATCTTTTCATCAAACTTGCGCAACATCAGTTCGCGACCATTTTCTCCCATACGCACCCGTTTATCCTCAGACATCGTCAGCATCTTGCGCATGGCCTGAATCAGGCTGTCCAAACTGCGTTTTTCGCACAATAAACCATTAACGCCATCCAGCACCACATCCTTACACCCCACCGAATCGGTAGCAATAATCGGACGTTTCATGGCGGCGGCTTCCATCAGGGAACGAGGCACACCTTCCATATAGTACGAAGGTAACACGATACAGGAACATTGCTCCAGATAGGGCCGTACATCCTTGGTGACCCCCATATACTCAATGGCTCCACTACGCACCCACTCTTCCATTTGACGCGGCGAAATGGCATCGGGATTTTGGGCATCCAACGGCCCCAATAATTGCCATTGCACTTGAGGAAATTGCGGTTTGAGCGCTTCTGCCGCATGAACAAACAACTCCACCCCTTTGCTGCGCAACATGCGTCCGCAGTGCAGAAAAGTAAACGGTTGAGATATAGGACGGTTGGACTGAAAATACTCCGTGTTGACCCCTTCGCCATGAATGACATGGACGTTTTTTTGAGCCACCAGACGCCATTTGACAAACGCATCACAATCATCCTGGTTGAGGAACCAGACACCATTGGTGGACCGCAAGGCGATGCGATGAAGGGCGCAAGAGACATAGAATAACCAGTTACGACGAATAAACGAATAGCCCAAACCGGTAACCACCTCTATATGGGGAATATTACTGCGATTGGCCGCATAAGCTCCATACAGAATGGGCTTGATGGTATAGTGGAAGACAAAATCAAATTTCTCCGTTTGGTAAATGGAAGTCAGGGTGCGAACCAGACACATATCGCGAAATGGATTCACTCCCTTGCAATCCACGGCGATGGGAATAAACCGAATGCCTGCTGACTTGAGGGCACTGACATCACAATCCTCCGGCGTCACCATCACCACTTCGTACTGGTCACTCAACGCCTGCATCACCCCCAGACGAAAATTCATCATGGTCAGGGCACTGTTTCCCACAAAGGCTATTTTTTTCTTACTCATGCCTATTGTTGTTTATTGAAAAATATACGTAACAGGTTACCTATCTGCTTTTTGAATCGAACTCCAAACACATTCAGCACCACTTTGCGCAGCGTATTATACCACTTCGGTCGCCAGGAACCGGTGTAGTGGTGAATGGAATACGTATGGGAGGTCAAAAACAGTTGTTCATTCTCTTTGGGTGAAAAATATTCCGAAGGCAGGATACAAATCGTGCCTTCCGATGCCTTAAACCGGTCTGGAGTGGCAATCGGACAAATCTGGTAATGACGATGAATCACACTGTCCATAATACGGGGCATCACACAGGTATCCATTATACCGTTTTGCAAAAAATGACGATGGTCATAATAATCCAACAGGTACTTGAACAGGGGCAAACCGGGTTCCGCACCCATGGTAGCCGCTTCGACCATGCCTGTCACCCGCTCCTGACCTAAAAAGTACGGTAAATGCAATAAATCGTCGTACGAACGGAGCACCTCTACATCCGAATCCAAATAGATGCCACCAAAATGGTATAAGGCGTAGCACCGAATATAATCCGCTGCAAAGGCATATTTTTTACATTGATAAGCCTCCTGAACCCAGGACGAGAGAGACAGATCAAACCGATTCAGGTCCCATAAGCGAATCTCATAGTCCGGCAGATACTGCTTCCAGGTCTGAAGGCAGTACTGAATTTTTTCGGGATAGGGGTCCGTGCTCAACCAACAATAATGAATAATCTTGGGTATCATAGGCAATAACTGTCGTATATTTGTGTCATTTGACGGGCTATATCACTCAGGTCATATCCCGCCTGACGGATATAATCTGCCCCATCCTGACGCTGGTGATGAAGCAATGTGGAGCCAATACATTCTGCCCACTGTGCAGGCGCAAGGTGCAAGGACAACGATTGTACCCAGGGAGTCAGACAGGCGTGAGAATGAATGGTGTCGGAGATAAAACAAGGCAAACCTGCCGCCTGCGCCTCCAACAGCACAAAGGGCAATCCCTCAAACAACGAAGGCATGACAAACGCATCCATTGCCTGTGTTAATCGGTAAATTTCATCCGATTGTGCGATCCATAGGATGCGATCATTCAGTCCCATTTGTTGTGCCTGTTGCTGCACCTGCTCGCGCATGGAACCATTTCCCACCAACAGCAATTTGGTGTGTGGACTGGGAATGGACGCCAGAACAGACAGTAAGAACGATTGGTTCTTCACCGGTTCAAACCGTCCGATATGTCCCAACAATATCTCCTCGGGTTGGAGTCCCAACTGTTGGCGCACACATTCCCGCACATCAGGCTGATAAGCATACATTTCACAATGGATGCCATTGGGTATGATGGTACTCGGATGGTGGGCAAAGAAATACGAGGCCGCATCCTGAGAGCAGGCCAGGGCATGAGTGGCCAAACGACACGCAGCACGACGATGCAGTCGATGCAGCAGCCGATTGTGCCATCCGGCACTCTGAGAATTGTGGGCATGGACAATGCGCACGGGAATACCAAACCATTTGGCCATACGAATGGGCAAGATGGACGATAAGGTGCCTCCACACCAGTGAATGACCTGATATTCAGAGGCATGGAGACGGAAGAAGCGGTACAGATCTGCCCAATACACCAAGCCACTGCGACGCGGGTGCAAACGGTAAATGGTACAACCGGCCTGTTCCAATTCGCGCGAGTAGGAAGAGGGGCAGGCATCAAATACCAAAAAGTCAAAATGGTAATTCGCCGAACGCAACCCCCGCACCACATTCATCATGAATGTTTCGGTGCCGTTTTGTTGCAGGTAATGCGATATGAACAGAATATGCGTCATGCGAGTGATAAGTGCGACTGTAGGTATTTTAATACAATGACTATGGGCGTGAGGAAACGAATTTTCCACTTTCTGCCCGTAGTGATTTGGGGCAACGAACCGATAATAGCCAATCCCCGACGGTAAGAAGACTCGTGATGCAGCTGGGTCATACGGGACAGGAAAAGGCGAATATCCGGTGCAATGGTTTCCGACTCAAACAACGCGTCTGCCACGGCCAATTCGCGAATGCGATAATCCAACAGGAAGGGATAATATGTCGGCATATCTTTGACCTTGGCCCAAAATGTATACCGATGGGTACGAATGGGATCTACCTGGTTATCGGCATGATGGCGATAACTCATCAAGGGGATTCCCAAATTGATTTTTTGTCCCTGAACTGCTGCAATCAGCGAGACCAAAACATCATACATAAGTTCATCGGAGAGCGGTTTGGTATCATAGTAATCCAGCACCCGGTCCACCAAACAACGGTTCATCACCATCGTGCACCCCTGGGAGCAACCGGTGTCCAACAACGTACTCTCCCACCCCTCACTCCTCGGATAGGAATGGGCAGCTCTGATGCAACGACCCTGCGCATCCATATCTTCACGCGTGGAGGATACCGCTACGGGAGTATCGGGATTGGCGAATCGAATCGCCTGATACAAAGTGGCTACCTTATTGGGCCACCAGATATCATCCTGGTCACAAATCATCACATACTCACCCGAACATAACCGAAAAGCGCGCATAAAATTAGCGTTGACCCCATGAGGCCCCGGATTAGACGAATAGAACAATCCATAACGCTGATGGTACTCTTCCAATATGGCCAGCGTATCGTCCGTCGAACCATCATCGCTGACAAGCACTTCTTGAGGCAACATCGTTTGCGCATAGATGCTGTCCAACTGCTGCCGCAAAAAACGCGAGCCATTACAGGTGGTGATAACAATCGATATTTGGGGCCGTGAAATCATCATTATTGTTCCAGGATAACGGTTTTTTGCATCATTTGTATGCGTTGCTGGTCGTCCAGCGTCCGGCTCTCAAAGTACGAGTGGTAGGGGAAATAACGACGATAAAACTCAAATCCCTTTTCCCCCGTCAGCAGACTCTGGGCCGATAATCCAAACATACCGGCTATGGCCAGGTACTTCACCCACCTGAGGGGAAGAGAAGGATGCTCATAACAATACCCTATTCCCTGGGCCAGGCACACGATACAAGCGGGTTTGATAAAGTCCGTAGCCCTGGAAAAGATGACATGATACTCCATCATGGGAACGGATAATACGATGGCCAAAATCAGCAACCCCCGCATCAGCGGTTGGTCGATGTGCTTACACAACAGAAGCACCAATACCCATGGAATAACCAGCAGGAAGTATTGCAGTTTACCAAAAATATTGAGCGTACTGCCCATTTCGATATACTGAACAAACATGGCAAAACGACTGGATAAGGCAAACAGACCGGATAAGTAAGGCAAGAACAATAGGCATCCCAACAGCACAAACGAACCGGCCATAATCGCCAAAACGGATTTCCAGTTAATCGGTATTTTAGCCAACAGGAAGGCCAATGGGAAAAGCAGCATCAAGATGGATTCGGAGTGGAAGCCAAAGGCAATCACCATCACAAGCAGGTATCTGAGCCATTGGCGTTTTTCCAATGTGCTGAATCCAAACAGAAAGACTGCCATGGCCAACGATGCCCGCATGATCTCCGTGTTGTAAAACAGAAAATAACACAGCACATAAAAGAATAATGCCGTAAAAACGCGCTGAGTATGCTTGGCAAAAAAGTATACTACGGCCGTGTTGACTATCACTGCATGAACGAGTTGAACTAAGACAAAATTATTCCAACACTGCTTACAGACAGCATTGAGCAAGACCCACAAAATATTGTACGGATTTGCCTGAATAAGTTCCCACGTAAGGTCACGAATGGGAACCATGACACAATCGAAATCATACATGTAGGAAAGCGTATCTCCTCCGACCTGATAGCGTAAACCAGCCACCAGCACGATGCTTAGCCAACATACAAACAACCACACACCTCGCCAGGACGCCAAGTGCTTATGGTCATACGCCACCACTCCTATCAGCAGGAGTACTATCGGCAGGAGATAAATCATCCGATTTTAGAGTGCCTTAATGATTTGCCATAATTCTTTGCGGGTGATAATGGCCAAAGCCAACAAACCAAAGAAGATTGTCAAAATCAGGGGCCATTTAAGATAACTGGGACCTGCAGGGAGGTAATTGATCTGAGGCGCACTGATGGTGGCAAACGAATTATGAAACATCATTTGAGCTTCATACGTGAGGTATTGGCGATGAAAAGAGGCCAAAACGGAAGGATGAGCATCCTCCGTCTCCAAGCGCTCGATATACTGACCCAACTGTGTTAAGATACACTGCATCTTGGACTTTTCATATTGGGTCACATACGCTCTAAGGGTACGTTCCACATGCTCGGCCAGCATGGCACTCACCATGGGATCCTGGGACTGAACGGTAATCTCGATGAGCATGGATTGACGATCAAACGTAGCCGAAATATCCTCCTTCATCATTTGGACAGCCGCCCATTGCTCCTTAGTCATCCAATGCGTACCTTGTTGTACACTACCCTCTTGCGCGCTCGTAAGTGAGCTCTTGCAGGCATGCGCCTGACGAATGGCCCATATTTTCCAACGCGTCCAAAAGGGTAATTGACGATAGGAAGTGAGGTAATCAAAATAGGACCCTTGAAACTGCCCATTCATGGTCTGGACTTCCACATCAAACAGTAAGCATAAAAACTGAGGGGAGGTCACAATAGTACGATAACCATACTCGGAAACCGCATTATCCGTACGCACCAGACCCAAATCATAATTTTCGGGATTATTCAGCGTGATGGTGCGCTGTAGCTCTACAGCCTGCTCACTCTCGCGAGCAATAATGAATGAACTTTCGTAATACTTGGGCACACATAATCCCAAAACAAAGAAAACAATAAAACAAGCAGGAAGTCCCCAATAAAACAAATGACGATGTTGCTTTAATTTGGCAATAAACAGATCCTGGTTAAGTTCGGTTACTTCTGTCTTCATAGATGTATGACTCTAAAATTTTCGTTATGAATTGCAAAAGTACTGCTTTTTTTGCATATATGCAAATTTTGTTCCTATTTTACAAAAAAAAAGTCCAAAATTCGCATTTTGGACTTTCATTTTGTCGACAGAAAAGGACTTATTCAGCCTCCTGAGCAGGAGCAGCAGCTTCAGCCTCCGCCTGAGCGGCTTCCTGTGCTGCCTCTTGAGCTGCAGCTGCGAGAGCCTCCGCTGCGGCTTTGCGTTTAGCAGCAACTGCCTCGGCTTTCGCCTTGTTGGCTTCTACTTCCTGAGCATGCAGCTTCTTAGCCTCTGCTACTTTCTTGTCAGCTTCCTCTTTAGAAATCTTGCCATTCTTAGCATCCTTCTGCGCTTTCCAAGCAGCAAAACGCTTTTGGGCTTCTTCCTCAGCAAATGCGCCCTTTTGAACGCCACCCATCAGGTGCTTCATCAGCATAACGCCTTCCTCAGAGAAAATGTTACGAACGGTGTCAGTAGGTTGTGCACCCACACCTACCCAATACAAAGCACGGTCAAAGTTCAAATCAACTTTGGCAGGATTGAGATTGGGATTGTAAGAACCGATACGCTCGATAATTTTGCCGTCACGAGGTGAACGGCTGTCTGCTACTACAATGTGGTAGTAAGCATAATCCTTGTGGCCATGACGGGCCAAACGAATTTTTGTTGCCATTTTGTTGTTCATTTATGGGCGATGAACTGCACGAGTTCCTGCCCGAGTTAATACTAAAAACATACCTTCCTTCGGTAACCCAACTCCTAAGATGGCATTCCCAGAGTCAAGCCTCACGACCGAAAAGGCGTGCAAAAGTAGTACTTTTTTTTGATTTGACCAAATTTTTTGCGAAAATTCTGTGTTTTCGACCTTAAAATTTTCATATTTCAATATTTTTTTGTATTTTTGCGCTCAAATTGGAGTAGTATGCAGTTTCGTTCGATTATCGGTCAGGAGGGTGTCAAAAGACAACTGAGACTTTCTGTACAGGAAGGTCGTGTGCCGCATGCCCAATTTTTTTACGGACCCCAGGGAAGTGGCAAACTGCAGTTGGCGATTGCCTATGCCCAATACCTCAATTGTTCCCATCGAACACCGGAAGACAGTTGCGGACAATGTCCTACCTGTCTGCAGTTTCAGAAATTGCAGCACCCGGACTTGCACTTTGCTTTTCCCATTGTCAAAACAGATGCGGGGGATACATGTGACGATTTCATCGATCGTTTTCGCTGCCTGATGTTAGAACAACCCTATTTCAGTCTCAATGACTGGTATCGCTATTTGGGAGTGGAAACCAAGCAGGGCATGATTTATGAAAAAGAGAGTGGGGAGATTGTCCGTAAGTTGTCGCTGAAAAGTTTTGGTGAAGGATACAAAACGATGATTGTGTGGCAACCGGATAAAATGAATATTGCGTGTGCCAACAAGTTGCTCAAACTGCTGGAAGAGCCCCCTGAAAAAACGCTGTTTATTTTTGTGGGCGAACATCCGGAGAACATGTTGACCACCATACTCAGTCGGCTTCAGCACATTTTGATTCCCGCCTTGAGCCGGGAAGAACAACATCAGCTGCAATCTCCGGCTGAGCAGGAAGAGCAGGAGCAGTATTTTCAAGATTTTGTCGCGCTAATGCGCAATGCATGGTCCGTAGGGCGGCAGCGAAACTACAGTGCGTTGCTGGATTTACGCAAATGGAGTCTGGACATGGCGGACGCCAAGATGGGAAGGGAGAGGCAGAAAGGATTTTTGCAATTTGCTCAGCAGCAGATTCGGGAGAATTATATTTATAATTTCCATGAGCCGCAAATGAACTGTCAGACGGCTCAGGAACAGGCTTTTTCCACCAAATTTGCGCCGTTTATTCATGAAGGGAATGTCACCAAAATCATGGAGGAACTGGAACGGGCTGAGACGCAAATTGCCCAGAATGGAAACGCAAAAATCATCTTTTTTGATTTATGCCTGCAAATGATTGTTTTGATCAAAAAATAAACAGATATGAATGATTCTTTTACATTGAATAACGAAGCTTGTCAATTTTCCGAGTTATCGTGCCGCCGCAATTCGGCTCATATGTTGCCGGTGGTGGACTGGTTGAGTGATTTGCCCGAAAACATTCAGCAAACGGATTTGGTGGAAGTACAGTTTAAGAATACACGGAAGATTTATTTTCACAATGCGGAACATCTGCCGTTGGAAAAAGGGGTCAAAGTGATTACGGAAGCCAATCCCGGTTATGATTTGGGAGAAGTGACCCTGACCGGAAAACTGGTTTTGATGCAAATGCAAAAAAACCATATTGACCTGAGCCGATATGAGATTCGCAATGTATTGCGTTTAGCCACTGAAGAAGATTTGCTTCACGCTCAGGAGGCGCACGCCAAAGAGCAGGAAACGATGATTAAGAGTCGTCAATTGGCCAAGTCATTGGGTCTGGAAATGAAAATCGGAGATGTGGAATATCAGGGCGATGGCACCAAGGCTATCTTTTACTATATTGCCGATGGACGCGTGGATTTTCGACAACTCATCAAAGTATATGCAGAGACCTTCCGGATTCGTATTGAGATGAAGCAGATTGGTGCCCGACAGGAAGCAGGAAGAATCGGAGGAACGGGGCCTTGCGGACGCGAATTGTGCTGTTCTACCTGGATGACACAGTTCACCAGTGTAGGAACGGGAGCAGCCCGACTGCAAAATGTATCGCCCAATCCGCAAAAATTAGCGGGTCAGTGTGCTAAATTGAAATGCTGTTTAAATTATGAGGTTCCCGTATACGAGGACGCGCGCAAGAACGGTAAGACGATAGGTACTCCTGTCATCAATGAAAGTGAGGAACAGGATTTAGGGTTCCAAAATGCAGTCGGAGAAGGAGATGTTTCCCGATTTGATCGCAAAAAACACGCTCGTCATAACGATCACGGTGGTTCCGGAGACAGACGCAATAACAAACATTCACACCCCCATCACAACAACAGTGACAACAAAGGAGGTAATTCCAATGAAAAGAAACCCCATCATCATCGTCCTGCTGCTCAGTAGTCTGTGGTTGGCAGGTTGTAGATCCAACACGGAATATATTGGTTTCCAATCGTTTACAACAAGCGGTTGGAATCAGGATTCGGTATTGACATTTCGATTTGACATTCAGGACAGTTGTGCCTACAATATTTACATCCATATGCGTCATACAGAACGATATCCGTATCAGAATATGTGGTTGTTTGTGCAGCGTCCCGCGTTGTCAGAGGAGATGGGTATGGTTGATCCGGGAATGACGGATACGATTGAATTTTATTTGGCAGATGATCGTGGACGATGGTTGGGTAATGGAAAAAATGGTATCCTGAGTATGCCGGTCATTTACGAAGAACAATATCGTTTTGCAGCACCTGGTACCTATGAGATGAGGCTGAAACAAGGTATGCGCAGTGAGTGGTTAACGGGTGTGAAAGACATGGGTATTGAAATACAAAGAGTGCCTTAAGATGGGAAAAAATAAATTGAAAAAGTTTGCGGAAATGGAAACATTCCAACATGTATTCCAGTGCGCAATGAAAGATATGAGTGAGGAACATCCTGCGGTGCAAATGGCAGGCAAATGGAATGAGAAGTTTTTTGGAAACGACCATCCCATTGTGCTGGAATTGGGATGTGGCCGCGGTGAATATACCATCGGTTTGGCCCAATTGTATCCGGACAAAAATTTTATTGGCATCGATATCAAGGGTGCCCGTTTGTGGGCGGGAGCCAAACAAGCCGAAGAGAAACATATGGACAATGTGGCGTTTTTGCGAACGAACATTGAAATGATTTCACAGTTCTTTTCTACCGATGAAATCTCCGAAATTTGGATTACGTTTCCCGATCCTCAAATGAAAAAAGAGACGAAACGACTGACATCCACTTATTTTATGAAACGCTATCAGCAAATCATGGCAGATGGTGGAATCATTCATCTCAAGACCGACAGTCCGTTTTTGAGCACCTATACGCGGGAGATGTTGCACCTGAATCACTATGAGGTATTGGCTGATACCCAGGACCTCTATGCGGAAGGGGAGCAGGGTCCATGGGAACAGGCTCGAATGCTGCAAACACACTATGAGCAGCAGTGGTTAAGTCGGGGAATGAAAATCAAGTATATCTGTTGGAAATTAAAACACAGTGATACGCTTGAGGAGCCCGATATTGAAATAGAAAAAGACGATTACCGTTCATACGGAAGAAATTATGTATCCTCAACAAATCATTGATGCGCTGCGCCATGTGCGTTATCCGGGAACCGGAAAAGACCTGATAGAAAGCGGAATGTTGGAAGATGATATTCGCATTTCGGGATTACAAGTTCATTTTTCGCTCATTTTTGATAAAGACAAAGATCCGTTTATCAAGTCCGTTGTACGAGCCAGTGAAGTGGCTATCCAGACCTATGTGGATGCCAATGCCGCGGTGTCTGTTCATCTCAAATATCGTAAAGAGTCAACGGTCAAAACGGA
Organism: Bacteroidales bacterium UBA1714; assembly: GCA_002317295.1. GTDB lineage: Bacteria > Bacteroidota > Bacteroidia > Bacteroidales > Paludibacteraceae > Colicola. The sequence goes on from DCIY01000016.1 coordinate 24,106, forward strand.
AAATAAGGAAGGTGCCCCTATTGCTCCACATATCATCGCCATTCACAGTGGCAAAGGTGGGGTAGGCAAGTCCACCATTACGGCCAATTTAGCCATCTCATTAGTGAAGCAGGGATATAAAGTGGGGTTGTTGGATGCTGATATTCATGGTCCGAGTATGCCTAAAATGTTTCATGTGGAGGAATGTCGTCCGGTATCGGTGGAAGTGGAGGGGAGAAATCTGATTGAACCCATAGAACAATACGGAGTAAGGATGCTGAGTATCGGATTTTTTGTCGATCCGTCATCGGCCATTATCTGGCGTGGGGGCATGGCTTCCAATGCCATCAAGCAACTGATTCAGGATGGACATTGGGGAGAATTGGACTATTTCCTGATTGATCTTCCCCCCGGAACCAGTGACATTCATTTGACGCTGGTACAAAATCTGCAATTGACCGGAGCCATTGTAGTAACTACTCCTCAAGAGATTGCTTTGAGTGATGCTCGCAAAGGGGTGGATATGTTTCAAAATGAAAAAATCCATGTACCGGTTTTGGGTATCGTGGAAAACATGGCCTGGTTTACCCCGGCAGAATTACCCAATAACCGTTATTATATTTTCGGACAAGATGGTGGCAAACATTTGGCCGAAGAACTTCATGTCCCATTATTAGGACAAATTCCGCTGGTGCAGTCCGTACGCGAAGCGAGTGATGCGGGAGAACCCATTGCGATGCAGCAAGGTCATCCTGCCGCCGAAATATTCGATGAAATCGCTAAGAAGATCTCGCTTTCATGAGTACACACCACGCCACTGCCTTAGGGATTGAACCCATACCCAAGCTCCTGCTTCGATACGCATTACCCGGCATCATTGCGATGACGGCCAGTTCGTTGTACAACCTGGTGGACAGTGTTTTTATTGGGCACGGTTGCGGCGCCATGGCATTGGGAGGACTGACGGTAGCCAAACCTTTTATGGACATCTGTGCCGCGTTTGGCAGTCTGATTGGAGTGGGGTCGAGTACGATAGTGGCCATCAAACTGGGAGAAAAAGATTATGCCACTGCCAACAGGGTACTGGGGAATGTTATTTTGCTCAATGTCATTTTGTCCGCCATTGTTACGATGGTTGGGCTGATATGGATAAATCCCATTCTGATGGCTTTTGGCGCCAGTGAGTCGACTTTGGTATATGCACGGGAGTACATGGAAATCATCCTGATAGGCAATGTCCTCACGCATATTTATTTTGGACTCAATAATGTGCTGCGATCGATGGGTCATCCTAAGAACTCCATGGTAGCCACCATCGTGGCCGTGAGTGTCAATGTGATATTGGATCCTATTTTTATCTTCCATTTCCACATGGGGGTACGGGGAGCCGCATTAGCCACCATCATCTCTCAGGCGATTTCCGTTTTATGGCAAATGCGCACCTTCCTCAATCCTCGTGAGATTATTCATTTTCACAAGGGTATATGGAAACTGGATGCTGCCATTACGCAACGTTGCCTGGCCATTGGCGCCGCACCCTGTCTGATGAATCTGGCGCACTGTTTTGTGGTGATTATCATCAACAACCAACTAAAACGATATGGTGGAGACATGGCCATTGCTTCCTACGGAGTGGCCAATCGATTAATTTTCGTTTTTGCCATGATTGTCATGGGACTGAACCAGGGTATGCAACCGATTGTGGGGTATAATTATGGTGCCAAGCAATACCAACGCATGCTGCACGCATTTCGACTGACGGCCATTTGGGGAACCATCATCATGAGTATCGTAGCGTTATTGGGAGAATGTTTCCCGGGGGCGATGACTCGGATTTTTACCCACGATGCGGAACTGATATCCACCACCATTGTACCGATGAGAATCTTGTGCTGCTCGATGTTGATAGTTGGTTTTCAGATGGTTACCATCAATTTCTTCACCTCGATAGGTATGTCTATCAAGTCCATTTTTCTGAGTTTAACTCGTCAGGTGATATTATTGATTCCGCTAACAGTGTTACTCCCCTGTATATGGAATGATCCGATCATGGGCGTATGGTGGAGTATGCCTATCAGTGACACGCTATCAGCTGGTTTGGCCGCGGTATTTTTAGGGGTGGAGATACGCAAATTTCAAGCGAAGATTCAGGAGCAGAATGCCTATTTTACAACTGTCCCTCCTCAACCAATGTAATCACCCGTTCGATGATTCGGTCTTTGTCCTGACCATCATAGCCTTCTTTTAAATCGTTTTTAAACAGTTTGGCCACAAACTGCCAAAAATCTGCACTGGATTTGCCACGGTATTGATAAATGAGTTCATAACTTGTCTTATCTGATTCGCGATCCATCAATTTCATGAGCATCTGTCCTTGAGAAGCCGTCATGTGGCGAAAGTCTTTTTCGTACTTTTTGAACAAAAATTTTTCATAACTTTTCCACCACTGTTTGCGTTGTTTTTTGTCGGTGAACAGGGCTAATTGTCGATCAGCAACCGCCATATCCTGAGAAATCATCTTCGCATAGGGTAATGTCTTCTTAACATCCCGAACCGTACGCCAATAAAAACGCTCCTGTTGCTTGTTTTGGAACGACAGGGGCGGGTAAATAGTGATTTCAGAAATAAATCCCCAGTAGAGCGTATCTGTTCCATGGGTCAAAACGATCATCGAATCCAAATGGTCGTGTGCACTCACAGGCAAAGCCATTGTGCAACACAACAGCAAGGTGAATAACCCATATGGAAAAGAAAAACGCAAATTCATGCACAAAAGTACTGCTTTTTTTGCATTTATGCAAACAAAACCCATGAAAAACACCCTATTATTTGGATAATTCAGTATTTTTTTGTAATTTTGCGAGCTAAAATGGGTAGTAGGCCACAAAAAGAAAATGATTGTTACAAATGAAAAGATAAATCAACCGATGCTCCATTTGGTAGGTGAAGAAGCCGACCGAATGGGATTGGAGTGTTATGTGATTGGCGGTTGGGTGCGCGATTTGTTTTTGCAACGCGAAAGCAATGACATTGATATTGTGGTGGTGGGAAGTGGCATTGAGTTGGCGCAAGCCGTGGCGCAACGATTGGGCAAAAGTGCCCATTTGAGTGTATTCAAAACCTACGGCACAGCGCAGGTCAAGAAGAGAGACCGACGCAAAGGGGTGGATATTGAGTTGGAATTTGTAGGGGCAAGAAGAGAGAGTTATCGTCATGACAGTCGCAATCCCATCGTAGAAGACGGGACCCTGGAAGAGGATCAAAATCGACGGGATTTCACCATCAATGCATTGGCAATCTGTCTCAACGCTCATCGATATGGAGAACTGATTGACCCGTTTGACGGGATGCAGGATATGAGAGATTGCACCATCTGCACTCCATTGGATCCGGATATTACCTTCTCGGATGATCCGTTACGAATGATGCGGGCCATACGATTTGCTTCACAATTGGGATTTTTTCTGTCTGAGGAAACATTTGACGCCATTGTTCGCAATAAAGAACGCATCGCCATCATTACTCGAGAGCGCATCGTAGACGAGTTGCATAAGATCATGCTTTCCCGTCGGCCATCCGTGGGTTGGGTATTGTTGGATAAAACCGGTTTATTGCCGCTTATTTTCCCAGAACTGGCCCAACTCAAAGGAATCGAGACCAAAGAAGGAAAGGGGCATAAAGATGTATGGTTCCATACCTTGCAGGTATTGGATAATCTGGCACAGACATCGGATAGTTTATGGTTACGATGGGCCGCGTTGCTGCATGATATCGGTAAACCCAAATCCAAAGCATGGGATGCTCATGCCGGTTGGACTTTCCGCAACCATAATTATATCGGGGCCAAGATGATTCCCAAAATCTTCAAGGCGATGAAACTGCCCCAAAATGAAAAAATGGACTATGTGGTCAAGATGGTGGATTTGCATATGCGACCCATCAATCTGATAGAGGACACCGTGACGGATTCGGCCGTGAGACGATTGCTCTTTGAAGCCGGAGATGATATTGAAGACCTGATGAAACTGTGCGATGCCGATATTACATCCCGCAATGAGGAAAAAGTAGATCGGTTCCATAAGAATTATATGTTGGTGAGACAAAAAATGGTCGAACTGGAGGAACGCGATCGCATTCGCAATTTTCAACCTCCCGTGCGTGGCGAGGAAATCATGACTGTGTTGAAAATGGAACCATGTCAGGAAGTGGGAATGCTGAAATCCGCCATTAAGGATGCCATTTTAGACGGAGTCATTCCCAACGAGCATGAGGCCGCATTGCAGTATATGTTGGACAAAGCCAAAGAAATGGGACTGATATAGAAAACCCTTTAATATACATTATATGTTACAGATTTACAACACATTAACTCGTCAAAAAGAGTATTTTAAACCCCTTCATGAGGGTCATGTGGGAATGTATGTATGCGGACCTACCGTATATGGCGATGCCCATTTGGGGCATGCGCGTCCGGCCATTACCTTTGATTTACTCTTCCGGTACCTACAATTTCTGGGTTATAAAGTCCGTTATGTACGCAATATCACCGATGTAGGACATTTGGAACACGATGCGGACGAGGGGGAAGATAAAATCGCCAAAAAAGCCCGTTTGGAGCAACTGGAACCCATGGAAGTGGTGCAGTATTTTACCAATCGCTATCATCATGACATGGAGGCGCTGAATGTATTGCCACCTTCGATTGAACCCCACGCCAGCGGGCATATTATTGAGCAGATTGATTTTGTTCAAAAAATTCTGGATCATGGTTATGCGTATGTGAGCAACGGCAGTGTCTATATGGATGTGGAACGATTTGCCAAAGATTTTCCGTATGGTAAACTTTCCGGACGCAATCTAGAAGATATTGTGACGGAAACACGCGAGTTGGATGGTCAAAGTGAAAAAAAACACTCCTATGATTTTGCGCTTTGGAAAAAAGCCGCCCCAGAACACATCATGCATTGGCCCAGTCCTTGGAGTGAAGGTTTTCCGGGTTGGCATATGGAATGTTCCACGATGGGAACCAAGTATTTGGGAGAAGAATTTGATATCCACGGAGGTGGTATGGACCTGATGTTTCCTCACCACGAAGCGGAAATTGCTCAATCCTGCGCCGCATTGGGACACGACAGTGTGCATTATTGGATGCATAATAACATGATCACGATTGCCGGCAAAAAAATGGGTAAGAGTTATCATAATTTTATCACATTGGAGCAATTTTTCTCGGGTCAGCATGAGTTACTGACCAAACCCTTCTCGCCCATGACCATACGGTTCTTTATTCTGATGGCACACTATCGTTCTACCGTAGATTTTTCCTCCGAGGCATTGGAAGCCGCAGAAAAAGGACTGACCCGTATGCAGGAGGCCTATATGCGGTTGATGAAACTGACGCCTGGAGAAAAGAGTACGGCGGATTTGGGCAATTTGCGTGAAAAGTGTCAGGAGGCCATGGATGATGATTTGAACAGCCCGATTGTGATATCCTTATTGTTTGACAGTTCCCGAATCATCAATACGGTATATGATGGAAAAGGCACGATTTCATCGGAAGATTTGAACGAATTGCGGAGTATATGGAACGATTTTGCCATTCAAATATTAGGATTACGATTGGCGCAGGATTCGGACAACAGTGTCAATATGGCCGCGTACAAAGGAGCCATTGATATGTTGCTGCAAATGCGCCTGGAAGCCAAACAAAATAAAGATTGGACTACCTCTGACAAGATTCGCAATCATTTGACGGAATTAGGTTTTAGTATCAAAGATACCAAAGACGGATTTGAGTGGACATTGTAAGCCATGGCTTTGGGGCATTTACACATACGCAATCAGCAGGGTATTTTGGGTGAAACAGCTGCCCAAAATGTGCTGATTAATAAGGGATATACTCTATTGGAGACCAATTGGAAAATGGGTCACCTGGAAGTGGATATCATTGCGTCCAATGCCACAGACATTGTATTTGTGGAAGTAAAAGCCCGCAACTCGGATGCGATACGCAGGCCTGAAGAATGGGTAGATAAAACCAAAAAACGCCACATGCAGGCAGCTGCCAACGGATATATCAAGTTGAATCATATCCAACTTCGACCTCGATTTGATATCATCGGTGTATTACTCAACCAACAAGGAGATGAAATAAAGGAAATAATGCACTTGGAAGATGCTTTTCAACCTCGGATACACACCATTCATTCGGGTTATACCTCCGAGCATCGATGGCATAAAAAAGGATTTTGGACAAAACGATAATGGATTTTAAATATGATGTCATCGTGGTAGGCGCGGGTCATGCCGGATGTGAAGCGGCCATGGCAGCAGCCGGAATGGGAAGTAAAACACTTCTCATTACCATGGACATGAACAAGATTGGCCAAATGAGTTGCAATCCGGCCATTGGTGGAATCGCTAAAGGTCAGATTGTCAGGGAGATAGATGCGATGGGCGGCTATATGGGAATCGTAACAGACCTATCTGCTATACAATTCAGAATGCTCAATCGTTCCAAAGGGCCTGCCATGTGGTCTCCACGCAGTCAAAGCGACAGAAAACGATTTATTGAAACCTGGATTGAAGTATTGAGCACAAGAGACAACCTGACCATTTGGCAGGACATGGTTACCGAGTTGATCATTGGGGATGGAAGGGTGCAAGGTGTCAAAACAGCGTTGGGTATTGAAATGACGGCACAAGCGGTGGTCCTCACCAATGGTACTTTTCTAAATGGGTTACTGCATTTTGGTCGCGCCCAAATCCAAGGAGGACGAATCAGTGAGCCCGCCAGTTATGGTCTCACGGAACAATTGGTTCAGCTCGGTTTTGCACACGACAGAATGAAGACCGGTACTCCGGCGCGCATAGACAAGCGAAGCATACACTTTGAGGTGATGCAGGAGCAACCTGGTGATTGTGACGAATATAAATTTTCGTATTTACCCAATATTCATCGGGGATTAAAGCAGATGAGTTGTTGGATAACTTATACCAATCCCCGTACGCATGAACGACTGAGACAGGGATTGCCTGAATCGCCGCTGTACAATGGACAAATCAAGAGCATCGGACCCCGATATTGTCCCAGTATAGAAACCAAAATCATCACTTTTGCAGACAAAGATCAGCACCAGATTTTTTTGGAGCCGGAAGGAGTGGACAGCAACGAGTACTATGTCAACGGGTTCTCTTCCTCGTTGCCATGGAAGGTACAATTAGAGGCACTTCAGACCATTCAGGGACTGGAAGATGTAGTGATGTATCGCCCCGGATACGCGATAGAGTATGATTTTTTTGATCCTACTCAATTGCATCATACATTAGAAACCAAACGAATCAAAAACCTGTTTTTTGCCGGGCAGATCAATGGAACGACGGGTTATGAAGAAGCCGCCGGGCAAGGGTTGGTGGCAGGTGTAAATGCGCATATCAATGTACACGGAGGGCAGTCATTCACTTTGGCCCGCGACGAGAGTTACATCGGAGTGCTGATTGATGATCTGGTCAACAAAGGGGTAGATGAACCATATCGAATGTTTACCTCCCGAGCAGAATATCGCATTTTGCTTCGTCAGGACAACGCTGACGAACGGTTGACAGAGCGTGCATACCGAATGGGGTTGGCGGACGGTAACCGCTATCAGTTATGGTGTGATAAAAAAGAACGTGTTGAGGAAATTATTGCCTATTTGAAGCAAACTAACTATCACCTACAAACCACCAATGCATGGATGGAGAATCATGATCACGGCAGTCTGCCCCACGGAGGTAAACTGATGGATTTACTTCTTCGCCCCGAAATCAGCCTGAAAGACTTATGCGAAATCGCTCCAGCACTAAAGGAAAGGATAGGAGAGGGATTGGGACAAAAAGAAATAGAGGATAGTGTGGAGATACAATGCAAGTATCAGGGTTATATCGATCGCGAAAAGAATGCGGCCGAAAAACTCAGACGTCTGGACGCCGTTCATTTAAGAGAAGATTTGGACTATAGTACCATTCTATCACTATCCACCGAGGCCAGACAAAAACTCAATCGCATACACCCTCGCAGCATAGGCGACGCACAACGCATACCCGGGGTCAGTCCCAATGATATCAGTGTACTACTGGTGATGATGGGAAGATAGTTTGTTTATTTATAAACAAAAACATCAATGTTCCACGTGAAACAAATTAAAAAAGATATGATTGAAGAACAAATTAAAAAAGACATTCGAAATGTGCCCAATTTTCCACTTCCTGGGATTCAGTTTAAAGACATCACCAGTGTACTGAGCCATCCTGAGTATCTGAAGTGGATACAACAGGAGACGGTTAAACACTATGCAGATTACGGAATCACCAAAGTGGTGGGGTTGGAATCTCGCGGATTTATGATGGGGCCTGCCATTGCCATCGACCTGAATGCCGGTTTTGCCCCCATACGCAAACCGGGTAAACTACCCTGGAATACAGTAAGCGTCACATACAATAAAGAGTATGGTGAAGACCGTATCGAAATCCATAAAGACTCACTCAGTAAAGAGGATGTGGTACTGTTGCATGACGATTTGTTGGCCACAGGAGGCACCATGGAGGCAGCCATCAAACTGGTTAAACAACTGGGAGTTACGAAAATATATACCAGTTTTATCATCGAATTGGACGAACTTAAAGGTAGAGAGTTATTGAAGGATATCGAAGTTTTCTCACTGATTCATTTTTGAAATGAGTGCATGGGATGCACATATCACGCAAATATTGGCTCAGTTGCCAACATCGCCAGGAGTATATCAACATCTGGATGGGGAAGGCAGGATTATCTACATAGGAAAAGCCAAGAACCTAAAAAAGCGGGTATCGAGTTATTTTCAAAAAGACCAGATCAATACCAAGACTCGGCACTTGGTACAACAGATCAGGGATATCAAATATGTAGTGGTTCAAAGCGAACAGGATGCATTTTTACTGGAAAACAACCTGATTAAGCAATACCAACCCAAATACAATATTTTGCTCAAGGATGGAAAGAGTTATCCCTGCATATGCATCACCAAGGAAGAATATCCACGAATCTTTAAGACCCGAAAGATTGATAGAAAAAATGGTGAATACTATGGACCATACAGTTATGGAAATACAGTGGATTTGGTATTGGAACTGATTCACTCACTGTACCCGATACGCACATGTTCATTACCCATACATAGTGAAAGCATCGAACAAAACAAATACAAAGTTTGTTTGAAATACCATATCCACAACTGCTGTGGTATTTGTGCTGGAGAAGAAAGCAAAGAAATCTATCAGCAATACATCGCCAAAGCAAGAAAAATCATCATGGGTGGAGCACATGAAATCGCTCAGGATATAGAAGGACAAATGAAGGCACTGGCTGCACAAATGAAGTTTGAACAGGCACAGGTAATGAAAGAAAACCTGGAATTGTTGGAAAAGTTTTGCAGTAAAACGATAATTGTCAATTCGAATATTAAAGACCTGGATGTATTTGGATATGAAGAAGATGAGGATAAAGTATTCATCAATATGCTGCACATTCATCAGGGCAGTATTATTAAAGGGCAGACGATAGAATATCATCGAAAACTCGATGAAACCAAGGAAATGATGCTTAGTTATGGCATATTGGAACTTAGAAATCAGCTGGAAAGTCAAACAAAGGATATATTAGTGCCATTTCTACCCGATGAAATAAGCGAAAACATCCATTACCACATTCCGACGAGCGGCGATAAGAAGAAACTCATGGACTTATCCATGCGTAATGTGCATCAGTATCGCACGGATGCGAACAAGCAACAGGATAAACTGAATCCGGATCAAAAAGCAATGCGAGTATTGGAAAGACTCCAACAACAATGCGGATTGGAAAAAATCCCAATACTCATCGATAGTTTTGATAACTCTCACATCCAGGGTAGTCATGCAGTAGGTGTGTGTGTGGTATACGAAAAGGCGAAACCCAAAAAGAGTGAATACAAGCGTTATAGTTTACATTCATGTCATGGAGCCGACGATGGTGCCAACATGCGGGAAATGGTCTATCGGCGATATCGAGATTTGATCGATGAACAAAAGCCTATGCCCGATTTGATTATCGCCGATGGAGGGGTGGAACAGATGAAGGCTATCGATGAGATTATTCGGAGTGAGTTGGGGTTGAATATTCCAATTATAGGATTGAAGAAAGATGACAAGCACCGCACCAATACATTGCTGGTAGGTAAGGAGGCTGCAGAGGTAAAACTCAAAGTGACCGACGAATTGTTCCGACTGCTGGTCAGTATACAGGATGAAGTTCATCGATTTGCCATATCGTATCACAAAAACAAGCGAAGTAAGGCACAAGTCAAGAGCGAACTCGATGATATTCAAGGAGTTGGGCCTAAAACAAAGGAAAAATTACTGCAACATTTTGGGAGTGTGGAACAACTTAGAATGGCAGAAAAAGATGAGTTAGTTAAAATTGTTGCAAATCATTTAGTATCAATTATTTATAACCATTTTCATGGCTAAATATCGCCCTGAGAATGGCGTAAAAATCAACAGTATGAGATATTATACAATCGAAAAAGACGAAAAAGACACCCTCAATCTGCGTTACAGTGACGGAAGCATGGGCAAATTATCGGACATACTTATTCCCGGCAAAAGGGTGTATGCTTTTCATGCCTGTATGGGCGCAGGCAAAACGACCAGCATTACTCAACTGTGCAAAGAGTTGGGAACCGAAGATGTGGTCAACTCTCCCACATTTGCCATTGTCAATGTATACGATATAGCCAACCATCAACAGGTTTATCATTTTGATTGTTATCGTCTCAAGGACATTCGCGAAGCCATTGATTTTGGAGCAGAAGAATATCTGTATTCAGGTCAATATTGTTTTATCGAATGGCCGGATATTATGGAACCGCTATTACCGGAAGATACCGTACATATTTATATTGAGGTACAGGAAGATGGCAGTCGTCGATTAGGAATAGAAGAATAAATGAAACGAACAGGATTGATCATTGTAACCTTGTTGCTGCTGACCATACCACCCATGGGCGCACAAAATGTGGAACATCGAGATGTTCTGCAAGTGAGTTTTGGAGGTATATGGCAGCAGGATCAGTACTTGAGTCCGTTGATGTATCAGGGATTGCAAGCAGGAATCAGCAACGAGTGGTGGCAGGATTTCAATCATGAACACTGGTCCCATGTGGGGAGTGTAGCTGCTAATTTTGGGTGGTCGCATTCTCAGATGCAAACCAATCGGTTGTATCAGGCTCAAATCCAGTTTGGTTGGGGAGGATACTATCATTGGGACTGGAAACCGCAGGGATGGCAGGTTTTGGTAGGACCCTATCTGAATATAGATATTGCTCCTCGATATCATGTAGCCAATGTGAATAAACCTTTTTCCATTGATTTGGCTGCAGATATCATGGCGATGGCGGGGGTAAGTTATGGATGGAAATACCGCAACACATCTTATCGGGTGCAATACCTGGTGAAGGCCAATGTGATCGGGGTGGATTGGGTGCCGGACTATTGGGAATCGTATTATGAGATTAGTGAAGGGGTAATGGGTCAGGTACGATGCAGCGGGGTGTGGAACCATCGAACACTGAACCAACAGATTCATTTGGATATGCAATTTGCGCATTCCACCTGGCGCATAGGCGTGAGGCACGAATATAAGGAGTATGGAATCCAAAACATGATGTTTTCCACCGAGCAGGTGAGTGCAGTCATTGGCTGCATCTTTCATTATCGGTTACACCCCAATAAAAGTTTGGTTAACGAATGAAAAAAATTCTATACATAGGGATAGCAATACTCGGTTTGAGTGCTTGTACCCATTCGTTTGAAGGGGTGGAGAACAACACACCTGTGGGAAACATGGAGAGTCTGTGGAGAACCATAGATCAAAAATACTGTTTTGTAGAGGAGAAAAATGTGGATTGGCAGATGGTTCATGACACCATATTACCCAAAGTACAATTGCTCCAAGCAGATGATTATTTGGGGTTATTTGATGTATTGGGACAGATGCTCAATGAACTGAAAGATGGTCATGTTAACCTGATGTCCAGTTTTGATGTATCCCGTTATGACGGATGGTATGCTCCGTATGCAGAGAATTTTGATTGGGACCTGATTGAATCTCACTACGTCCCCAACTATCGCACAGCTGGCGGATTATATTATAGTGTATTGCCGGATACCACGGTGGGATATGTGTATTGTCCGTCGTTTGAAAACGCCATTGGAGGTGCACATATGGCGTATATCTTACGATCGATGAGAAATTGTCAAGGGATGATTGTGGATGTTCGGAATAATGGTGGAGGCAGTTTGGAATATGCTCATGCATTGGCCGCAACGTTTTTTGACAGCACTCAGGTAGTGGGATACTGGCAACACAAAAATGGGGTGGAGCACGATGCCTTCTCCGAACTGGTAGAACAAAAAATAGACACCGAAGATATGGGCAGTAAATGGTTACGCCCTGTAGTGGTGCTGACCAATCGCCGGTCATATTCTGCCACTAATTTCTTTATCAGTGCCATGCGTTATGCCCAACGAAGTACCTTGGTGGGTGACAAGAGTGGTGGAGGGGGAGGAATGCCATTAAGTTATGAATTGCCCAACGGGTGGATTGTACGATTTAGCAGTGTCAGGATGGTGGACAAAAACTATCACAGTATCGAGGAGGGTATTGCACCCGATATCTATGTGACACAAGTCAGTAAAGATAAGGATGATATGATTGAAAAAGCAATAGAAGTTATTCATAAGTATTACCAACGATGATTGAAGTTAAAAATGTATATAAGCGGTTTGGTTCGCTGGAAGTATTGCGAGGTATCAACCTGGAAGTGAAGCACAAAGAGATTGTGGCCATCGTGGGTAAGAGTGGCGCCGGTAAATCCACATTGCTGCAGATTATCGGCAGTTTGGATCAACCCGACAGCGGAAGTGTGGTGATAGATGGCGTCGATTTGAGTCAAATGAATGAAAAAGAGTTGGCACATTTCAGGAATCATCATATTGGATTTATATTTCAGTTTCATCAGTTATTGCCCGAGTTTACCGCCTTGGAAAATGTGATGATGCCCGCTTTGATTGCCGGTGAAAATCGAAACCAAACCGAGCAAAAAGCCGCCCAATTATTGGAGCGTCTGGGATTGGAAGACCGATTGAACCATAAACCCCAGCAGTTGAGTGGAGGTGAAAAACAACGAGTAGCCGCAGCACGGGCAATGATTATGAATCCCAGCATCATATTGGCAGACGAACCCACAGGCAGTCTGGATGAAAAAAACAAACAGGAATTATGTGATTTGTTACAAAAAATGCACCAGGAAATGGGGCAAACCATCTTATTGGTAACCCATGATAAGGATATGACCCATTGGTGTGACCGAATATTGGAGATACAAGATGGAAAAATGGTATAGTTGGATAGTGATGGGAATGGTAGTGCTAATGACCGGGTGTCATGGCACTGGCGAGTATTTTCCCAAAAAGATAGCACCCGTAGAGATTCCTATTGTTCGATTTGACCAGGCGTTAATGAATGTCAACCGAGCAACGGCTCATCAGGATATAGCCTATCTGATAGAGGAATATGAAGATATGATGCCGGTGTTTATGGAAGATATTCTGGGTATCAATCGATGGGACACAGCCTATTTGGCCCAAGCCTTACCCGATTTTTTGGAAGATACGGTGTACGGATTTCACCAAACCAATCTAGATGCCAAGGTGATGTTTAGTGACACACGAGAGTTGGAACAGGCATTGAATCGGGGATTTGCCCGTGTTCATTATCTCTATCCTGATTGGGAATTGCCCTCGATTTATTTTTATATTTCCGGATTTAACGCTTCCTTACTATTTGTGAGTGATGATATCGCCGTTGGCGTGGATATGTACTTGGGAAGTGATTATCCGATGTACAATCGAGTGGTGTATGATTATCAAAAAATCACCATGCGAAAAGAATGTATCCCAACGGATATCATCAGTGCATATCTGTTTCGCCATATTCCCTATACCAGTACCAAATCACGGTTATTGGAGAATATGATTTATCGAGGCAAGATTATGTTCCTGCTTTCGCTCATTATGGACGAGGAAAAGGAATGGGAGGTGATGGGATACACTCAAGAGCAATGGAAATGGTGTGAAAAGTATGAACGCAGCATTTGGTATAAAATAATGGATCAAAAAGATTTATTTAAGACTGAAAATATGGTGCTCACCTCCTATTTAAATGACGGACCCTTTACGGCAGACATATCTCAAGAGGCTCCTGGGCGATTGGGAACCTGGTTAGGTTGGCGAATTGTGGCCTCGTATATGAAGCATAACCCTCAAGTGAGTCTGCAAGAACTGATGGATGAAGGAGATGCTCAATCTATTTTGGAAAACAGTTATTATAAACCATGAACAGAGCCGATTTTCCCATATTAAGTGAACAGGTTCACCATCAAAAGTTGGTTTACCTGGACAATGCCGCCACCACCCAAAAGCCCCAAGTGGTTTTGGATGCGATAACGGATGCCTATACCCATTGGAATGCCAATATCCATCGTGGAGTGCATCATCTCAGTCAGGTAGCAACCGCCAAGCATGAACGGGCAAGAGAACAAGTGGCAGCTTTTTTAGGTGCCAAGCAAGCCAAGGAAATCATTTTTACCAAAGGCACTACGGACAGTATCAATATGCTGGCTTTCGCTTTTGGCGAAGCCATGGTGCATGAAGGTGATGAGATTGTGGTTAGTGCTTGTGAACACCATTCCAATATCGTTCCATGGCAGATGTTGTGCCAACGCAAGAAAGCAGTGCTTAAAGTCATTCCACTGATAGGAGACAAACAATTGGATTTGGCAGCTTATAGCGCCTTGTTATCGGACAAAACCAAACTGGTGTCTATCGCTCAGGTGAGCAATGTGTTAGGTATCATTGCTCCTGTAAAACAAATGATAGATATAGCACATCACCGTCATATTCCGGTACTGGTAGATGGTGCTCAAAGTGCTGCGCATCTGATGGTAAATGTGCAAGAATTGGATTGTGATTTTTTTGCCTGCTCTGCGCACAAAATGTATGGTCCGACGGGTTTGGGAGTATTATATGGCAAGGCAGAATGGTTGGAACAATTGCCTCCGGCAGAGGGAGGTGGGGAGATGATAGAACATGTACGTTGGGAAAACACCACGTACAATACGCTTCCTTATAAATTTGAAGCCGGAACTCCTAATTTCATAGGCAGTTATGTCTTTGGCAAGGCCCTTGAGTATATGGAATCGATTGGAAGAGAGAAGATTGTGGCTTACGAAAGCGAATTAACTCGTTATTTGGAGGAACAACTTCTTGGAATAGACGGCATACAAGTATATGCACAAGGAGAAGAAAAAGCAGGCGTTGTATCGTTTAATCGCGTGGTGCCCACGCTCATTCATCCATTTGACCTTGGAACACTGTTGGACCAGCAGGGAGTAGCTGTAAGAACCGGTCACCACTGTGCCGAACCCTTGATTGACTACCTGGGTGTACCGGGAACTGTGCGGGCTTCCATTGGGTTGTATACAGAGAAGGAAGATATTGATCGGTTGATTGCTGCACTTAAGCGGGCTATTATGATGTTGGGTTAATGTATAAGTGGTTGCTCATAGGGTTGAGTGTATGGTGGTGCGTAAGTGTTACTCAGGCATGGACCATCATGAGTTACAATGTGGAAAATCTATTTGATTATCATAAGGACAGCCTCAAGAACGATGATGAATTTACCCCCGGAGGGGCCAGGCATTGGACATATGCCCGTTATCAAACGAAAGTGGAGCAAATTGCGAGGGTGATTTGTGCTGTGGGAGAAAATGAAATGCCTGCCATTGTAGGATTGTGCGAAGTGGAAAATGACTATTGTTTACGAGGGCTATGCTATCCGTTACGCCGCTATCCCTATCGAAGTATTCATTTTGAAAGCCCAGATGAGCGAGGCGTGGATGTCGCCCTATTGTATAACCCACGGACCTTTTGTGTGTTGGACTCTATGGCTTTGGCGGTGGATTTGGGAGAAGATAAAACGCGAGATATTTTGTATGTGTCAGGGGTGATGGATGGAAGCGATACCCTGCATGTTTTTGTATGCCATTTGCCATCCATGTTAGGGGGAAAAGCCACTTCGGAGTGGAAACGACAAACGGCCAAAAGAGTGATTCTAAACAAAGTGAATGATATATTAGAGATACAACCAAACGCGAAGATGGTCGTGATGGGAGATATGAATGATGCACCTCATGAAGATATTCCTGGGATGAATAATCTAATGATACCATTGGAGCGACAAGGGATGGGAAGTCATCGTTATCATGGTATTTGGACCTGTTTGGATCAGTTTTATGTATCGGATGCTTTGGTTCAACAGTGTCAAGCCGACATCTATAATGCACCATTTTTATTGGAAGACGACAACAAATACCTGGGTGTCAAACCCAAACGAACCTTTATTGGTTATCAGTATCACGCAGATGGATTCAGTGACCATTTGCCGATTCTATTAACAACGAATGATTGAGAGACTATGAAGAAATTGCTATTTTTTGTTTTTGCTGTAGTAAGTTCCCAACTATGGGCACTGAATGCCCCTAATCCTACCAAACCGAGCACTGGGATAAGCAATGCCTATACGCGACAACAGTTCTATTGGGAACTGGTGGCGGATGCCGGCAGTTATGAACTGCAAGTAGATACCACTAAAGCATTTAATTCACCCTTGCTGGTAGAACGCACGTTTTCTAGTAACTCACAGCAGTATGTATATCATTTCCACTACAACACCCATTACTACTGGCGGATGCGGTCGGTATCGAAGACCGATACGGATGTGAAGTCAGATTGGTGCTCAATACGGGAGTTTACCACCTTAAGTCAAGTGGATTTGGTGACCCCAAATCAGCCTGATGGTGCGCGATACTACTACCCCTCGCAAACTTTCAAATGGAAAAACAGCTATGGCAGTACCCGTTATGTCATCGAGATTGATACCGTACCTACCTTTGATTCCCAAGCAAATTATCGCACGACATATAGTTCTTATGCCAGCAATACCACAGAACAACTCACGAAAGAGATCGGTAATCTGTATCTGAATTGCACCTGTTATTGGCGTGTGAAAGCCTATAACAACAGTGATAGCAGCGCGTGGAGCGAGGTGTATCAGTTTCCAACCATTGCCCGCATTCAGGGTACATCGCCCAAGGATTTAGACAACGCAAAAACTTCGCTCACTTTTTATTGGGAGTATAAAGCTGGTCTGAACAAAGTGATTATCGAATTGGATACAACCAATCGTTTTAACTCGCCTGCCAAAAGAACGGTGCAATCCAGTGGAAGCAGTCAGGATTATTGCTACACGACTATCTCGGAACTATATTTCGGCAAGGATTATTACTGGCGCATAAAAGGATATCACAGCAAGGATACCACCGATTGGTCGAATGTACTGCACTTTAAGACCTACAACCATTGCAACCTGTCCTCTCCTGCGGATAGTGCAACAGGGCTATATACACAAGTTAGTTTATACTATTCCTTTGTCTCCGACATTAGTAAGTATCAGGTGCAGTTGGACACGACGCCTCAATTCAACTCCAGCCAGCTGCAAACGCGGATGAGTTCGGCCGGCAGTTCAGATTACGCCTACGAGATCTTCTCAGAGTTGCTGTTTGGACAGGACTTCTATTGGCGTGTCCGTCGCTGCCATAGCAAAGACACCAGCAATTGGTCGCAGACGCGGCTGTTCACCACTGCAAAAGCATGTCCTCTCACACAATCTCCTACGGATAGTGCAACCGAAGTATCTACTTCGCCCTATCTGTATTTCAACACGGCTAAAGGTATATCCTACTACCAGCAGCAGATAGACACAACACCACTATTCAATTCGCCCGTGATGGAGAATAAGATAGAAAAGTGCTCTTATGAGTCGGACTATAATTATAGCTCGTTTCATGACCTTTATTTTGGTACCACTTACTACCGTCGCACACGTCGATGCCATAGTAAAGACACATCGGACTGGTCTGTAACACGCTGTTTTACCACCATTACTCGAGGCGCTTATAGTACCTCATACTCGATAGCTAAAGGGACAACGGGACAGAGTGTGACACCTAAGCTGTACTACGCTTACCGTAGTTACATTGACTCGGTGGAGATACAGATAGACACCACCCTGAACTTTGATTCACCTTTGTTCGAATCGATTCGAGTGAAAGAGGCCAGCAGCCAGACCTACGCATATGAAGTGCCCAAGCGAACCCTTCTCTATGGCACCACCTATTATTGGCGCATTAGGGATATCCATTCCAAAGATATCAGCGACTGGACTGTGCCTCGCTATTTTACCACCACCTACCAATTGTCACAACCGACCCTGTGTGAGCCAGCCAACCAAACTGTAGTCAATAATGGTGAAGTGGTTTATTTTGTGTGGAACACATGCGAAGATGCCACCCAATATGTTTACCAATTGAGCGACGATGGACAGTTTAACACCTATTTGCATCAGGAGACACTAACCGATACGACCACCCAACTGGTGCCCCCAGAGAATAGCATTCTCTATTGGCGTATACAAGCCATCAATGACAAAGGTCGTTCTCCATGGTCTGATGTGCGGGGAGTGAATACCACCACGCCACAACCTACCCAGTTGAACGTAAACGTAAACGAAAACGAAAACCAGGCAAGGAAAATAATGGAAAACGGACATTTATACATCATCGTTGATGATAAACGATATGACGCAACCGGACTATTGGCTATAAAAAAGCAAAAACAATGACCGAAAAACTATTTACTACCCCCAATGGTATCATCCACTATTGGATGAATGAACACAAGGCAGAGCAACCGACATTGGTATTATTGCCAGGTTTGACGGCTGACCATCGACTGTTCGACAAACAGATTGAGGCTTTTCAGGATGCTTATAATTTTTTGGTGTGGGATGCCCCTGCACATGCTGCTTCGAGGCCCTTTACGCTTACGTTTCCGTTGGAGGACAAAGCCCGTTGGTTGCATGAGATTTTGGAAAAGGAACATATCTCTCATCCTATCCTAATCGGTCAGTCCATGGGAGGTTATGTGTCGCAAATGTACATGCAACTCTACCCTAACTCCGTGGAAAAGTTTATCTCTATTGATTCAGCCCCTCTGCAACGAAAATACATGGCCCATTGGGAGATGTGGGCACTCAAACACACGGAAACGATGTACCGCTGGTATCCATGGAAAGCCCTGTTAAGAGATGGAGCCAGAGGATGTGCCGAGACCGAATATGGGCAACAACTTATGCGTGAAATGATGTGCAGCTATTCGCACGAGGAATATGCCAAACTGGCTGCTCATGGTTATCGGATGCTGGCCAATGCTGTGGAGGCAGATTTGCCCTACACAATCGATTGTCCTGCGCTATTGCTCTGCGGAGAAAAAGATAAAGCAGGTTCTGCCAAACGCTACAATCAAGAGTGGACCAAACATACGGGCATACCTTTGGTCTGGATTCCCAACGCAGGTCACAACAGCAATACCGACCAAGCAGAGTTTGTCAATCAGGAGATTGGCAAGTTTATTTTATAATATTGAAAAATACTTATTGAAAATGAAACGGATACTGAATACATGGATACTAACCTTTTTTAGCGTTCTCCTATGTTGGGGAAATGTGAAAGCCCCCGAAGTGTATATTCCCCATAGCACATCTACCACCAAAGAATACAAAGCCAAAGAATGGTTTAGGTGGGAGTATATTGCTTCATGTATCAAATATATTATAGAAATAGATACTGTGGCAACATTTACTTCCGATGCCAAAGCAACATACACCTACTCAAATCCAAGCAAGTGCAGCACGACATATTTTGAAAAAGAAATAGGAAATCTATATCTGGGTTGCTTCAACTTTTGGCATGTAAAAGCCGTCTATAAGAACGACACTTCGGCCTGGTCGAATACCCATCAGTTCTTTACCTTAGGTAAAGCGGTTGCCACATCGCCCAATAGAGCGACAGATGTTGAGATACCCGTGACACTGAAATGGGAATACCAATATGGATTCCCATGGTCCATCATCGAAGTGGACACAACAACGAGTTTTCTTAATCCTGTTTTTCACAGCGACCGTGAAACACCTAATTCAACATGGGCAAACCAAAAAGTATCCACACTGACAGAAGGTACCACATACTATTGGCGCATGAGGAATTATCACCAGAAAGACACCACCGAATGGTCGGATGTATTGAGTTTTACCACGAGATCACCTGAACCCACCTCGTTGAACGAAAACGTAAACGTAAACGCAAACCAGGTGAGGAAAATATTGATTAACGGACATTTATATATCATCATAGATGATAAACGATATGATGCAACCGGACTATTGGCTATAAAAAAGCAAAAACTATGAGCAGAGAGGCTATTTTATCAAACCAACGAGATCTGACTTCATTCCGATTTGGGGACTGTAATATCCGTTTTCGCACACCTTCGATTCTAAAAAATATACTGCAATCAAGGAGTGGGATCATGGCTATTTGGTTGTTATGGCCGATTACGAGGGTATTGGCGAGACAGAGGAATACATTGACATGGTGCCCATTCTCAAAAATCTCTACCTCAAGGTGGTCTCTTTTGTCGTTTTTTGGGTGAAGTTTTTGATCTGTTTTGTATAACACTTGCGGATTGGCCGTTTTTTCCTATAGCATGTCCGAAAAAAAGTAATTTTGCACGAAATCCGCAACCTTATGTGAGTCTGAATGTTAGTGGCAACGGATTGGGATTGGCTTATAATTTCTGAAATATGACAACCCGTCCCTTGGGTCATCTTGCAGGAATGGTAAAAAAGCAGTATCTTTGCATCGTTTTTCGAAAAACAACGTATGAATCAACTCAAATTACAAATTGGAGAGTTCTCACATCTATGCGGTGTGACGGTCAAGACCCTGAGGCATTACGAAAAAATCGGTTTATTGGTGCCCGATAAGGTGGCACGCTATTCCGGCTATCGTTACTACTCGGTTGGACAAATGCAAAAGATGGCTACTATTCGCCAACTCAAATCACTCGGATTCTCACTTGATGAAATTTTAGACCTTTATCGGCAGGATGCCCATTATCCCAACCAGAAGTTATTGACGGAAAAGTTAGTACAAACCGAGCAACAAATCGCAAACTTACAATCCCGCCGTACACAATTAAAAGCAATGTTAGACTCTCGCAATCAACATGACAAAATGGAAAAAATTTCAATTCAAAGTCTGCCAGCATGTATGGTAGCAAGTTACAAAGGTACAATCGATAATTATGGTGCATTGGGTTATTTGTGCTGCGAAGTAATCGCTCCCGAGATGCAACGTTTAGGCTGTGAATGCCCCGAACCAGGCTACTGTTTCACTCGTGAACTCAACAAAGAGTACACTCCCGAGCATATCGATATTGAGTACTGCGAACGGGTAACAGAGGCTAAACTAAACTCGGATCTGATTCACTTCTATCAATTGGAGGCTGTAGAAACAGCCGTTTGCTACAAGCACTACGGCCCCTATGAGAATCTCTACAATAGTTATTGTGAACTATTTGCTTATGCCGAACAAGAAGGTTATCAGATTTTGGAGGCTCCGCGAGCCGTCTATGTAGATGGTATTTGGAATCAGGCAGATCCTGCTAAATGGTTGACCATTATTCAACTACCTGTAAAAAAATAATAGTTATGACTAACAAACTCCTTTGTGACACTCTATTAATTACGCATCTCATCAGCCACCAAGAAACACCATGAGTACGAAAGCTTATATGATACATCAAAAAACATATTCCACCCTTCTTAAGTTTTGGACACTATTTATCGGTATAGGTGCTGTTTGGGGCGCTGTGATGATGTGGATTGATCCCACAGGACAATTGTGGGGCATGGATCCTTTGCTTCCTATCCTGCAAGCTACAATGCCGATGCCAGAGATCTTCTTCCAAAACTTTGTCTTCTCTGGCTTTGTGCTGTTGGCAGTCAATGGTATTACACAATTGACAGCAGCATATTTGCTCTTTCGTCGCCATCATTGGGCAGAAATAGCTTCTGCTATTTGTGGCATCATTTTGATGCTTTGGATAATACTTGAATGGATTGTCTTCGATTTCAATGCCCTAAGCAATATCTACTTTGGTTTTGGACTCATAGAAATAATCACTGCAATATTGGCTTTAAAAAAGCAAAATACTTATAAAAAATAGAATTTTATTTTGATATTCTAAATTACTAGTGTCCCATTAAAATTTGGGACACTAGTGTAAAGATATAATCAAACAAACTATGAATACTGACAACATGCATTTTTGTCAGTCATGCGGAATGCCGCTGACGGACGAGGTTCGCGGAACAAATGCGGACGGAACAAAAAGTGAAGATTATTGCATCTTCTGCTACAAAGATGGTGCTTTCACTGGTGATTTTACGATGGAACAAATGGCCGAGTATTGCTCCATGTTTGTGGATAAATACAATGAAAATACAGGTCAGCATCTCACCGCTTGCGAATACAAGCAAGTTCTTCTCCAATTTTACCCAACCCTTAAGCGTTGGCGTGAAGATGATAAGAGTCTCCCCCATGCCAATCATCCGATGAAGCAGATCTTTATCAATGAAGTCAATGCCCTTGGTATTTCCGAGTTACAGATAGATAATCTCTATGTTTTAACGGGCTCTTTTATCAACCAACCCTACACCATTGAGGGCAACAAGGTGCAATTGCTGGACGATAATGCCACTTATTGGGGCACTCAAGTTCAAAAGAAAGACGGGCGTTGTTATGGCATCGCCTGCTCAGATAAGTATATCCTCGTTAGTGAATATGGTCCCGATGGCGTGGATGCGGAACTGATTATGCTAAAGAAGAGATCATGAGTCTATGCATGTTGGGCAATATCCTTCCATAAAATAGTCTGTATGGCAGGATTGAAAACCTTCTGGAAGGCGGAAAGAAGCTTTGCGGGTCAATTCTACATCATAAATAGCCCCACATTTGATACAACGGAAATGCGCATGCGGGTGCAATAGAATATCATATCGCGTTACGCCATCTTCTATCTGCAAGGCACGTAATGCGCCTTTGTCTGTCAGTACATTTAGGGTATTAAAAACGGTAGCCCGTGAGATGTCAGCACCAGCATCTGTCAGACCTTGATATACCTCAATGGCCGTAGGATGTGTATGATGCTCCATCAGATATTCTACCACCTGCAAACGCTCTTGCGTCCACTGAATATGATGCTGATTAAGATACTCTTTACTGGTCATTTTTATCAATTTTGGGTGCAAAATTACAAAAAAAATACCATATATGCAAAAATATTCAAGAAAAATTTGCATATATAAGATATAAGTATTATTTTTGCATCGTTTTAGAATGAGTCTAAAACATAAAGTAATATAATGCTTAAAAATAAGGAGTAAAACAATGAGAAGTATCACAACATTCGATTTGCAGTATGCACATCGTTTTTATGGCTTCAAAGGTGAAGCACAGTACTTGCACGGCCACACCGGCGTGCTGACAATTGAAGTGGAAGACACCGTTAACGAAGGCGTTAATATGGTCTTCCCATGTAATGAAATACAGAAAACCGCTTGGGCTGTTCTCAAAAACTTCGACCATGCCCTCATCTTGCGCGAGGACGATCCTCTGCTACCTGCCGTTCTCGATGTATATGAGAAACAGGGCATTCGTAATGGACATCCTCAAAACACGATGAAAGGTGCAGCATTCAAGACTGAACTTTGTACCGCTTATCCAGACTGCCGTCTTGTAGTCACCAAAGAGACCATGACTGTCGAAGGTATGATTAAGATTGTCTACGACCTGTTGAAGGATAAACTCAATATTGCTAAGATTACTTTCACCAGTGGTGTCAATGCTGGGAGTATGGAGTTTGAAACTCGCAAACAAATTGACCGCTGTCCGTTATGCGGTATTGCATTGGATGAAAATGGACGCTGTCCTAAATGTGGTTATAAGAAATAGTCCAAGACTAATCGCAATGTATGAGGTGTTACCTGTTGGTGGCACCTCATTTTTTAGCACATAATCGTAAGTGTTTAGTCTGAATATATTTGCAAATATCAAAAAAAAGCAGTACCTTTGTCCCCGAATTTTAATGGATATGAAAAAATTATTATTAGCAATAGGTGTGATGCTGATAGCATGTGCGCCCAGTAAAAAAGAGGTCAATCCTATGAACTATCAAACTACCAACCCTGAAGGCATGCAAGAGGTGTGTCAATTTGTGAAGGGCTGTGACTACTACATGCTCGCTACAGCCGATGGTGATCAACCCCGTGTGCGTCCGTTTGGAACGATACACATCTACGAAGGTAAACTGTACATCCAAACCGGTCATCGCAAGCGTACTGCGCAGCAACTGACTCAGAACGGCAAAGCGGAGATTTGCGCCATGAACAAAGAGGGCAACGCCTGGATTCGTGTATCGGGCACACTGGTGGAAGATCCACGTGTAGAAGCCAAGAAATCCATGCTGGACGACTATCCCGAATTGCGTGGCATGTACGATGAGAATGATGACAACACGGCGGTGTATTTCTTCACCGAGGGTGTAGCATGGATTAGTTCGTTTAGCACAGAAGATAAGGAGATAAGGTTCTAACATGGACATAGTACTCATTATATTGGGAGCCCTTTGCCTGCTGGCTGGCATCGTCGGATGTATTGTGCCTGCGCTGCCTGGTGTGCCATTGGCATACGGGGGATTGTGGTTGCTGCATGCAACAGACAAAGTACAATTCTCTTGGCAGTTTCTGCTGATATGGGGAATAGTGGTTATCATTGTGCAAGTGCTGGACTATGTCGTACCCGCATGGGGCACAAAGAAATACGGTGGCTCAAAGGCTGGCGTGTGGGGCAGCACTATTGGTTTGATTGTGGGACTGTTCATGGGACCATGGGGCATTATCCTTGGTCCATTCGTAGGAGCCTTCTTGGGTGAGTTGCTATCCGGCAAAGAGACCCGCGAGGCACTTCGTTCCGGTTGGGGTTCGTTTATCGGACTGCTGGCAGGCACCATCCTCAAGTTGATTTGCTGCGGGATGATGACGTATTACTTTATTGCGGAACTGGTATGAAGATACTTTTTGTCTGTCATGGAAACATATGCCGCTCGGTAATGGCCGAGATGATACTAAGGCAGATGGTGGAGGAAAAGGACATCCCCAATGTGGAGATTGCCTCGTGCGCCACTTCTACGGAGGAACTTGGTAATGATATATACCCGCCTGCCAAGCGTTGTCTGACTGCCCATAGAGTGCCATTTTTGCGGCATAGCGCACGACAAATAACCCTCCATGACCTCAACTATTACGACGCTATCTACTGCATGGACCAATATAACCTACGCAATCTCACTCGTATGTTTGGCACATTGCCTGACAAGGTGCAGATGTTGCTCGATCGCGATGTCGCCGACCCTTGGTACACAGGTAACTTCGAGGCCACTTACAATGACCTCATAGAGGGTTGCGAGAAATTGATTGAACGCATTAAGCATTGAGCGCATGATAAAGATTTATATACGGAAATGAACCCTATTTGGATAAGT
>DCIY01000016.1:49817-49946 GCA_002317295.1 Bacteroidales bacterium UBA1714
GCTTTTTAATCAAGAACCTGCCCCATAAATGGAACGACACCATCTTGGGCTATTGTGCCGGCATCATGTTGGCGGCTTCTACGCTGGGACTGATTGTGCCGGCTTTCAAGATGACCGAACACTGGTGGT
>DCIY01000016.1:49966-50393 GCA_002317295.1 Bacteroidales bacterium UBA1714
GCTATCGGTGTGATGGCAGGCGCACTCTTCTTGAATGTACTCGACCTCGTAACGCCCCACTTACACACTATCACGGGTCTCGACCCCGAGGAGCACAAGCATAATGCGACGCTCAATCACGTGCTATTGTTTGTGATGGCCATTGCGATGCACAAACTGCCTGAAGGAATAGCAGCAGGTGTGAGCATGAGTGCCGCCACTGGTACCAGTGCCGATTGGGCGGTGTCGTTGGGTATCGCATTGCAGAACGTGCCTGAAGGTATGGTAATCATCGCCCCCATGTTAGTGGCAGGTGTGAGCAAGATGCGCACCATGATGATAGCCTTTGCTATCGGTCTACTAGAGATCATCGGTGTGTGGATAGGTTACGGCTTAGGAGCTATCTCCGCTACGCTATTGCCAATCATGTTAGGCTTTGCAGGCGGTG
>DCIY01000016.1:50412-71780 GCA_002317295.1 Bacteroidales bacterium UBA1714
TGCTCTATGTCACCAGCGATGAAATGATACCCGAGACCCACGCCCACGGCAATCAGAAGCAAGCCACCTATGCCCTGCTGTTAGGGTTTATGACCTTGCTATTACTGGATTTATAGATATGAGTAAACTAATCAATATAACCGAAGCCCAGGAAGAGGAGAAGGCTAATTTTTTAGCCAGTTTTTCGTAGTGATAAAAACAGAAAATAACATGCTCAACCAACTAATAATATTCGATTTAGATGGCACCTTACTCAATACAATTAGTGATTTGGGTGAGGCGTGCAACTATGCTCTTACTAAGGTAAATCTGCCTACTCATACTACAGAGGAATATCCAAATCTGGTGGGTAATGGTATCAATAAACTGATTGAACGCGCCCTGCCTAAGAATTGCAAACAGACCGAGGCATTATGCAACGAGTGGATAAGGAAGGTGCGAGAATATTTCGTACCTTACTATAATGCGCACAGTTGTGTACTTACGCGTCCGTATGAGGGTATCTTGGAACTATTGCAGCAACTCAAAAACGAGGGATGCCTACTGGCTGTTGCCAGCAATAAATATCAGGAAGCCACCGAACAGATTGTGCAGCATTTCTTCCCCAATATCTTTGATGTAGTATTGGGCGAACGCCCCAATAAACCTCGCAAGCCTGATCCACAGATTGTGTTCGACATCCTCGCTACTTTAAACTTTCCACTTTCCACTTTCCACTGTTTATATATCGGTGACAGCCTCGTGGATATTCAAACCGCCCATAATGCTCATCTGCCTATCGCTGCCTGTTCGTGGGGATTTGTACCCAAAGAGCAACTGGTGGCTGCCGAACCAGATTATCTGGTGGATAAGCCCGATCAAATACTATCACTCATCCTTAAGCCGCAATTCTAAGCGGCTTTTGTTTATTCCATAATAACGAGCGATTTGGTATAGTTTTTGTTAGGGATTTTACCGCAAAATAACTCCTGACAATATGAAAGTTTTAATTTTATCCTGCAACACAGGAGAGGGGCATAATTCATGCGCCAAGGCGCTACAAAAAGCCATGCTACGCCAAGGCATCCAATGCGAAGTGGTAGATACGCTCTCATTGGTCAGCGAAACCCTTTCCAATCGTGTAAGCGACGCGTATGTCTTCTCTACCAAAGGACCTATTTTTGAGATAGCCTACAAAATGGGCGAGTTCTTTTCCGACAACCTGACGCGTTCCAAGTCACCCATCTATCAGTCCAATAAACTGTATGCCAAACGATTGTACGACTACATCGTAGATAACCACTTCGATGCAGTGGTGTGCGTGCACCTCTTCCCTGCTGAAGCGTTGACAGCCCTTCATCGCAAAGCTAAGATGACTGTACCCACCTTCTTTGTCATGACCGACTACACCAGTATTCCTTTCCTGTCAGAAACCGAATTGGACTATTATATCATTCCCCACGAGCACCTGGTAGAGGAATTTGTAGAAAAAGGTTTGCCACGTGAGAAGATTATCCCTATCGGCATTCCTGTGGATGAGGCTAAGTTTACTACGCGTCTTCCCCAATTGGAAGCTCGTCAACAAATGGCCCAAACAATGGGCTGGCCGATGGATGACACAAATGGACATTGGTACCTCATTATGTCGGGCAGTATGGGATTTGGCAATCTGGGTGATTTGGTGAGCGAACTCATACAACGTATCCGTCCAGAGGATCGCATTATCTGTGTCTGTGGTCACAACCAGAAAGTGTACCAGTCGCTTAGGCAGGAATTTGATGATCAAAGCCAACTATGGACTATTGGCTTTACGGACCAAGTGTCTGCACTCATGGATGCGTCGGATGTCATTTTCACCAAACCTGGTGGCATCACATCTACTGAGACCATCGTCAAGGGACTGCCACTCGTTCACACGGCTCCTATTCCTGGCTTGGAGGAGTACAACGCACGTTTCTTTCACTACCATAACCTCAGTTATCACACCAACGATATCGCACAACAGGTCTCGGTTGCGATGCGTTTGGCAGAAGATGCGACCTATCGCGAGAAGATGCTCACAGCCCAGCGTGCTAATGCCAATAGCCATGCTTCGGACGATGTGGTTGGCTTGATTAGAGAAAAGTGCATGAAGTAAACCAATTATGATCTGGATTTTAGCCATAGTTGGATTGATTGCTGGACTGCTATCGGGAGCAGTGGGCTTTGGTGGAGGAATGATTCTGCTGCCTGTCATTACTTATTTCTACGGCATCGAAGTGGCCGTACCTGTTTCCACTATCGCCCAACTGATGAGCAACCTCAGCCGCGTAGGAATAGGCTGGAAAGATATTGACTGGCGAGCCGTGGGAAGGTTCACGCTGGTGGCATTGCCCTTTACCGCCTTAGGAGCATTCGGCTTTGCCAAAGTACCCAAAGCACCCATGACGATGGTGTTGTGCACCTTTTTGATAGTGTTTGCCATCATCAAACTGCGGGGCAAGATACATCTGCCCAAGCGTGGTGCCACCATGTATATAGGTGGTGGACTGACGGGACTTATCAATGGACTGATGGGCATCAGTGGTCCGCTATCGTCTGCGGTGTTCCTGACGCTGGATTTGGCACCAGTGGCGTATATCGCCAGCGAAGCGACGGCTGCTGCTGCCATGCATGTGGTCAAGACCATCGTATACGGCAAGTTGGATCTGATGTCGTGGGAGATTTTCTTTAGCGGCTTGGGCATCGGTGCTGCCATGATAGTGGGCAATATCATCGCTATGCATTTCATCCGCAATGTGCACAAGAAGCTCTATCAACGCATTGTAGCCGCCGTGATGATAGCCGTATCCCTATGGCTGATTATCAGCAATCTGATAACACTTCTATAGGTGGTACACTTACGTAATCGCGAGCGTTTAGTCTAAATAAATTTGCAAATATCCCAAAAAAGCAGTACCTTTGTAGCCGAATTTGCACAATTCGCTAAATTCACATTGAAAAGTATGAAAAGTATAGTAGTTTATTCCTCCATCTCTGGCTTTACAAAACGATATGCCGAGTGGATTGCAGAAGCAGTAGGTGCTGATTGCGTCTTTGTCGATCATGTTGACAGCGAGAAATTATCTCAATACGATGTCGTGATGTTTGGCAGTCATGTCCGTATGGGAGACGTACCTCACAGAGAACGTTTTGCCGAACTTAGTAAAGGTTTGAAAAGGGTCATCTTTTTCGTGGTAGGCGGGTCTCCAGCAGATAACCCTGTATTGTCGTCAATTTTCAAGAAGATTCACAAAAGCATCCCGCAGGCTGAATCAGCACCTCAGTTTTACTTCCGCGGAGGAATGAATCTCGAGGCACTTCCAGAAGACGAAAGAGTTTATTTGGATAAACAAATAAGAATGATGAAGGTTCTTTCGGTGATTTTGTTCCCTATCCGCAAAACTATTCTGAATGTGGTTTATATGATGAGCCACAATAGCGATAATTCCTCGAAAGAATCAATCGCACCTCTGGTAGATTACCTAAACAAATCTTTTCCCGTAAGTCGGCCGTAAGTGGGCCGTAAGCAGACCGTAAGTCCATGCTCCCCTAAGGCTGAGATACGTATCGAATGACTATAAAAAATACTCCTATGAAACATCTGACATTTTACAAGTTGTGCTTCTGCGCCACATTGCTGCTTACTACAAGTGCAGTCTATGCGATTGGTCAAGGAGAAATCCTAACCACATCCCTCAACCACTCGATTCGTTACCCGGGAACCCAACGCACGATTAATGTTTATGTGCCTCAGGGCTATCACGATGACCAACCAGCCTGTATGTTAGTTCGCTTAGATGGCCTTGGAACAGCCGTTCCCCAAGCATTGGACTCACTCATTCAAACCGGCGAAATGCCCATGACTATCTGCGTAAATATTTTACCCGGACAGGTCAAGGATTCCTTAGGCAATGTATTGCGATACAACCGATCCAACGAATTTGATCGCATGAGTCCTACATTTGCCGAGTTTATTGAGTACGAAGTACTGCCATTGGTTCAAACTTTAAAAACCTCTGACGGAAGAGCCATACGTCTATCGTCCAACCCCAATGATAGGGCCATTACCGGACTGAGCAGCAGTGGTATTGCCGCATTTACCGCAGCATGGTTTCACCCTGACTTTTATTCGAAAGTTTACAGCATCGTCGGCACTTTTGTTCCGATGCGTGGAGGGGACACCTACCCGGGGCTGATTCGTAAATACGAACCCAAACCTATTCGTATCTACCTGCAAGATAACGACCAAGATACATGGAATTTGAATTTGGGAAGTTGGTTTGAATACAATCAACTGATGGCTTCCGCGTTGGAATATGCTCAGTATGACCTCCTCAAAGTTTGGAATCCCGGTGGACATAATGGTAAAAATGGTGAAAACCAGATGGTCGATGCGCTGCGTTGGTTGTTTCGCGATTGGCCCCAACCAATAGAACATACCATCAGTGGAAATAAACAAGTGACCTCAGTCGTGCAAACGGGAGAAAAGTGGCAACCAACAGAGAAACTGCAAGGCGTGTCTTCTACGCAGGCCATCTATCCGGGCGGAGTGTTTATTGCACGCGGTAAACCTTACAGTGCTTGCGTTTGTACCTGGATTATGGCAGATGGTGAGGAACAATTTGGCGAAGAATTTTATTGGTTACATTCCGATGGAGTGGGATGGGAGCAATTACCCTATTTAGCCTTTGATACCTTAGGATGGCTCTATGTGGCTACACCTATGGGAATTCAGATTTGTGATCACAACGGACGGGTGCGAGCCATCTTGGACATACCTTATCCCAACACACCCATTGAGGATTTTACATTCGTTGAAAACACTCTTTATTTGCGTCAAAACGGACTGAATTTTGCCCGCAAGATTCAGCGCACCGCATCAACAGCTGCCACTCCGTTACCCAAATCTCAAGGAGAAGGATAATAAACATGATCATACGCCCAACAAATACGGAAGAATTGAGGCGATGGTTTCAGACCTATGCCCAACAGCAAAAAGAGGTATGGGTGTGGTGCACCCGAAATAAAGAGCAACTGGTGCATTATTCGATATTGCATTATATAGATGTTGTTGAAGAAGCCCTGTGTTGGGGCTGGATAGACTCCACCACCCGTCGCAGCGAAGATGGAATTGGTTATTATCAACGTTTGTCTCCTCGTCGCAAAAACGGATACTGGACCGAATTGAATAAAGAACGATGCCGACGACTCATTCGTTTGGGTCGAATGACGGAAGCGGGTAAAAATGTGCTTCCTGACCTGGATAGGGACAGTTTTGTGCCGGCGCCCTGGATTGTAAAAGCCCTTCAACAGGAAGATCAGGTATGGCAAAACTTTCAGCAATTACCTCCCCTTTATCAACGAATTAAACTATACAATATCTGGTTTGAAGAGGCCAAGGGACGCCATGAGAGTGCTATGTATCGGTTGAATAAATTCATAACAGCTACCCGACAAGGGAAACTCTATGGCGAGTGGAACGATATGGGAAGACTTTTGGAAAAATGAAAAACGAGAACAATATATACTGGCAGGAACCAAAACCAAAGCCTTATGCACTCTATATTCATGGATTTGCATCCAGTGCCAAATCGGGTACTAAATCATCATTGGGTCAAAAATTGGATGAATATGAATGGTTGGCGCCTGAAATAACGCATGACCCGTACGAGTCTTTGGGTATTTTGAATGAATGGGCTGCGGCTTTTCAACCCGCTCTTATTGTAGGCACTTCTATGGGAGGTATGCTGGCCGCCTATGTGAACTGCCCAACAGCCGTCAAAATAGTTATCAATCCGTCCTTGGATATGGAGCGTACGTTACGCAAACGTGGGTATGGCAAACATCCTTATCTCCAACCTCGTGAAAATGGGGAAACAGAATTTATAATCGACGAACCAATGATTCATCGATTTATTGATTTTCGTTTAGAACACACCATTATTAATGGGCAACGCAGCATTGCCCTTTTCTCCACAGATGATGAACTGATTGGTAAAGAGTACAGCAAACGCCATGCGGTCACATTAGAAGCGCTGAATTGGGAAATCATCTGGAGCAGCAAATTCGGTCATCGTTGTAATGATCAGGCAGTCAAAGAAATCGTAAAAACACTTAAAACCCAAGTATGATGAGATAAATCTCATTTTTTTGCCTAAAGACTTGCATAATTCAAAAAAAAGTCGTATTTTTGCAGCGCTAATTAAATTAGAGGTATTATGGAGTCTAAAGTGCAAGAGAAAAAGGTTGAATTGGATCAAGTGGTAAAATTACCCGAAAACGCTTCACGCCCGCTACAACCGGGAGAAAAGTACGAACCCATTCTTCATCCCAATAAGTCTTATCCGGAAGTCACCCCATATAGTGTGATTATGGGTGTGATTATGGCAGTTATTTTTTCTGCCGCTGCGGCTTATTTGGGACTTAAAGTAGGTCAGGTATTTGAAGCCGCTATCCCAATTGCCATTATCGCTGTTGGACTCAGTTCGGCCCTTAAGCGCAAAAATGCCCTGGGCGAAAATGTGATTATTCAATCCATTGGAGCCAGTTCCGGCGTAATAGTAGCCGGCGCTATTTTTACCCTTCCTGCGCTCTATATCCTGCAAGCCAAATATCCGGATATCACCGTGAATTTTATGCAGGTATTTATGTCCTCGTTGTTGGGAGGATGTTTGGGAATATTATTTTTAATTCCATTCCGCAAATTCTTTGTTCAAGACAAACATGGTGAATATCCGTTCCCTGAAGCCACCGCAACCACTCAGGTGCTGGTAGCAGGAGCCGCAGCGGAACAAGAGTCGGGGACAAAAGATAAGAGTTCCAGAGTGCTGCTTTGGGCAGCCGGTATCGGCGGTATATACGATTTTATTGTTTCCACATTTGGTTTTTGGACCGAGAGTCTGAGCACTCGCATGACTGTTTGGGGTGAAACATTGGCTCAAAAATGCAAACTCGTACTCAGTGTGAACACCAGTGCTGCTGTGTTGGGTTTGGGATATATCATCGGTCTTAAATACGCCGCCATTATTTGTGCCGGCAGTTTCTTTGCCTGGTGGGTTGTACTACCCATGTTGGGAATTATTCCTGAATTCAGCGGTGCCGATCCGGATATGCTCTTTAAGGAATTTGCCCGCCCATTGGGTATTGGAGCCATTGCTATGGCAGGATTGATTGGAATTTGGAAAAACAAGTCCATTATCGGTGGAGCCTTTGGTTTGGTGAAAAGTGAATTTGGCAGCAAGGGTAAAGATATAGCCCGCAACGTCCTGCGTACTGAAAAAGATCTGAATATGAAATTCCTGGCCATTGCAGTTATTGCTGCGTTAGTCATTGTATTTGTATTCTTCTGGGCAGGCATATTACATAGTTTCGTACAAGCCTTAGTGGCTTGGATTGTGGTTACTCTAATCTCCTTCCTCTTTACCACCGTCGCCGCCAATGCGATAGCTATTGTGGGCAGCAATCCTGTCAGCGGTATGACGCTCATGACACTGATTATTGCCAGTGTAGTCTTTGTAGCTGTAGGAATGAAAGGTGAAAGCGGAATGGTAGGCGCCATGGTAATTGGTGGTGTAGTTTGTACTGCACTGAGTATGGCCGGCGGATTTATTACAGATTTAAAGATTGGATACTGGATTGGAACCACGCCTAAGAAACAAGAGACTTGGAAATTCTTAGGCACCTTGGTCAGTGCCGCCACGGTCGGTGGAGTCATGATTATTCTCAACAAGACCTATGGTTTTGTTGGAGACAACGCTTTGGTAGCCCCTCAGGCTAACGCCATGGCCGCAGTGATAGAACCGCTGATGTCCACGGGGCAGGCCCCTTGGATGTTGTATTTCGGTGGAGCCGCATTGGCCTTGATTCTTAATTTATTGGGAGTTCCTGTATTAGCCTTTGCATTGGGTATGTTTATTCCACTGCAACTGAATACGCCATTACTCATCGGTGGTGCGATTTCCTATTTCGTAGGCAAGGCCAAAAACGACAGTGAAGAAGCCAAAGCGCAAGCGGAAGAACGCAGCAATAAGGGTACACTCATTGCCAGTGGATTTATTGCCGGTGGTGCGTTAATGGGGGTAGTGAGTGCTATCTTAAAATTCTGTGGAGCTGATTGGTATTGCGCCCAATGGGCACAAAGCGGTTGGGCAGCCGTAGCAGGCATCGTGGCTTACATAGCCATTATTGCTTATTTTGCGCTCGCCAGTAAGAAGAAATAATTATCGTTTTATCAAACATCAACATAAACATTTTTAATTTTTTACAATTATGGTAAGTTTTAAAGAACTTGGCCTGGTAAACACCAAAGATATGTTTGCTAAGGCAATCAAGGGAGGTTATGCTATCCCTGCATTTAACTTCAACAACATGGAGCAACTCCAAGCTATCGTTAAGGCCAGTGCTGAAACCAAGAGTCCGGTGATTCTTCAAGTTTCCAAAGGTGCCCGTAACTATGCTAACCAAACCCTGCTTCGTTATATGGCACAAGGTGCTGTAGAATATGCAAAAGAGTTGGGGTGGGAACATCCTCAGATTTGCTTACACCTGGATCATGGTGACAGTTTTGAACTGTGCAAGAGCTGTGTAGATTTTGGTTTCTCCAGCGTGATGATTGATGGTAGCGCTCTACCTTATGAAGAGAACATTGCCTTGACCAAGAAAGTGGTTGAATATGCTCACCAATATGATGTTACCGTTGAAGCTGAGTTGGGCGTATTGGCAGGTGTAGAAGATGAGGTTCAGGCCGAAGAGAGTCACTATACCAAACCCGAAGAGGTGATTGATTTTGCTACCCGTACGGGATGCGACAGTTTGGCTATCTCCATTGGTACCAGCCATGGTGCTTACAAGTTCAAACCTGAACAGTGCACCCGTGACGAGAAGACCGGTCGTCTGGTTCCTCCTCCATTGGCATTTGATGTATTGGACGCTGTAATGGAGAAACTGCCTGGTTTCCCAATCGTTCTTCATGGTTCTTCTTCTGTTCCACAAGAGTATGTAGATATTATCAACGCCAATGGCGGTAAATTGCCGGATGCAGTAGGTATTCCTGAGGAGCAACTGCGCAAGGCTGCCAAGTCTGCTGTTTGCAAAATCAATATCGATAGCGACAGCCGTTTGGCATTCACCGCTGCTGTTCGTAAGGTATTTAACGACAAACCGGGTGAGTTTGATCCTCGTAAATACTGCGGTCCAGCTCGTGACTTGATGGTAGAGTTATATAAGCATAAGATTGTTAATGTATTAGGTTCTGACGGTAAGGCAGAGTAAACATTTATTGAATCATGCTTCCTTTTATGACAGCAGACGAGGCTGCGGCTCTCGTCTTTGATGGTGCGATTTGTGGCATGGGTGGTTTCACCCCTGCCGGAGCACCGAAGGATGTGCCTACGGCCATTGCACACAAAGCTGAGGCACTTCATGCAGAAGGTAAACCCTTCAAAATAGGTATGTACACCGGCGCCAGTACCGGTGACAGTTGCGATGGTGCTTTGGCACGCGCACATGCGATTCAGTTCCGTACTCCCTATCAAGGCAATAAGGACCTGCGTACCGAACTCAATGCACAAGGTGCACACTATTTTGATATGCACCTGAGCGAGTTGGCGCAAGATATCCGCTACGGATTCTTACCCAAACCTGATTTTGCCATTATCGAAGCTTGCGATTTGGTAGAGAAGGGTAATGAGATTGAGATTATTCCGACCGCCGGTGTAGGTAATATGCCCACTTTCTGCCACTTGGCAGATAAGATCATCGTGGAACTGAATGCCGCCATGCCCAAGACCATGCGTGGTTTGCATGATATCTACGAGCCGGCTGATCCACCTGTACGCCGCGAGATTCCGGTGTATAAACCCAGCGACCGTATAGGTACCGATTGTATCACCGTTCCTGCCAATAAAGTGGTTGCCGTAGTACATACGGATCGTCCAAACGAGGTAGGTAAGTTCACCCCATTGGATGAGACCACTCAACAGATTGGTAACAATGTAGCAGCCTTCTTGGAAGCAGAAATGAAAGCCGGTCGTATACCTGCATCGTTCTTGCCTATCCAAAGTGGTGTAGGTAATGTGGCCAATGCCGTTTTGGGCGCCTTAGGTGAGAACAAGCATATTCCTGCTTTTGAAATGTACACCGAGGTAATTCAGGACTCCGTAGTAGGTCTGATGAAAGAAGGTCGTATCAAGTTTGCCAGCGGTTGCTCGCTAACCATTGGTGCTGATAAGTTGCAGGATATCATTGACCATATGGATTTCTTCCGTGACAAGATTGTACTTCGTCCACAAGAGATTAGCAATAATCCGGAATTAGCACGCCGTATGGGTTTGATTACCATCAACACTGCCTTGGAGGCTGATATTTTTGGTAATATAAACTCGACCCATGTATGTGGTACCAAGATGATGAATGGTATTGGTGGTAGCGGTGATTTCACCCGTAATGCATATATCTCCATCTACACCACACCCTCTACCGCCAAGGGTGGTTGTATCTCTGCTTTTGTACCTATGGTGAGCCACTTGGATCATTCGGAGCATAGTGTGAAGATTATTATCACCGAGCATGGTATTGCTGACCTTCGTGGTAAGAGTCCTATTCAGCGCGCTCACGAGATCATCAACAACTGTGTAGACCCTGAGTATCGTCCATTGCTCAATCAATATCTGGAGATGGCCAAAACGGCCCACACGCCTCATATGTTGAGTTGTGCATTGGCCATGCATGAGGAGTTCCTTAAATCAGGTGATATGCGAAATACCAAATGGGAAAACTATCAGCGTTAACCTCTACAAGTAATTCATACTCAAAAACAGCCTCGAAAATTCGAGGCTGTTTTTATTTTCTAACTCATTAAAAAAGAATTAGAATAACATTGGAACCAATTGGGTCAAATAGTCCATCCAATTGCGCCAGCTGTGACCACCGGTGGATTCGTGGAAACGATAGTCATATTGATGTGCCGACAGATAATCACACAACGCCTGATTGTCCGGCAGCAAACGGTCTTTCTCACCACAGGCAATCCAGTACAGTTGGGGTGCATGTCTGAACTGCATCTCCAGTTCTGCCTCTATATTACGATAAGCATCCGAAGGATATTGACTGATCGAAGTAATCTTTAAACTGCGTTCTATATTTTTGTTGCGTGGAACAAACAATCCTGAGAATGGAGCCACATAATCAAATGCCAGCGGCATATAGTGGGCAATATGGAAGGTATGGAAACCACCCATACTGAGTCCGGCAATGGCATTGTATTTTTTTTCAGGTCTGATACGATAGGTGTTTTCGGCCCATTGTTTGATTTGTGGGAATGTTAACACAAACTGACCGTCTGTAAAATTTCGATGTGCCTGATATTCAGGATATTCTTCAATATGTTGCGAGATACGGTATGTTTCCATATAGCCATTTGGCATCACCACTACCATAGGACGGCACAATCCAGAAGCAATCATCGAATCCAGGGTAGAGACCATATGTCCTTTGTCTGCCCAACCGGTTTCGTCATCGCCACTGCCATGAAGCAAATAAAGGACAGGATAATGCAAATCGTTTTGGTCATAGCC
This sequence comes from Bacteroidales bacterium UBA1714, assembly GCA_002317295.1. Classification (GTDB taxonomy): domain Bacteria; phylum Bacteroidota; class Bacteroidia; order Bacteroidales; family Paludibacteraceae; genus Colicola. Next base: position 61,986 of record DCIY01000016.1, read on the forward strand.
GGCCGGTGTATAAACACATACGCCAGTGGTATCTCCATTTTCCAAAACACAATAGGTGGTGTCCAAACGAGAAACGCCTTCCATACGCTGCGGCAATCTTTCCGGCTGACGCAAATCAGCAGCCACCAACTTATTGGTAGTTATCATATCCACCCCGGCAGCAATGGCTGCATTGGCTACCTCGGCATTGTCTATCGTCCAGCAATTGACTTTGAGCCCTTCACGGTGGTATTTTTCAACGATAGCGGGATCAAATCCCTGACAGATATCCAAATCGAAGTGATACTTTTTTATCCATTCAAAGTTAGAGCGTTCCGATTGTGGCATGCACAGGAATTGTATTTGAATATCGTCACCCTCATGTTCACGAATATACACCAATGGTTCTTTCATAAAGGAAATGAACACAGCTTTGTGCAACATGTTCTTATCTTTGATTATCTGCAAGAATTTGGGCATATTGCTTAAGTTATTGGAGTTGATGCCGGTTGTCCATTTGAGTTCAATCACCGGAACCACATGCATACTTTCACACAGATCCAGATATTCTTCCAGGGTGGTAATGGTACCTTCCATCACATTTCCCCAACGTTTTTGTACCAAAAAAAGTTTGCGCAAGTCTTTTAATTTGGTTTTTTCTACCACCACCTTAGGATAGTTCCACTCTTTGAGATTAGCGTCGTGTGAGCACACAAAAGCGCCATCTTTAGTTACCCGAATGTCGGTTTCCAAACCGTAGTAACCACGGTCTGCCCCCGCCTGATAGGCCACTAAAGTGTTTTCTACTCCTTCACTGCTTCCGCGATGTCCAATGAGTACAACATCTGAAGCCAAGCAAGAACAAGACAGCCATAATAGGCTACAAAATAAGATTTTTTTCATGATCGTATATGTGTTAGTTGGTTTATTTTGGTATTTAAAGCATCACATTGTATTAACTGCTCCAAACTCATATGCATTCGATAGCACCAGAAATGGTGAGGATCGTCCGGCACATTGATTCGTTCCGATTTGGGATTTGGCGCGCGCATGTCATTGTCAATGGCCAACCAATCCTGCAAGGGTAAAATGACCCATATAGCTGGGGAATACATATGTTGATTGAGGATAAAATAAGCTATTTCGTCACTCATCTGTTCCGGAGCCTTACCCGTATAACCCATTTGTTCATTATAAAATTGCTGTGTCAGTCTGGTATCTTCCTCCCACCACTCACGAATAGGACTGGTATCATGTGTTCCCGTAGTACATACACTCAGATAGGGTGCATCGGCAGGATGAGCAAAAACCATACGAGGATGTTTGGGCATACGCTGAATCTCCAAACTGAGAATCTTCAAATCGGCCATAGCTCGTGGCACACAATAAGGTACCATTCCGAGGTCTTCACCACAACATAACATAGGAGTGGCATGTATGAGTGTAGGCAGTTTTTTCATGCCTGATTGATACCAAAAATCATTATGCCGCTGATAGAAATAATCATTGTAAACAGCCATGATGGCCATTTGTTGGTCATTGTACAACTCTCCGTACGAATGAGACTGGTACACCGAAATACGAGGATGTAGCAGTTCCGGATTGTCCTGATCCTGCACGAAGAGTACCTCACAATGCAAATACAACAACCCGTCCCGAATACGTAAAGAGCGTTCGTCGGTCAGATGGTTTTCATCAAAATATTGTTGTATTTTTACCTGGGTATCAAATGCCTCTCGGAAAAAATAAACATAATCATCTTTGGTATCCAAAAAAGTACGAATAACGTATTGGGTTGTATCCGTAAAAATCTCTTCGACAAAAGAGGAACGGATATAAGGACGGACCATACGATCCCAATCCAATTTGATTCCCTTTTCCTTAAGATCATTCAGCGTATACGGCAACGCAGGGACAAAGTGTCCACACAACCCCCATACATCGGTTTTACGCATTTGCCAAATACGGAAAAATCCCAATATATGGTCGATGCGATAGGCATCAAAATAGTCTTGCATCTTGATAAACCGCTGGCGCCACCAAGCATAATGATCATGAGCCATCTCGTCCCAATTATACGTTGGAAAACCCCAATTTTGACCTCGAACGGAAAAAGCATCTGGAGGAGCACCTGCAGATGCATCCAAATGAAACAACTCTGGGAAAATATTTGCATCCACCGAATCCGGGCTTATTCCTATGGGTATATCTCCTTTGATGGCAATTCTCAATGAATGAACATAAGCCACTGCTTCACCCAATTGTTTGTCTGCATGATATTGCAGGTAGTAATACAATGGTTCTGGAAGTTTGTCCCGTTGGTGCATAAACTTTGCATAAGGTTCCAGCCAGAATTGATTTTTGGTCCAAAAACGATGAAAATCCTCACTGGCCAAAACCGATTCACCATACATTTTATACAACGCTTTGAAGTACTTCATTTTTTCGTCGTACACACACTGATAATCAGCTATGGGTTTGGTATTCAATCGCGCCTTTGTGGCCAAATATCGTTTATGTTGTGCCGGGGTCAAATCCCCCATGTGCTCTATATTGATATAGATGGGATGAAGGGCGAACACACTGACTGCATTATACGGATAACTGTCCTGATTGGTGTGCGTGAGGGTGGTATCATTGATAGGCAATGTTTGAATCATTTTTTGACCTGTTTGTGCCGCCCAATCTGCCAAAAGTTTAAGATCCAAAAATTCCCCTATACCAAACCCTTGTTCCGTACGTAAGGAAAAAATAGGAATCGATATGCCAGACCCCTTAAAACGAGGTTGGGTCCGTCTAAAATCGCGATCATTTTGCAATATAACAGCATCTGACTGAATGCCCCATATCTGTCGATTTTCGCCCCATTCCAAATCCAACACCTGATCGGTTTGTAAATCGTAAATGCAATATTTATACTCTATTACATGGACATCACTCACCTGTATATGGCCATTCCAAATGGGAAAAGTGGTATCGTTCAACTTCAATTTACGACGCTCATCCCAGTTACCCAATTGGGGGATATTGCCCATAACTGCCACCCCTTGGGAAGGCAACACTTGAGGTATATCCACTTGGAAACGGATGTTTGATTTTTTCGATATTTGAGATGGAAGATTGGAAGTACAACGACGAAAAAGAGCCTGCTGAAAAGCGGTGGAATAAAACACCTGCTCCTCATTTTCCACTTGCCAAAAATCGCGTACAATCACCCGTTTGTCCGTAGACTTATACGATATCGTGCGCGCGCTCCCGCCTTCATATACATAGGTGTTATCTGTTAATCGAATAGCATAACGATATATCAAACTACTTTTCCTGGCGGGGACCTTCACCTGAGCAGTCCAAAAGTCCTGACCATGACAATCCAAACACAATGGGTCTTGTTCTGTCCACCCAAAAGTGCTGGGTTCAGACTCGATCACACACAAAGTCTGACCATATTCCGTTCGATAATTGATTTGAAAAATAAGATCCATCTTGGTATTGATTTTTGATTAGCGCTGCAAAGTTACGATTTTTTTAGCATACTCGCAAATATTACAGGCAAAATTGTATTAATTATCCAAATCAAGGTCACCGCCATCAAAATAGCCGGTATGTCTGATGTATATTCACCGAACAGCAATACCGCCCAACCACCCTTCATAGGCACCTCGGCCGCCGGAAGCGATGGTGCAAAGGTGAGAATGAGATAATACATGCCTATACTGACAACGGCTTGTGAGAAAGTAAGCGGAATGGAACAAAACCACAGTACCGCCCATAACTGACATCCCCAAACCAGATAACGAATTAATGTCAGGAGGATAAACTGAAACCATTTAGGGCCATTGAGTAACCCTTTTCGCCAATTCCATTCACTTCCCAATAACGATTGATCCAATCCAGCCTGCAACAATCGGGCTGGGTATTCTCCCAGTCGATAAGGAGTAATGAATGCCCCCAAGTAGCCAGCCATTACCTGACGAAAAGAGTCCTTGATGGAGAGGGTTTGAATACCATGTAATAACACTTGCCAGCGTATCAGTTCGATAAACAGTTGGATTGGTAATAGAATCAGAGCAAGAGTTAAACATCCATAACATGTTGCATCTGCCCGATGAAACAACTCACCCATACCGGCATAGTTATCATAGGTGATGAGTCTGTATACCAGATACACCAAGGCGGATAATGTGATTATCCAACTGACATAACGGCCAATAACCTGGTACTTCTTCATATTCCAACTCGGGATGATACAAATTTCGGTGCAAAGATACAAAAATTTTTGTATATGAGCAAATTTTTGTAATTTTGCACCCGCAAATGCGAACATTGTATGTACTCATATTATTTTTGATGATAGGTTTGCCCTGGAGGGTGTTGGCCAATCAGAACGGGGTATTCACAACGGAGGATATTATCAACGATATCTACTACCAGTTGACTGAAACACAACAAATCACCTCGGAAGATGTATTAACCCAACTGACACAATATGCAGCCCAACCACTCAATATCAACACCATCACGGAACAACAGCTGAGTGAATTGTATTTTTTATCCGCTACTCAGATTGATGACATTTTGCTCTATGTCTTTCATCATCCGCTGGTGAGCATGGAAGAACTGAATTTGATTAACTCTCTTTCTGAGTCCGATATACGAGCGCTGCAGGTGTTTACATTTGTTGGTCCAGTGCAACCAGACAAAAAAATGCATTTCAGGGAAGTTTTTCGGTATGCCAAACACGAAATGACCGAACGGTTGGATTTGCGTAATATTGAAACATTTGAATCTGATCCGGTATATTCTCATTTTCAATATAAATTCAATTACCACAATCGGGTACAAATGGGTTTGGCTCTCAAACGTCCTCCTTCTGGCGATGCCTCTTCCTTAACTTGGGGTATGTACCTGCAACTTAACGAGATAGGGTGTTTTCACACCATCGTAGGTGGAAATTATCAAGCCCATTTTGGGCAGGGATTGGTGCTGAGTAATCCGTTTCACATGGGAAAAAATAATTATGTACTCAATGCCGGAATGGCCGCAGAAGGACTTAAAAAATACACTTCTACTGATGGTCAGGGGTTGCATGGTGCAGGAGCCACTGCTACCTTTGCCATTGGTGATGGAAATTTGGATGCATCGCTGTTGTACTCTTGGACCCAACCTAATGATACCCTCAATCGGCATAGTTTAGGAACGAATATTACTTGGCGACAACAACAGTGGAAAATCGGAATCACCATAGCAGAACATCTGTATTCCGATTCGGTAAGATACTACCGCAATATGGCATATAATCGCAACTATTTTCGTGGAAATAATCAATGCATTGCAGGTCTGAACGCTCGTTATAATTGGGGCAAAGTGGATTTGTTTGGAGAAATAGCCGCAGCGCAAAACAGTCAATGGGGTTTTGCTACCAATATCGGAACGCGTATTACCCCTATTTCGGATTTCGGACTGACCTTATTATACCGATACTATTCCCCTTATTTTGATAATATTCTCGGTTATGGTTTATCTGAATCTTCCCGTATCAATGATGAAAATGGGGTATATTTGGCTGTTGAACATAAACGATTAAAAAATTGGATATTCACCGGTTATGCCGATTTCTTTTACTTTGAAGGTATCAAATATGGTATTCCTTATTATCCCTCTTGGGGATATGATGCGATGGCGGATGTTACCTGGAGTAACACGGTACACACCACATATATTAAACTCAGAGCAAGGCAAAAAGCCAAGATATCTACCTATAGTTTACGATTGCAGTACACGTGGAAAGATGGTCCTTGGATGTTAAGAACTCAGGCAGATGGTAATATGGTAACAGATAGCGTTGCTTCTCTCACTTGGGGAGCTGCACTGTCTCAGGATATTCACTATTGTTTTGCTACAACCCCCTTGACACTGCAAGGCCGATTACAGGTGTTTCACGCTACTAATTGGAACAACCGCATTTATTGTTACGAAAACGATGTGCTTTATGCCATGTCCAATAATGCCATATATGGACAAGGTATCCGAATGTATATGAACCTGAGATGGAAAATTATTGAGCAATTGAGTCTGTATTTACGTATCAGTGAAACCCTGTATTCCAAGGCATGGGCACAACAGGTTTCTCGACCTGTATCTGATACCGATATCCACCTGTTATTGAGAGCTACACTTTAAAAGAAAAATACTTTTGTCCGCAATAACTGACTGCAATGGTCACCAACGTAATGATCATCTTGCTGGGCGTGGGATACCAACCCAAAATATCCACACATAGTTTTAACCCAAAATAGTTAATGGCCAAATTAACTGCTATCACACTGATATAGCGTATAAATTGGCGAACTGAATGTAATGTGGATTGGGTAAAAGTGATATACTTATTGAGCCAGAAGCCGGTACATAAAGTAATAGGAAACACAATGCATAGTGCCAAAATATGAGGAGTGATGCATAAGGTACCATTCGGCAGGCAGTTTATTGGAATGTATACCAATTCGTGTCCGATGACAAAATTATATACGATAAAGTATAATACCCAATCCAGCACCATATTGCCACCCCCACATGTAGCATATCTGAAAATCTGTAAGGGTATCCGTTTTGCAAATGGCTGATAGATAAAATCAATTATTTTTGTAATAAATTGGGCTATTTTTTTCATTTTTTTTGCTCATTTCAAAAAAAAACTGTATCTTTGCACGCTGTTAACGCTGCAAAATTACAAAAAATAATTTAAACCTCCAAATTTATGGACGATTATCACCCTAAAAATGCAACAAGTTCGCGCCAAAAAGTCCTTGGGTCAGCACTTTTTGAAGGATCTGGGAATCGCCAGGAGAATTGCTGAAACCCTCTCACAAGGCCAAGTTCTTGAAATAGGACCGGGCATGGGAGTACTTACCCAATTTTTATTACAAAATCCTTCCATTCAGCTCACGGCTATTGAATTAGACCATGAGAGTGTGAACTATTTGCATGAGTGGTATCCGGAATTAAATTTGATAGAAGGAGATTTTTTAAAACTTGATTTAAATGCAGTTTTTCCATCAGGATCATTCTCTGTAATAGGTAATTATCCATACAATATTTCCAGCCAGATTTTCTTTAAGGTATTGGATTATAAGGATCGTATACCTGTTTGTTCCGGTATGATCCAAAAAGAAGTAGCAGAGCGAATTGCATCCCGCCCAGGCAAAAAAGCCTATGGTATACTGAGTGTATTGCTACAGGCATATTATGATATAGAATATTTATTCACAGTAGATGAATATGTATTTGCACCTCCGCCCAAGGTCAAATCGGCCGTTATTCGCATGACCCGAAATTCTCGTCAGCATTTAGATTGTGATGAGACATTGTTTCGAACAGTAGTGAAAACGGCCTTTAATCAGCGACGAAAACAAATGCGCAATTCTCTTCAACAGTTGGCAGGTAAGGGTAATCCCATCCTGGAAGAGAATATATTCACGCGCCGTCCTGAACAACTGAGTGTAGAGGAATTTGTAGAACTTACTAAATTATTGCAATCATGTCAGAATTAAGAATATTCTATAAGGATAAAGAAAAAATCAAAGTAGCCAAATCTTTGAATGCACTCAAGGAATTGGATAAAAAAGATATTGTATGGATTGATCTGTTGGATGTTAGTGATAAGACCGAGGATACTCTGGAAGGTTTTTTGAAAATTGACATTCAGGAAGACGAAGAAATGGAAGAAATTGAGATGTCTTCCCGTTATATTCAAACGGATGATTCCATTGTGGCCAACTCTAACTTTTTAAAAGATAATTTTGAAATTGAGCCTGTTAACTTTATTTTAAAAAACAATATTTTGGTTACCACGCGCGATGTGGAATTAGGTTCATTCAGTGAAACAGTCAAAAAAATGTCTGTTAATTCCCGCAATTTTCCTAATGGTTATCATGTATTGGTTGCTTTGATGGAAACACGAGTAGAGAAGGATGCAGACTTAATCGAGGATACCACAGATTTAATTACCAAATTAAGTAGTGAAATCAATGCCAGTGATCATGTGGATGAAGAGGTTCTGATTCAAATTAAGGATTTACAGGAAAAAGTGACTATTATTCGTCAAAATATCATGGATAAACAACGTGTGATAAGTAATTTCCTTAAATGCGACTTTTTCCCAGAAGAATTACAACCACGCTTAACCATGATTATCAAGGATATTAATTCACTTTTTGACTATACACGATTTGGATTTGATCGTTTGGACTATCTGCAAGACACATTCTTAGGTTTGGTTAATATTGAACAGAATAAGATTATCAAGATATTTACAGTCGTTAATGTTATATTCCTGCCGCCTACTCTGATAGCCAGTATGTATGGAATGAACTTTGCATTTATGCCCGAATTAAATTGGAAATTAGGATATCCATTTGCCATTGGCTTGATGGTTATTTTTACTTTGGCTGTCTTATTGATTTTTAAATTAAAAAAGTGGTTATAAACACATTTATGAACATTTTTATTTTTAATTGTAAATAAAGCTAATATTCTCTTATCAATAAACAGTATTAACATTCTTTTCTATTAAAAATAAACTTTATAAATCATTCATATATAATTACTTATAATAGATTTTAACAAATTAAACATACTAATTTTGTTATATTCATTTTTTTAATGTAATACCTGATATTTTATGAAAAAACCAACTATCCTTATTCTCCTCATTTTAGGAATTCTTGTTATATTGTCTGGCATCTTTGTTCAATATTCCCGCTCGAATCAACAAATACCTAAGTTGGAGGATATGACACTAAGGCAAAAAGTAGGTCAGTTATTTTGTGTACGATTGGAATCTTATGGACAAGCTTGGCCGGTTACGGAGTTGAAGGATACTTTTTTGTTAAAATATAAAGATTATCCTTGTGGAGGTTTCTTAATGGCTCAACATCATTATAAGGATAAAAGTAAAGATCAGATAAGACAATTTAACGCACAAATACATGGACTATATGGGCATCCTTATCTGACTATCGATGAAGAAGGAGGTCGTGTAATTAATTTAGCTAATATTGACAGTTTAGGATTACCTAAAGTAGTTTGTGCCAATGAAATAGGTCAAACCAATTTATTATCCAAAGCATATGAATCAGGTCGTGTAATAGGTTGGTATTTAAAAGATTATGGATTGGACATGACATTTGCCCCAGTAGCAGATGTATGGACAAATCCTGATAATAAAGTTATAGGTAATCGTTCTTATTCCGATAATCCATTTGAATGTGCTGCGATGTGTCGTGCTTTTCGTGAAGGGGCTAATTTTGAAGGTATAATTACCTGTTATAAACATTATCCAGGTCATGGAAATACATTGGGCGATTCTCATGTAGAAACAGTGTATACGGATAAAAATTGGGAAGAATTATTACAATGTGAATTAATTCCATTTCAGGATGGTATTGCCCATGGACTGGAAATGATTATGGTGGCGCATGTGAATGTAGAAAATGTAACCCATGATACCATACCGGCCAGTTTGAGTTATGAATTATTAACGAATCGATTGCGTGGAGAATTGGGTTATAAAGGAATTATTATATCCGATAGTTTTGGTATGCGTGCAGTTTCCGGTCGTTACACACCTGCTCAAGCTGCTGTCATGGCTATTCAGGCGGGTATGGATGTAGTACTTGGTCCCCGTAATTATTTTGAGGCCTTTGATGGCGTTGTTCAAGCAGTGGAAAATGGAGAAATTTCTGAGGCGCGAATTAACGAAAGTGTTCAACGTGTGTTAGAATTAAAAAGCAAACATCATTGCTGTCCCGTAAAAGTGGA
>DCIY01000020.1 GCA_002317295.1 Bacteroidales bacterium UBA1714
GGTTAAATTTAAGGAGCGACTATATTACATATTTTTGGTGGGTATCGACTCTTCAAAATACGACAAAATGACAAAATGGCAAAGTCCGATTTTGCGTTCTTTAAGATTCCATGAACCATTAACCATTCACTGTTCACCATTACCCAAAGCACCCCATAGTATGACCATAGTGAGACGATAACGACTCTTTGGTGTTTTCCCTTCTTTAAGATTAGCTTCCGCCCTTAGGGCGTGCATTAAAGCCGCAAGGTTTTATATATGAAACCAACTGTGGTGAATCACCTTCACCCGACACTCTTTCACACACACGGGACGTGGCATCTCGATGCGTTGCTCGCTCTTTTGTAACAATCCCGTTTGAGCATAGCGCCGATAGATCTCTACACAATTCTCGTCTTTACAGGCACACAACATATACCGACCACTTTGAGTAATCATAATGCTGCGCGGATGCTTGCCCGTGGGCTGATAACCCACCTGCCGAATCATCCCCGAAAAACTATCGACCTTATAAATGGCAATACCATCGCCCTGCAACCGATTGGTCGCATATAGACATTGCCCATCGGGCGAGAGTTGGATATCTCCGCTTCCGTGAGCACCCAAACTGTCACACACCACCTCTTGTATGGCCGTTAACTTCCCGTCTTGATAATCCCACACCACAATAGTTCCGCTGATTTCGTTAATCAGATACGCCTTGTTGTTTCTACCCCAAACCATGTGACGAGGACCTGAACCCGGAGTCAAATCAATATCTTTGCGTTCAAGATGATACAGTAACTTGTCATTTCCTTTCTCGCGCAGCGGGTACATGTGCAATTGGTCTGTGCCCAAATCGGTGGCAATCACATATTGATGATCCGGAGTCCAACTGATACAATGTACATGAGACTGATCCTGACGCCCCGCTACCGGACCATGACCCGTGTAAGCAAAACTCTTTTCTCCCTGTTGCAGCATCGCATTCAAAGGGTGGATATACAAGATGCTCATGCTGCCGGCCTCATAATTGGCCGTCACGGCAAAACGTTGGGTAGGATCCACACTGATATAACAGGGACCTGCGTTACAGGATTTAAAATCAATCTGCTCCAACTCATTGGACGTCTGACGAATCACATACACGCCCGAATTTAACTCGTCCCGCTCACTCACGGCATATATCGTACGTCCGGTGCTGCTGATGATAAAGTACGATGGGTTGACCAACCCGCTCAATTGGGCATAGTCATACACTTCACCATTTCGTTCATCGAGTACAAAACTACGCAGACACGTGTCCTCACTGCTGCCATAACTGCTCACCAGTATTGTTGTTTTATCCTTAGAGCAGGATAAAAGCATGCCTAAAATAATTACAAAGGAAAAAAGTTGTTTCATAGGTGCTTTGCGTTGTTATCGTTTTCGTAAGCCGGAGGCTTTTCGTTATCGTAGCGGACTTGTCCGCTTGCAAAATTAGAACTTTTTTAGGATATACACAAATTTTTAAGTGCAAAATTTGCATAATTGTGAAAAAAATAGTAATTTTGCAGCGTAATACCGGTGATTATGGCACGAACGCGAAGCTACTATCGTCAACGAAGTGAACAATGATCGTGAAACAACTATCGTAAAACATAATTATATGAAAAAACAAATCATTCTTATCCTCGCCCTGGTTTTACCCTTGTTATCCATGGCTAAATCCCAAGAAAACAAAGATACCGACAAGTATCGCTATGACCTCGAGTGCGCCGGCAACGGAAGTGCAGGAACCTATCTGGTCAAGGTGTGGAGCTATTCCAAAAAAGCCGATGTGGCTGAGAATCAATGTCGAAAAAATGCCGTTCATGGCGTCCTATTCAAGGGCTATGGCAGCGGAACTGACTGCATCGGTCAGCGTGCCCTGTTGTCCAATCCCGGTGCTGAAACCGAAAATGCCGAATACTTTAAGTCCTTCTTTGCTGACGGTGGTGAGTTCCAAAAATATGCTTCCATCATTGGCGGCACGACTGAAACAACCAAAATAGGCAAGGAATATAAGGTGGGCGTCGTAGTCAGCGTGCGCAAGGACGATTTGCGTCGCGCCATGGAGGCTGCTGGTATTCTCCAATCACTCGGATTCGGTTTTTGATGGCCCCAATCTTATTCAGTTACGTACGATCTAATCATTGAAGTCTATGAAAAAACTTTCTTTTTTGGCAGCAGTAGTGATCACAATGCTGCTGTCAGGCTGCGGAGCCAAGGTTTCCCAAGCCAATTATAACTACGAGAGTAAGGTACTGTCTGCCAACTATGACGGCACCTATGCCATTCGCGTCTTTGTGCGTGCACGCAATGCCGCCATCGCTTTCGATGACGGTCAGCGCAAGGCCGTTCAGGAAGTGATATTCACCGGCGTGGCTTCGGGCAACGAGGGTGTCAGCCGACTTGAACCCCTGTGCTACGACATGAACGCTCAGGCCAAACATGAGGATTATTTCAATGCGTTCTTTGCCGATAACGGCGATTGGAAAAAGTATGTGTCCCTCAAGGACAAACGTACGGGAACCACCGATTATAACCGCGATGGTAAACAGATGCTCGAACAACTCACCGTTTCCGTCGACCGCAAAGCACTGAAAGAGCGTTTGCAAGCCGATGGCATCATTCCCGCCGAAAACCTCTATTCCCTCTAACCTCTAACCATTAACCATTAACCATTAACCATTAACCATTAACCATTTTGCATTTTGCATTTTGCATTTTGAATTCTGAATTCTGCATTATGAAAAAATATTTATTTTTTCTTTTATCCGCCCTCTCCCTCTCACTGATGGGCTACTCTCAGGCCATGAAGCCTGAACTGATGGTTTTCCCTTCGGAAAACTGGTGTATCAACAATGGCTACTATACGGAAGTAACCAATATGGACTATGTTCAGAAAGTGCCGGACTATCGTGCTGCCCTTCAGGGTAGTATGGACCTCAAAATGGCCATTGCCAAAATCAATGACTTGTTTGCACAACGCGGTTTCCCACTCTCTGATCTGGAACAAACCCTCAAGAACATTGAACAGGAACGTGCGGAAGATATGTTGACGCTGTCCAAAAACGGCAACGAACTGTCCGAATCACCCCTCGATATGATTTCCCGCGTAGCAAAAGCAGATATTATTCTTGAACTCAGTTGGGAAGCCATTGAAAATGGACCCAAAACCGTTCTCACCTATGTGCTGGAAGCGAAGGATGCCTTTACCGGCAAGAGCCTCGGAGGACCTGCAGGACCCCTGCCAGGTTCCATGTCCGCTTCGCTGCCTGAACTGCTCAACGAGGCCATCGTAGCCAATATGGATGAGTTCCAATTGCGTATCCAGGACCACTTCAACGATATGCAAACCAACGGCCGCGAGATTCGTCTCGACATCAAGGTGTTTGCCAACAACGAGGCCGGCATCGATTTGGAAACGGAGTATGGAGACGAAGAACTCAACGAGATTATCCAACGCTGGATGGTGCAGAATACCGTCAATCGCCGCTTCACCGCCCGTGACGCCAGCGAAAATCACATCTACTACACCCAGGTGCGTATTCCGCTCTTTGATGACTACGGAGCTCCGATGTCCGCCAACGATTTTGCCAAGAAACTGCAAAAAGCCCTCAAGAAAGAGCCCTTCAAAATTCCTGCTAAGGTGACACCCAAAGGCCTCGGCCGTGCCGTCATTATCCTCGGCGAAAAATAAAACCATTCACCATTCACCATTCACCATTATGAGAAAATATGCTATTTTCGCTATTATAATGCTCTCTATGAGCCTGATGGCACAAACTGAATACTTACCCATTCGTGTCGTTGTGGAACCGATGGCAGAACCATTTCCCGCTACCGCACAGGCACAAGTAGAAAATAAACTGCATCAACTGCTGACCAAAAACGGTATCTCCAGCGTCGATGTCGATGGTCAGTTCTTCCTGACCATGCTGGCTGTACCTCAGGATAAGGTTGTTATTCCCGGACCTCCTACCCAAATCGTGGAGACGATGGAACTCAACTGCTACATTGCCGATGCCGTCAATAAGATTGTCTTCTCCTCTACTTCCCAAACCGTCAAAGGCGTGGGACAGGGAGAAACACGCGCTTATATGAGTGCCGTGAACAATATGAAACTCACATCACCCGAAATGGCCCGTTTTATTGAAGAGGGTAAATCCAAAATCATTGCCTACTACGACCACGAGGCCGACCGCATCATCATGGAAGCCCAGGCGCTGAGCGTTGCGCACAAGTATGAGGAAGCTATCTACCACATCATGGCTATTCCTTCCCAATGTCAGGCGTACAACCGTGCCGTGGAGGCTATGGTGCAAATCTTCCGCGATTATCAGGACTATACCTGCCAGCAAAACCTTGCACTGGCTCGCGCTGCATGGGCGGCTGAACAAAATAGCTATGGTGCCGCCGCTGCCGGAGAACATCTGGCCAAGATATACCCGGATGCTGCCTGCTATGGAGACGCCATGAACCTGTATGTGGAAATCAAAACCAAGGTGCTCGACGACTGGAAGTTCCAAATGAAGATGTACCAGGATCAGGTAGACCTGGAGTCGCAACGCATCGAGGCGGCTCGCGCTGTGGGTGTGGCCTATGGTACACACCAACCCCGAGAACATACGGAGATTGGATTTATTCGCGGGTACTAATCTATGAAGCAGTGGCTCTTAACCCTAATCGCACTCGTGGCTGTGCTGCCTATGGTGGCACAGACAGAGGGTGAATTACGAGAATATCGGCGTAATTCCCTCTCCATGGTGCTGGTGTACCATCCGGAGGACGAATTTGGAATCAATATCTACGAGGCATTCGATTCGCTTCCCATGCCCGATAAGTACGATGACCACAATGTGGGATATCAACTCATCAATAACCAACAGATAGTCGGACTCAAACGCGATACCGGTTTTTACAAAGCCAAGTATGGGCATGTGCTCACCTCTCAGGAGGTGCAAAAAAATGCCCAATATATGGAAGACATGCTCAATAAGGCCCAAATAGCCAAACTGATGGTGGCTAAGTGGTTCGGCCTGTCCGGCGATTCTGTCCATACCGCCACCTTCAATACCGACCTTATCCAACAACGCGGTCAGTACAACGCAACCGACGTGGATGTCGAACTGGCCATGCAAACCCTACGCGGTGTGTCCGCTCTGTCTGACGCCGGAGAAGAACTCATCGCCAATACCTTCCTACTTGTCAATGATATCACCTATGTTACCGCCGAAGAAGAGGCTGCGGCGGCCAAAACCAGTATGGCCATAATTGGCGGCTTGATGGACGCATTCTTAGGCGGAGATACCGGCAAAGCGCTCGCTGCGGCTACCGGAGCCATTGCTGACAGCTTTACGGGCTTTAATGTCAAAACCCACAGTTACCTCTTCCAACTCGTGTGGAACGATTCTGTCCAATCCACCTTCTACAAGCACCAATATACCTCTCGACCCGACAGCAACAAGATAATGGCGTTTCTTCGCGATGAAACAACCTACCGCCTCAAGTATGTGGCCCATGAGTATGAGTATGATAAAAAATCGACGCTCAAGGGCCAATATGACCGAAAGGAACTGGTCAAAACGATCTGCGCCCGCTCTATGGATAAGAACATCGTGGCACTGGCTAAACAATACGAGGACTTTAAGGTTAAAACACCCGTGTACTCCGTGCTGCGCGATGATAAGGGTAGGGTAACCGGTTATGCTGCCAAGATTGGACTCAAAGAGGGTATTCAGGAAAATTCGTCCTTTCAGGTGGTGCAACGAATATTTGATCCACAAACCAATAAGACCACATATCGCTATGTGGCTACGCTCAAACCGGAAAAGGGAAAGATATGGGATAACCGCTACAATGCCGTCCTCGAACACGGAGCCGGCAGCGATCTGACCTATACCACATTTAAGAAAGCCTCCGGAGGCGAAATCCTCCCGGGTATGCTGCTTATCGAGGGCAAATATCGCAAGGTAACGGAATAAAACAACAAAAAGAGGTGCGACATCATCACACCTCTTTTTTATTTGTGGTACCTCTTGGAGTTGAACCAAGGACACATGGATTTTCAGTCCATTGCTCTACCACCTGAGCTAAGGTACCTCGTGCTTTTTCCTGACTTTTCCGATGCCATATTCAGGCGTTCCGGCGAAAAAGCGTGCAAAAGTACAACAAATTTTTGACATACACAAATTTTTAAGCAAAAAAATACAAAAATCCGTCATTTTTATGCAATTATCCGTTATCGCTCGAGCAAAAAATGGATTTACATCCAAATTTGGCATTCCTCGCCAATCACGCGAAACCAGCCTCATTCACACGCGTATCGTGTTTGAACCTGAGTTTCGGGATGCCAATATGCTTCGAGGACTCGAATCCTATTCCCACTTGTGGCTCATTTGGGGATTCTCCCAATCGCAAGGATGGTCCCCTACAGTCCGACCTCCTCGTTTGGGCGGCAACACGCGGGTAGGGGTGTGGGCTACCCGCTCGCCCTTTCGACCCAACCCCATAGGCCTCACTTCGGTTCGACTCGAGGCCATCGACCACGGCGATCTGATTGTCACCGGCGCTGACCTGCTCGACGGCACGCCTATCTATGATATCAAACCCTACCTCTCCTTCTCCGACTCCCATCCGGATGCCCTCAACGGATTTGCTGAGTCAACGAAGGATTATCGCTTACCCGTAGTCTATCCCGATAATATGCCGCCTATCGATGAAGATACGCTCGCCCAACTCACCGAAATCCTATCCCAGGACCCTCGCCCGGCCTACCAGGATGACCCTTCCCGCGAGTACGGTCTCGACTATGCCGGTTGGTCCGTTCACTTCGTCGTCCACGACAACGTCGTTCGTGTAGTGCGGTGCGAAGCACCTGTGGTGTAGTACTTTCGCCTTCTGGAATCTCTAGATCCTCTAGATCCTCTAGAATCTCTAGATCCTCTAGATCTTCTAGATTCTCTAGATTCTCTAGATCTTCTAGATTCTCTAGATCCTCTAGCCATTAAAAAAACGAGGCCATCAGGTCTCGTTTTTTTATTTAGCGCATCAACTTCGCGCCATCGCCTTCAAAATCGTGATCTCTGCGATGCTCTTTGTGCTCAGGTCTTGGGCCACGACGCTCAGGTCTTGGACCGCGATCACCGCGTGCAGGACGCTCCGGACGCTCCGGCTCTACATAGCCTTCAGGTTTCTCCTTCAGCGCACGGGCAGAGAGTTTGAACTTACCGGTTTTTTCATCGATTTCCAAGAGTTTGATCATGATCTTATCTCCCTCTTTGATACCGGTTTCTTCCATCGTCTCGTAGCGTTTCCAATCGATCTCCGAGATGTGCAGCAGTCCTTCCTTACCCGGCATAAACTCTACAAAGCAACCGTAAGGCATGATGCTCTTCACAGTGCTCTGGTAGGTCTCGCCTACTTCCGGCAGGGCTACAATAGCCTTAATCTTGGCAATGGCAGCTGCCATGGCTTCACCGTTGTTGGAGGCAATCTCCACTTTACCGCCTTTCTCGTCTTCGTCGATGCTGACTACAGCGCCGGTCTCAGCCTGGATACCTTGTATAATCTTACCGCCGGGACCAATCACGGCACCAATCATATCCTTCGGGATATAGAAACTGGTGATGCGTGGTGCATGAGGTTTGAGTTCCGGACGTGGAGCAGGCATGGTCTCCAATATCTTATCCAAAATATACATACGAGCCTGATGGGCCTGTGCCAATGCGTTCTCCAGCACTTCGTAACTCAGTCCGTCCACCTTGATATCCATCTGGCAGGCAGTCAGACCATCACGCGTACCCGTGGTCTTAAAGTCCATATCACCCAGGTGATCCTCGTCACCTAAGATATCACTCAAAATCTTATAATTGAGCTTATCTCCTACCAACTCACTAATCATACCCATGGCGATACCGCTCACCGGTTTGATCAATGGTACACCGGCGTCCATCAAGGCTAAGCAACCGGCACAAACGGTAGCCATAGAAGACGAACCGTTACTCTCCAAAATATCACTCACTACGCGTACGCTGTACGGAAAATCTTCCGGAACCATGTTCTTGAGGGCACGGCAGGCCAGGTTACCATGACCGATCTCACGACGACCTACACCGCGAGCCGCTTTGGCTTCACCCGTAGCAAAGGGTGGGAAATTATAATGGAGTAGGAACTTTTCACTACCTTGAATCAATGCCTCGTCCACCATCTTCTCGTCACGACTGGTACCCAGCGTAACGGTACTTAACGATTGGGTCTCACCGCGGGTAAAGATAGCCGAACCGTGAGGACCGGGCAGATAACCCACTTCGCACCAGATAGGACGAATGTCCGTGGTCTTACGACCATCCAGACGCTTGCCTTCGTCCAGTACAGCACGACGCATGGCCTCTTTTTCTACATCATGATAGTAGCGGTCCACCATCGCAGCCACTTCGTCTACATCAATACCCATTGCCTCAGCACGGGCTTGCATATAGTCGAGTTTCTCTTCCTTGAAGTCTTTGCAAATCTGACTGAACATCTCTTCACGATGATGCTTGTCGGTGTCGGCACTGGTAGCTTGAGCATAAGCGCGAGCATAGGAAAAATCGTGCACAGCCTGCTTCAACTCGTCATCGTTTACCTCGTGGCAATATTCGCGTTTCGCCTCTTTGCCATAGGCTTTCATCATCTCATTGATGGCCAGACACTGCGGTTTGATGGCTTCGTGAGCGGCGCGAATAGCCTCCAGCATCACGGCTTCGGGTACTTCCTTCATCTCACCTTCCACCATCATGATATTTTCATACGTGGCAGCCACCATCAACTCCAGGTCGGCCTGCTCGCATTGTTCAAAAGTCGGGTTAATCACCATCTGACCATTCACTCTGGCCACGCGCACTTCGCTCACGGGACCGTCAAATGGGATATCGGAACATGCCAGAGCGGCACCTGCGGCCAAACCGGCAATCGACTCCGGCATATCAATGCCGTCAGCCGAATACATGGTAACGTTCACAAACGTCTCTGCATGATAATTGGCAGGAAACAGAGGACGAAGGGCACGGTCAATCAGACGGGCAATCAGAATCTCATAATCCGATGCCTTGCCTTCACGACGGGTAAATCCTCCGGGGAAACGACCTGCACTGGCAAATTTTTCTTTGTACTCCACAGTCAACGGCATAAAATCGGTGCCGGGAACTGCATCTTTGGCGCTACATACGGTAGCGAGAATCATCGTGTTACCTATCGTAGCCATCACAGCACCATCGGCTTGCTTGGCCAACTTACCGGTCTCCAGTTTGATAACTCGACCATCCGGTAACGCGATCTCTTTGGTAATAATGTTCATTGTTTTGTTTCGTTAACGGGTATCCTTTATACCCAAAATATATTTTAGACTCCTAAAATCGCTGCAAAAGTAATGTTTTTTTTTGAATTATGCAAATTTACCAGGCAAAAAGTGGGAATTTGACCATTTCAGCATTCACTTCCTCTCTCACTTTCCCGATCACTTTCTCATCTTCCGGCGCAGCCAATACGCGATCGATCAGTTCCACAATCCACGGCATCCGATCTTCTTTTAGTCCGCGGGTCGTGATAGCCGGCGTACCAAATCGCAATCCGCTGGTTTGGAACGGACTGCGGCTGTCAAACGGCACCATGTTCTTGTTCGTGGTGATATCGGCGCTCACCAGTGCATGCTCGGCCAGTTTGCCGGTCAACTCGGGGAACTTCGTTCTCAGATCCACCAGCATGGAGTGGTTGTCCGTACCGCCGGAGATAATCTTATACCCGCGTTCCATAAACGCTTGGGCCATGGCGGCCGCATTGGTCTTCACCTGTTGCTGATACACCTTAAACTCTGGTTGCAACGCTTCGCCAAACGCAACGGCCTTGGCGGCAATCACATGCTCCAGCGGACCGCCTTGGGTACCGGGGAAGACAGCGCTGTCCAATAGTGCAGACATCATCTTCACCTCACCCTTCGGGGTGGTCTTTCCCCAAGGATTGGCAAAGTCCTTCCCCATCAAAATCACCCCTCCGCGTGGACCGCGAAGGGTCTTATGGGTCGTGGAAGTGACAATATGCGC
Source organism: Bacteroidales bacterium UBA1714 (assembly GCA_002317295.1). Classification (GTDB taxonomy): domain Bacteria; phylum Bacteroidota; class Bacteroidia; order Bacteroidales; family Paludibacteraceae; genus Colicola. The sequence goes on from DCIY01000020.1 coordinate 10,083, forward strand.
ATAACGCAACGGGTTATCCAGCAGTCCGGCGGCAATCAGTCCGGCAGGGTGGGCCATATCTACCATAAAAATGGCGCCTATCTCATCGGCCACTTTGCGGATGCGTGCATAGTCCCATTCTCTGGAGTAGGCACTCGCACCGGCAATAATGAGTTTCGGGCGCTCGCTGCGCGCTTTGCTCTCCAACTCATCATAATCGACCCGTCCCGTTTGCTCGTTCAGACTGTAATCAATGGCATGAAACATCAGTCCGGAAAAGTTGACACTGCTGCCGTGACTGAGGTGTCCGCCGTGACTGAGATTCAGTCCCATAAACGTGTCACCTGCCTTCATACAGGCCATAAACACAGCCATGTTGGCTTGGGCCCCAGAGTGGGGTTGCACATTCACATACTCGGCACCAAACAGTTGTTTGAGACGCATGCGAGCCAGTTCTTCGGCCTCATCGACTACTTCGCATCCACCATAATAGCGGTGCCCGGGGTATCCTTCGGCATACTTGTTGGTCAGCACCGAACCCATGGCTTCCATGACTTGATCGCTCACATAGTTTTCACTGGCAATCAGCTCTATTCCGCGTGTTTGACGTTCACGCTCACGCTCAATGATTGAGAAAATTTCCGTATCACGCATAGTTATTCCATATTACCCTGCAAAGATACTGCTTTTTTACGATATACGCAAGAAAATCACATTTTTTTTGCACATATATTGATGTATGTCGCAACTTTTTCGTATCTGCGTAGTGCACAACGAGTTTTTCGAATGTGTTACGCGACCTCGACGCGACCTCGACGCGATCTCAAGCACACTTACCGCACCCGTCGCGTCCGCGAGAGTTTCCTCACGCGTAGAGCAGGTAACCCACCAAACCGGCGGCCAGAATGCAGAGCATGGGGTGGTCCAGCGCCTGGGCCCAACGATAACGCTTGGGCACAAAGATGGGAATACAACAAATGACCAGGGCCACGGAGAAGATGATCCAACTGCGGTAATCAATAAACGAGGCCGGTGTCATGAGCGTATACGCCGCATGGGCAATAACACAGATGACGGCGATGCGAATGATGCGCATGACGATCTTAAAAACCTTATTGTTCTGCCACCGATCACGAATGCGGTCATAGATAAAACACACGGTCAGCATAATGATCAGACTGGGAAGAATAATGGCAAAACTGGCCAACAGACTGCCTGCTATCGTTCCCGTGGCCATATAACCCGTATACGTGGCACAGTTAAGTCCCACCGGTCCCGGAGTCATCTGACTGACAGCCACAATGTCTACAAACTCGGTTTGGGTTAACCACCCATGGGACAATACCTCGTTTTGAATCAACGAGATAACTGCCAGTCCGCCTCCGAATCCCAGAAAACCTACCTTGAGAAAACTCCAAAAAAGTAACCAATAAACCATAGGCAATCATAGGTTACGAATCATTCTGACCACGGCGGCCACAATCATGGCTACCACCGCAGGACGTATGCCCCGGAATATGGCCTCGATAGTGGGGTGGTCCTTATACCCCGTCAGGCACATAGCAATGAGAAGGATAATCACAATGGAAGGAAGAGCTGCGCCGAGAATACAGGCAATAATCCCCTTCCAACCACCAAGCCGATGACCAATAAAAATGGCGGTATTGATGGCAAATACACCCGGAGCTGCCTGAGCCAGGGCAATCATGTCATAAAACTCGCTTTCTTCAATCCAATGGTGGCGGTCTACCACTTCCTTTTGGATGAACGGAAGCATGACATAACCGCCTCCTATGGTAAAGAGACCAATCTTAAAGAATGTCCAAAAGAGCTGAATAACCATGGATTAATGCTCCCTCAACTGCTGCTTAATAAACTTGGCCATCATATTAATGGCCGCATTATTATGCCCACCTTGAGGAATAATCACATTGGCATAGCGCTTGCATGGCTCAATAAACTGCTCATGCATGGGTTTGAGGACCCGCTGATAACGCTCAATCACAGCCTCCACCGTACGGCCACGCTCGACGATATCGCGCTTGATGACTCGAATCAAACGATCATCGCCATCGGCATCTACAAACACCTTAAGATCCATCAACTCACGCAACTCAGGGTTGTGCAACGTCATAATGCCCTCTACAATCACAATCTCACTGGGACCAGTGTGAATGGTCTTCTTTTGACGGGTGGAAGTGATGTAGTCATACGTAGGCTGCTCAATGGCTTTGCCTGCCTTCAGTTCTTGCAAATGACGAATCAATAAGGGCCACTCGAACGCATCGGGATGGTCAAAATTGATCTTCTGACGCTCCTCTACAGGGACGTGGGAGGAATCGTTGTAATAAGAGTCTAAAGGGATAACGGTGACTTCGCCTTTGGGTAGGCGTTCTTCAAGTTTTTTGACCACCGTTGTTTTACCCGAGCCGGTGCCGCCCGCAATGCCGATAATAAACATAGAGAGGTATGTTTGAATTCGAGGTGCAAAATTACAAAAATATTTGGATATATGCAAAAAAAAATGTAATTTTGCGCTCTGTTATGAAAAAAATACTCATTGACGAATATAATTATCCGCTTCCGGACGACAGAATTGCCAAATATCCATTGGCTCAACGCGACCATTCCAAACTGCTCATCTATCGGGATGGTCAGGTCAGCGAAGATCATTTTTATCACATTGGTGATTATATTCCCGCCCATTCACTCCTTATATATAATAATACGCGCGTGATACAGGCCCGCATCGTGTTCCACAAGTCCAGCGGAGCCCGTATTGAGGTATTCTGCCTCGAACCCCTCGCTCCTCGTGACTACCAACTGTCATTGGGTGCCACCCAAGAGTGCGTGTGGAAATGTATGATTGGTAACCTCAAAAAGTGGAAAACAGGCGCTCTGGAACTGACCGTGAATACACCCAAACTGGCGGCGACACTCTATGCAGAACGGCTCTGTACCAATGGCAATACCCATGAGGTGCGATTTACATGGAAAGCACAGGACGGGTGTATGCTGTCCTTTGCCGAGATATTGGACGCCATGGGCGAATTGCCTATACCTCCTTACCTCAATCGAGCCACAGAAGAGTCGGATAAACAGACCTACCAAACCGTGTATAGCCGAATCAAAGGCAGCGTGGCGGCACCTACCGCAGGATTGCATTTTACCCAAGCCGTGTTGGACGATTTGCGTCAACGGGGAATACAAATGCAAGAAGTGACGTTGCATGTGGGAGCAGGAACATTTCAACCTGTCAAAACCGCAGATGCCAATGAGCATACGATGCACACGGAAATAATCGCCGTTCCCCGTCAGGCCATTGAGGCCATTCGGGATAATATCGGCCATATCGTGGCCGTAGGCACCACAAGCATGCGCACGCTCGAAAGCCTGTATTTTATTGGTGTACAGATGGCGGAAGGGCGGAGAGGCGGAGAGGCGGAAGGGATGAGAGGCGGAGAGGCGGAAGGGCGAGAAGGCGAAGAGATTTGTGTGGGGCAGTTTGAACCATATGAGCGGGAGTATACGCTGACGACTCGGGAGGCGATGCAGGCTATTTTGGACTATCTGGATAGCACCCACCAAACCGTATTGCACGCACAAACACAAATCATGATTGAACCCGGGTACGAGTTTCATGTTGTGGATCAGTTGATTACCAATTTTCACCAACCCAAATCCACCTTGCTGCTGCTCGTCTCCGCATTTGTCAAAGGCGATTGGCGGGTGATGTACGATTATGCCCTAAGCCACGATTTTCGTTTCCTCAGTTACGGCGACAGCAATATCCTATTTAGAGTTTAGAGTTTAGAGTTTAGAGAACGGCCTTTGGCCTACAATCATCAATCCATCATTAGGCCTTTGGCCGATCAATCATCAATCCATCATTCATGATAGACACCCATGCACATATTGATGACGCGCAGTACAGCGAACAGCTGGACGCATATATCGCCCTCCAACAGCAGGATGGAGTAGAGGCCATACTGGTTCCCGGAGTGGATGCTACCAATATGGAGGCGGTTTGGCAGGTATGCCAGCGTTTTCCGGGATACTTATATCCCGCTATTGGTCTGCACCCGGAAAATATCGGCCAGGACTGGGAAGAACAACTGAACCGGATATACGCTCAACTCTCAACTGTAGCGGCTGCGCCGCGTTCTCTAACCTATATCGCCATAGGCGAAATAGGTCTCGATTACCACTTTTCCACCGAATATAAGGCCCAACAACATCAGGCACTTCATCGTCAACTGCAGTGGGCATTGGAATATGATTTGCCGGTGATGATCCATGTAAGAGATGCCACAGAGGATGCACTAAACCTGTTACAAGGGTATTGCGCACAAGGATTGCGCGGGGTGATGCATTGCTGGAGTGGCAGTAACGAAGTAGCGCTGGAAGTAGTAAAAATGGGATTGTATCTGGGTATAGGAGGCATCATTACATTTAAGAACTGCCGCCTCAGAGAACACCTGGAGGGCGTCCCGCTACGGCGCATCGTGCTGGAAACCGATTCGCCCTACATGGCCCCTGTGCCGCATCGGGGTCAGCGCAACGAGAGTCGCTGGATGGCGCAGGTGATGGTCGAACTGGCTCAGGTGTATGGATGCTCCGTGGAGCACATAAATGAGGTCACAACCGCCAATGCACGGCAGCTTTTTGCACTAAAATAAAGAAAAATGCAAAAAAATCATACAAAATTTGGTGATATCAAAATATTTTTGTAATTTTGCAGTCGATTTTGTGCGGTTTGCCTTTTTTAGGCGTTCGCATGGATGAGGAAAGATGCTCGAGTGGTTTAAGAGGCACGCCTGGAAAGCGTGTAAACTCCAAAAGGGTTTCCGGGGTTCGAATCCCCGCCTTTCCGCAAGAAAGACAAGATTGCGAACAGGTGTGTAGGATATAAACGTGTTTATAGAATACACAGATGTGAGTAAGATTGGATTCCTTGCAAGGATGCTTCCTGGCAAGGAATGGGGATTACGAAGAAATCCCCGCCTTTCTTCCCTTTTGGGTAAGAGGCGATTACGAAGAAATCCCCGCCTATCTTCCCTTTTAGGTAAGAGGCGATTACGAAGAAAAACATAATAATAAAAAAACTCATACAAAAAATTCCAAAACAATGAAAAAAGTATTTGCAACCCTTACGGTGCTCGCAATGCTGACCTTTGGTAGCGTTGCTATGGTAGCTCAAGAGGCAGAAGCTGCTGCTCAAGAGGCTACAGAACAAATCGAGGAAGCTCAGGCTCCTGTAGTAGAAGAAGCTGCTCCTGCAGTAGAAGAAGCTGCTGAAGAAAACGGCGGTCTTGTTGCTTTGCACAAAACGTTGAAAACCAAATTTATTGAAGGTGGTGCCGGCTTTATGGCTGCAACTCTTCTGTGCTTGGTGTTCGGTTTGGCACTCTGCATTGAGCGTATTATTTATTTAAGCCTTTCCAAAACCAATACCAAGGCTTTGTTGGAGAATATTGAGGCTGCTCTGAAGAAGGGTGGTATCGAGGCTGCTCTGGAAGTTTGCCGCAACACGCGTGGTCCTGTGGCCAGTATCTTCTATCAGGGTTTGAGCCGCTATGACGAAGGTATCGACGTAGTAGAGAAGACGGTTGCTTCTTACGGTGGCGTACAATTGGGTCTGTTGGAGAAGAACCTGAGCTGGATTTCGCTGTTCATCTCTATCGCTCCGTCGTTGGGATTCTTAGGAACCATTATCGGTATGATTCAGGCCTTCGATAAGATCCAACAAGTGGGTGATATCTCGGCTACCGTTGTTGCCGGTGGTATTAAGGTCGCTCTGTTGACCACCCTTCTGGGTTTGATTATCGCTATTATTCTGCAATTGTTCTATAACTACATCCTGAGCGTAATCGAAGGTCTGGTGAACGAAATGGAAGACAGCTCGATCAGCCTGTTGGATATCGTGGTAGAGTTTGACGCTGCTCACAAGAAATAATAACGGTTAAATTAGCATTAGCATTATGAAAGACTATAAAATGATTCCTAAGATTGCCCTATGGGTCCTGATGGGATTAGGCATTATCTGCTCGATAATGTTCTTCTTCCTCGGTGGTTCGGAAGGCACTTTGGAAGTAGCGGGTGACTTCTTGAATATCCCGTACTTTACCAACCTGTTCCTGGCATGGAACTACATCCTGGTCGCTCTCGTATGCTTGGTTACTTTGGCTGTTGTCATTTGGGAGTTTGTTAAGACCTACAAGATAGATCGTAAGAAAGCGCTCCGTGGCCTGATCGTTGTCATTGCCTTTATTGCTCTGTTGGTGATTTGCTGGTTGCTCGGCAGTGCTGACGAAGTCAAGATTATCGGTTACGAAGGTACTGATAACGTAGGCGGAATGGCTCGTTTGAGTGACGCTTGCTTATACCTTACCTATATTTTGGTTGTTGCAACGATTGGCGCTCTGGTTTGGGGCGTAGTGTATACGAAGAATAAAAAGTAATCATTAAGAGTTTGAACGAGTAATATGGCAAAGAAAATTCCACAGATTAATGCCAGCTCTATGGCGGATATCTCTTTCTTGCTGTTGATATTCTTTCTGGTGACCACCTCTATGGATGTGAACCAGGGTTTGGCTCGCCGCTTACCAGCTCCTATTCCTCCTGATCAGAAAATTGAGGATACCGAGATCAATAAGCGTAACCTGTTGGTCGTTAAGATCAATTCGGTGAACCAGCTGATGGTACAGGGTCAATTGATGGATGTTCGACAACTCAAAGAGGAAGCCAAGAAGTTCATCCTCAACGAGAATGATGAATCCTTCTATCCCAAATTGTTCGAAGAGGATTTCGGTGCTCCGTTTGGTATGATGAAGTACACCAAAGAGCACGTAATCTCGGTTCAAAATGACGTAGATACCCAGTATCAGGCATATTTGAACGTACAAAATGAGTTGGTAGCTGCATATAACGAATTGCGTGACGAGTGTGCGCATAAGTATTTTCACAAGGCTTACAAAGATCTGGACGAGGACCTGCAAAAGCGAATCAACAAGATCTATCCGCAGAAGATCTCTGAGGCTGAGCCTAAAAACTATGGAGGAAATTAATTATGGCAAAGATTCGTCGAAATGAAAAACGTGAGATGCCGGCGCTGAACACCAGTTCGCTTCCGGATATCATCTTCATGCTGCTGTTCTTCTTTATGTCCGTTACCTCCATGAAGGAGGTTTCGTACAAGGTTCAGTTCCAGAACCCTCAGGCAACGGAGTTGACCAAGTTGGAGAAGAAATCGCTGGTTCGTTACATCTACGTAGGTACTCCTACCGCAGAGTTCCGTAAACAGTATGGTGCTGAAACCCGTATCCAATTGGATGACGCTTTTGCAGATAAGTCCGAGATAGGTGACTATATTGTCAACCAACGTTCGGCTATGAAAGAGTCTGAACAAGGTTTGATGACCGTGTCAATCAAAGCAGATAAAGAAACCCGTATGGGTGTGATTGCAGATATTAAACAGGAGTTAAGACGTGCGTACGCACTGAAGATCTCCTATGCTGCAACCCAACGTACGAGTTACTAGTTAATAAATGGGTTATGAATAGGGAAAAGGGACCTTCCAAATGGAGGTCCCTTTTCTATTGCTCGCCTTAAGGGCTATTGATGATTGCTGAATAAAAAAAAGAAGGATTGTCTCCCGACAACCCAATCTTTACTTAACCTTAAATCTAATACCATGAAAAACACGGTGCAAAAGTACTGCTTTTTCCCATTCTGTGCAAATATTTATCGCGTAAAAGGGTGTTTTGATGCCAAAAATGTCGATTTTGTAAAGTCCATGTGACAAAAGTAAAAGAAAATTTGGAGGATTGAAAAAAAAGTTGTAATTTTGTACTCGCTAAAATAGGACTAGTCCTATTATAGAACGAATAGAACGAATAGAACAAATAGAATAAATAATAGATACAGCATTATGAAAACAATTGATTTAGCTAAGTATGGCATTACGGGTGCTACCGTAATCGCGCATAACCCATCTTATGATGAGTTGTTTAAGGCCGAGACCAATCCTAATCTGGAAGGTTACGAAAAAGGTCAGCTCACAGAGCTCGGCGCAGTAAATGTGATGACAGGTATTTTTACCGGTCGTTCTCCTAAGGACAAATACATTGTGGATGATGCTCAGAGCCATAACAATGTATGGTGGACCAGCGAGGCCTACAAGAATGATAACCATCCCATGAGCGAAGAGATTTGGGCTAAGGTGAAAGAGATCGCTGTGAAGGAGTTGTGCAACAAGAACCTGTATGTGGTAGACGCTTTCTGCGGCGCCAACAAGGAGACCCACCTGGCAGTTCGTTTTATCGTAGAAGTAGCATGGCAGGCACACTTTATTAAGAATATGTTCATTCAGCCCACCGCTGAAGAGTTGGAAGACTTTGAACCCAACTTTGTGATCTACAACGCCAGCAAGGCCAAAGTGGATAACTACAAGGAACTCGGACTGAACTCGGATACTTGCGTAGCCTTTAATACCTCCAGCCGCGAGCAGGTGATTATCAACACCTGGTATGGTGGTGAAATGAAAAAGGGTATGTTCTCCATGCAGAACTACTACCTGCCTCTGAAGGGCATTGCATCCATGCACTGCTCTGCCAACACCGATATGAACGGTGAGAATACCGCCATCTTCTTTGGATTGAGCGGAACCGGTAAGACCACCCTGAGTACGGATCCTAAGCGTTTGCTCATTGGTGATGACGAGCATGGTTGGGATGACAAAGGCGTGTTCAATCTCGAAGGTGGTTGCTATGCCAAGGTGATCAAATTGGACAAGGAGTCTGAGCCGGATATCTACAACGCTATTCGCCGCGATGCACTGCTGGAGAATGTGACCGTAGACGCTGAGGGCAAGATTGACTTTAACGATAAGTCCGTGACCGAGAATACGCGTGTAAGTTATCCGATCAACCATATTGAGAAGATTGTACGTCCCGTTTCTGCAGGTCCTGCTGCCAAGAATGTGATTTTCCTCAGTGCCGATGCCTTTGGCGTACTGCCTCCCGTATCGATTCTGACTCCGGAACAAACCAAGTACTACTTCTTGAGCGGTTTCACGGCTAAGTTGGCTGGTACCGAGCGTGGTATCACCGAGCCTACTCCTACTTTCAGCGCATGCTTTGGCCAAGCCTTCCTGGAGTTGCATCCTACCAAGTATGCTGAGGAACTGGTGAAGCGCATGGAGAAGAGCGGTGCCAAGGCTTATCTCGTCAATACGGGATGGAATGGTACCGGCAAGCGTATCTCGATTCGCGATACCCGTGGTATCATTGACGCTATCCTGGATGGCAGCATTCTGAGTGCTGAAACCAAGAAGATTCCTTATTTCGATTTCGAAGTACCGACTGCTTTGCCAGGTGTAGATCCTGCTATCCTGGATCCTCGCGATACGTATGCTGATGCTGCTGAGTGGGAGAACAAGGCCAAGGATTTGGCTGGTCGCTTCATCAAGAACTTCGTTAAGTACGAGAACAATGAAGCAGGAAAAGCACTCGTCGAAGCTGGACCCAAACTCTAATCGTTACGCATTAGAAGATCTGAATACTGCTGTACAGGTGATGCAGCAGGGAGGCATCATCCTATATCCCACGGATACCGTGTGGGGTATAGGATGTGATGCTACCAATGAACAGGCTGTGCGCAAGATCTTTGCCTTAAAACAGCGCGCTGACAGCAAATCGATGTTGTGCCTGTTGGACGGAGCCGGCAAACTGCAAGCTTATGTGGATGTACCGAGTGCTGCACAACAGCTGTTAGAGGTTACGGAAGGCTGCAGTCCCATGACCATTATCTATCCCAATGCCCGCAATGTGGCAGAAAGCCTGATTGCTGAAGATGGCAGTTTGGGAATACGTATTACTGAAGAACGCTTCTCACACGATCTGTGTCAAAAACTTCGCCATCCTGTTGTCTCCACTTCGGCCAATATATCCGGTCAACCGGCTGCCAAAACGTATGGGGATGTGAGCGAAGAGATTCGTCGAGGTGTGGATTATATTTGCCGCTATCGCCGTGAAGACTGCAAACCACATCAACCCAGCGGGATTATCAAAATAGGACCCAATAACGAAGTCACCATTATACGATGAGCACCTACCGCAAGCAACAACTCCATTATATCCTGGCCGATATATTGTCGTCCATGGTGGTTTGGGTGTGCTTCTTGCTCTTTCGGTGGCTGGTGTATGAAGGTCGTATCTTCGGTTGGGAATCCGTGATGATTCCAGCCTTTGATTTTTACCGCCCCCTCTATATCTATCCCATTGGCTGCCTGATTATTTATTACCTCAGCGGATACTACCTGCGTGTGCAGCGCAAGGATCTGGGACAGGAAGTGCTGACGACACTGATTAGTGCCGTGGTAATCGCTTTGGGCGCTTTTTTTGCCATCATCATTGATGATGTAGTCGCCGATTATCGTCATTATCTGGGTTCGTTGGCCGTGCTGTTTGCGCTGCAGTTCGTCATCAGTTATGTGCCACGGGTGAGTATTACATTGCTTCATCGTATCCACTCTCCTCAACCCCAGGTCATCATTATCGAACCCAATCCTCTGGAGAGTGAATCAGACCTGTATCGACGCATATCCCAGGCATATCCCAGTGGCAAAGATATTTATATTGTCCCGCGTCTAATCGATATTGTAACAGGTGCGGCACATATCATCCAACTCAATGACATGCCGTATATCTGCATCACCCGTCCTCATATGTCTGACTGCCAGATGAGTATCAAACGGGCTGCTGATATGATCGTTTCGCTGCTGATTATGGTGATTGCTTCGCCAGTCTATGCCGTTTTGGCTATCTTGGTTAAGCGTTCTTCTCCCGGACCGGTTATCTACCGTCAGCAGCGCATTGGACTCTATGGGCGCAGTTTTGATATTCTCAAGTTTCGTACCATGGTGGAGCATGCCGAATCAGATGTTCCTCAATTATCTGCAGAGGACGATCCGCGGGTGACACCCATAGGGCGCATCATGCGTAAGTACCGTTTGGACGAACTGCCTCAGATGTGGAATGTGCTGCGAGGCGATATGTCGTTGGTGGGACCCCGTCCGGAACGCGCGTATTTTATTGAACAAATAGAGCAACAGGCACCTTACTATTGCCTGTTGTACAAAATAAGACCCGGATTAACCAGCTGGGGACCCATCAAGGTGGGGTACACGGACACCATGCCCAAAATGCTGGAACGCCTCAAGTATGATATCGCCTATATGGAGAACCAATCGTTGGGTCTGGATCTGAAGATTATATTTTATACCCTTGGGGTAATCATTGACGGCAAAGGACAATAAGCGATGAAAAAGACAGCAGATTCGATATCCTCCCTCTCTTATGACGAAGCTGTGGCACGGATTGAAGAGATTGTTACCTCGTTGGAACAGGCTCAGGCACTGAGCGTGAGCGAATATAAACAAAAAGCAACCCAGGCACAACAGTTGCTCGATTACTGTGACACGCTGTTAAAAGGAATGGCCAAAGAGTTTGGCGCCTGATCATCCCTTCTGTATTTATTCTTCGGAGAATTCTACCAACAATTCCCGATAACACGAGAAAATCTGAGACTTGGACACAATGCCCATGTATTTTTTATGGACATCCACTACGGGCAGATTCCACGCCCCTGTGTCCTCAAACAGTTCCATCACTTTCTCCATGGGCATATCTTCCTGCAAGATGGCTGCGGGCGAGGTCATCAGTTCTTCTACGGTAAATCGCTTGTACAACCGGGGTTGAAACATGATGTTTCTCACTTCGTCCAACAGCAGCATCCCTCTCAACCGGCCCTTGGCATCTACTACGGGGAAAATATTGCGATGACTGGTGGCGATGACCTTCACCAGTTCTCCCAAACACATCTGAGGTTCCACCGTGACAATGTCCGTCTCCAATACCGATTGGATATGCATCAGTCGCAGTACATTACGGTCCTTGTTATGGGTGAGCAGTTCACCTTTTTGAGCCAAACGCATGGCGTACAGGCTGTGAGACTCAAACACACGAATGGTGATATAGGAGGTGGTGGACACAATCATCAATGGCATAAACAGGTGATAACCTCCCGTGAGTTCGGCTATCAGGAAGATACCGGTTAACGGGGCAAACATCACACCCGACATCAGACCCGACATGCCCACCAATGCAAAATTGGCTTCCGGAACATGAATGCCCATTATCTGCAGCAGGCGGGCAGTCAGCAGACCCACCAACGCTCCGGTAAACAGGGAAGGTGCAAATATACCTCCGACTCCGCCTCCACCATTGGTCGCCACACAGGCCACCACCTTGGTGAGAATAATCAGCAGTATATAGATAAGCAACACCCAGACAGAGTTACCCAACAGGGCAAAAGGAGATGTGGATATCAGATCATAATGCCCATTGATGATATCCATAATCGTACTGTAGCCTTCACCATAGAGTGGGGGAAAGATCAAAATCAACAAACCCAATAGACCACCTCCTGTCAGTGTCTTTTTCCACGGCGATTGTATATGGTGCTTAAACCATCGCTCCAACCAGTTGTTGGCGCGAATAAAATACAGACTGGTCAAACCACATACCACTCCCAAAACCAGATACCAGGGAATGCGATGCAGCGCAAAGGGTTCGGTGTTTTCCAACACAAACATGGGATCGGAACCGGTCAGAATATACGATAATGCCGTGGCCGATACCGACGAGATAAGCAGGGGTGCCAGACTGGTCATGGTCAGGTCCATCAGCAAGACTTCCAGGGTAAAGACCAAACCGGCAATGGGAGCCTTAAATATACCTGCGACAGCTCCGGCGGCTCCACAACCAATCATGAGCATCATCGTTTTTTGATCCAAGCGCAACACTTTGGCCAGATTGCTGCCAATGGCGGCTCCGGTAAGGACAATAGGAGCCTCCGCTCCTACCGAACCACCAAAACCAATGGTGATGGCAGAACTGACCAGCGATGACCAGGTATTATGCAGTTTGATAATCGATTTGCGTTGAGAAATGGCATACAGTATCTTGGTGATACCATGCGAGATATCGTCGCGGACCACATAATGAACAAAGAGGGCGGCCAAAGCGATACCAATCATGGGAAAAACGAAGTACCAGATGTGGTGCTCCGTCGCCAAATGGGTTTGTATTATGTGTTGAATAAACTCAATCAGGGTTTTGAGAATAAAGGCGGCAACCGAACACAGACAACCGACAATCAGACTGAGCAGCAGAACCAGTTGTTTTTCCGAGATGTGTTTCTCGCGCCACTCAATCAACCGATTGTATCGTTGCTTATCGTTATTCATCCCAACCAATACCCTTGTACTTGTTTAAGTCCCAATCTTCCTCCACTTCATTCAAATAGATGGTGGAAGCCTCCTCTTGTGGCTCGCCCGATTCCATGGGTTCGCGTTGCTCTACGGCAATAGGAGCGTGGGATATTTCGATGACCTGGTTCTGTTCTTTGAGTAACTCGTCCCAAATAGCATCCTTGACTTCGTCCACGCCCAAACCACTCAACGAGGACAGGAGGACAATCTTAATTCCCAGTTTATCCTCCAGTTTATGGGCTTTGGTCCGCAGTTTTTTGACACCGGCTTCGTCCAGGATATCGCATTTGGAAATGGCCAGAATACGCGCTTTGGTCAACAGTTGTGGATTGTATTTTTCCAACTCCGAGAGCAGTATCTTGTACTCCCGGTCAATCTTTTCACTCGTGGCAGGCACCATAAACAACAGTACTGCGTTGCGCTCTATATGCCTCAAAAATCGCAATCCGAGTCCTTTGCCTTCGCTCGCTCCTTCGATGATACCGGGAATGTCTGCCATGCAGAACGAGCGATTGTCTCGGTACGATACAATGCCCAATTGAGGAACCAATGTGGTAAAAGGATAATCCGCAATCTGGGGTTTGGCAGCACTCACGATACTCAGTAAGGTCGATTTGCCGGCATTGGGAAAACCGACCAAACCTACATCCGCCAGCACCTTGAGTTGCATAATCACATTGCGCTCCTGACACTCCTCGCCGGGCTGGGCATAACGGGGTGTCTGATTGGTGGCCGTGCGGAAATGCCAGTTACCCAATCCTCCACGTCCGCCACGAAGCAATATCACCCGTTGGCCATGCTCTTTGACCTCCGTGAGAAATTCGCCCGTATCTCCGTCATAAATGACGGTTCCGCACGGAACCTGAATAATCTTGTCCTCTCCATCTTTACCAAAACTGCGACTCTCACCGCCTCGACCACCATCGGTGGCCATAATATGCTTTTGATACTTGAGATGGAGCAGGGTCCATAAGTTACGATTTCCCTCCAGGATAATATGTCCTCCTCGACCGCCGTCACCTCCGTCCGGTCCTCCTTTGGGCACATACTTGGCCCGGTGCAGGTGCATACAACCCGCGCCTCCTTTGCCCGAACGGCAATAAATCTTGACGTAATCAATAAAATTGGTATCCATGATGGAAAATCCGATAACAGGTTACTTGCTAATCAACTGCAGAATGGTATCAATCTGAGCGAATGTCAAATCGATGGAATGATTGCCGTTGATCAAGAAATAGTTATGATGCTTCAAATAATAGGTACAAACCGGTTTGGTCACCTGGTGAAAGACGTGCAAACGTTGCTTAATGGTTTCATAGTTATCATCCTTGCGACCCGACGTCTTACCGCGCTCCAACAGTCGCTTGATCACTTCGTCTTCTTCCACCATCAAATCCAACATCACCGCCTTGAGTCCACGGCGATTCAACATCATCGTCAGCGCCTCTGCCTGCTCTACCGTACGAGGAAAACCATCAAAGATCACTCCTTTGCTGTCCGATGGCAACTGATCCAGAAAATTCTCAATCAGATGAATCATTTTATGATCCGGAACCAACTCTCCACGTGAAATGAGACCATCAATCTCTTTTCCCAATTCACTGCCGGACTTAATCTCCGCACGAAGCACATCTCCTGTGCTCAGATGCTGAAGACCATATTTCTCTACCAACAAATCCGATTGTGTCCCTTTTCCACTGCCTGGGGCACCACATAATATGACATTAAGCATAGTTTTGATTTTTTAGCACGATTGAACACAAAACGAGTTGCCCTGGTAGAGCAACTCGTCTGTATGTAAGATTGCCTGATTAGAGGGCCATCTTGGCACCTGCTTTGAACTTAATCACTTTCTTGGCAGGAATCATGATAGCTTGTTTGGTGGCAGGATTGATGCCCTTGTGAGCAGGACGGTTGATAACAGACAGGCCACCAAAGCCAATCAGTTGTACACCTTCGCCCTTCTTCAGAGCTTCAACAATTGCTTCCATGGCAGCGTCGAGAGCTACAGCAGCCTTTGCCTTTGGCATTTCAGCCTTAGCTGCGATTGCAGCTACGAGTTCACTTTTGTTCATAAAATAAAAGTTTAAATAAGTAAATAATTAATTATTCATGGGGGATAATAACCCTTTCATTTCAATATCGAGTGCAAAGTTACAATTTTTTTTGATATCTGCAAAACGTTTGGCGTAAAAAACTGCATTTTTTTGCAATTTTCTGCCAAAAACTGCCTTTTGGCATTGTTTTAGTAGTATATTTCGCAAAAAAATAGTAATTTTGCACCCGTTATGAGACAACTACCAACCATTACCAAAAATATCCTGCTGATTAACCTGCTGGTCTATCTGTTCGACATTCTGTTGCAGCGCTATGGTTTGTCTGTTACCAATCTTTTAGGTTTGAGCAATCCCACGGCTGGCGGTTTCCACATTTGGCAACCTCTCACCTACATGTTCCTGCATGCCAATTTTTCACACCTGTTCTTTAACATGTTTGCCGTGTGGATGTTTGGTCCTGCCATTGAGCAAAGTTGGGGAGAAAAGAAATTTCTGATTTACTATCTGGTTTGCGGCGTAGGAGCCGCATTGGTTCAAATGGCCGTTTGGGCCCTGTTTATGCCCATGCACCCTGCCATCACCATTGGTGCCAGTGGAGCCGTGTTTGGTATATTGCTGGCCTTTGGATGGCTGTTTCCCGATGTTCCCATGTTTATCCTCTTTATTCCCGTACCCATACGCGCACGCGTGTTCGTGATTATATATGCGTTGATAGAGTTGTTCATGGGACTTCCCACGCTGGTATCAGCCGGTCGGTTCTCCATCGACAATGTAGCTCATTTTGCCCATTTGGGAGGCATGCTGTTTGGCGCCCTGCTGATTCTTTGGTGGCGTTATGGTCAGGATAAGTGGCATGGGCTCAAACGCAAACCCAAGCATGAGAAGAAACCACGGTTTAAGGATTATCACTATCAGGAACCCATCCAATAGTGGCAATCACGGGATAGTGGTCTGAGTAATTGACTCGGACCACTTCTGTTTTTAGAGGTTGCAGATCTTGGCTGCATAGGATATAATCAATGCGAATTCCCAAATGGTGCCGGGTCAGTGTCCAACCCAATTGTCCACGACTGGTCTGCAAAAAACAATCTCGCATGCCCCATTTGAGTCGCTGATAGACATAGGATAAAGGGATGCTGTTAAAATCACCCACGGCAATGACTGGGTACTCACTTGCCTGAATGGCCTGCTTCACCGCTGTGGCCTGACCATGGCGAATGACACGGGCAATCTTCATCTTGTGCGATAACCGATGCGCCGTAGCCCGAGTGGATTCCCAGTTCATCGAATCCAATTGAAAATCTTCACTCACCAGTCGATTGCTCTCCAGATGATTGTTCACCAGTCGTAATGTATCATCCCCCACGACCACATCACAACGTGAAGAGATGCTGCTGCGCGAATCAAATTGAATGGTTTGTTTATTCAATAGCGGGTATTTGGAAAAAACCACATTGCCAAACTGACGACGGGAATTGTATATCTTAAAATCAAAATAGGTGTAAGGATACATATCCAGTGCCGCTCTGAGTTCCTTCAATGTGAGATATTGTGCATCGTGATAAACCTCCACCTCCTGCAGACAAATGATATCGGCCGGCATCTGTTGCAAATACCGAATGACCCGATTTTGCTCTGCGTGCTTAAATTCACCCATTCGATGGGTATTGTACGTGAGTACACTCACACAGGGCATTGACGGATACGATACCTTTCGCACTTGGTGAGAAAACAGATTCCAAACCGCCCAAACGCCAATCGTCAGGCAGAGAATGATCATCAGATGCTTCAGTACTTTCATTTGGGATCCATTTCTATCAGCGGAATCAGCATTTCTTCCATCGATATACCTCCATGCTGGAAGGTGTCACGATAGAACTGTGCATAGTAATTGAAATTATTGGGATAAGCAAAAAAATCGGCTCCCGAACAGAACACATAACTGCTGGATACATTGGGACATGGCAACCCGATAGTCTCGGGATGAGTCACTTCCATGGTGTTCTTACAACTGCAATTCAGCGCCTTGCCTACCTTGTAGCGCAGGTTGGTGTTGGTATTCTTGTCTCCAATGATGGACACCGGATTGTTGACCCTGACCGTTCCATGATCGGTGGTCAGTATCACCCGATACCCCAGAGAGGCTATTTTCTTAAACAACTGATAGGTAGGGGAATGCTTAAACCATGAAAGGGTCAGCGACCGATAGGCCTCTTCGTTGTTGCACAACTCACGCATCATCTTGGAGTCGGTGCGCGAATGGGATAACATATCGATAAAATTGATGACTACCACGTTCAGTGGCGTTTTTAATCCTTGTATCTGACGGGTGATGCGTTCGCAAAAATCACTCTCATTAATCTTGAAATAGGCAAACTCATACCGTTTGCGAAAACGATCCATACAGGTCTGTATCAGATCTTTCTCATTGAGGTTTTTTCCCTCTTCGTCTTCTTCCTCTACCCACAGGTTGGGCCACATCTTGCGGATATCATCCGGCATCAGACCGGAAAAGATGGCATTGCGGGCATATTGGGTTGCCGTAGGCAGGATGGATGTATATAACTGTTCATTACGAATGGTGAACAATTCGCTGAGCAAGGGTTGAATGCATTTCCACTGATCGTAGCGAAAATTATCAATCACCACAAAAAAGAGTTTCTCTCCGGCATCCAAGGTGGGGAAAATCACTTTTTTCATGATATCCGGTGAGAGCAACGGACGCTTATCCTCGGTAAACCAGGAGGTGTAGTGACGTGTGATATACTTAAAAAACGCACTGTTCGCTTCCGCTTTTTGCTGCTGTAATATCTCCTGCATGGACGAGTCGGCCTGGGTTAAGCGCATCTCCCATGAGGTCAGTGTACGATGAATGGCCATAAATTCCTCCAGGGTGGAGGCCGTGGTAATCATGTAACTGATATCGGAAAAATCTTCCCGATAGTCTTTGTTGGTCTGTGTTTGCACCAGTTCCCGCTGGTGAATATGCTTTTTCAGACACAGCAGTATCTGATTGGGGTTGACCGGTTTAATCAGATAATCGGCAATCTGCTGTCCCACTGCCTGATCCATGATATTCTCTTCCTCCGATTTGGTAATCATCACCACCGGAATATCCCCACGCAACTGCTTGATGGCCTGTAAGGTCTCTATGCCACTGAGTCCGGGCATTTGCTCGTCCAAAAAAATGATGTCAAACGAGGATGCTCGGCATTGATCCAAAGCATCTTGTCCACTGCATACAGGGGTTACCTCATACCCTTTGGTATTGAGAAACAAAATATACGGTTTGAGAAGTTCAATCTCATCATCCGCCCAAAGTATTCGGCTCATAATTTCTCCATTTAGTGATTAATTGAGTGATATCTTCCGGCCATTCGCTTTCAAAAAACAGGCGTTCTCCGGTTCTCGGGTGTGTAAATCCCAACGTCTTGGCATGCAACACCTGACGGGGACAGAGGGCAAAACAATTTTCGATATACTGTTTGTATTTTTGGGTTCTTAATCCTTTTAGGATTTCCATACCTCCATATTTTTCATCTGCAAACAGGGGATGCCCGATATGGCGCATATGGGCACGTATCTGGTGGGTTCTGCCCGTTTCCAAACGACATTCCACCAGCGTGACATATGCCAATCGTTCCAGGACACGCCAATGCGTAATAGCCTCTTTGGCATTGGGGTTTTCCTCCGGATCCCACACCCGGTATAGGGTGCGATCACGGTTGTCTCTGCCCAATGCCCCAATGATGGTCCCAGACTCTTCTTCCATTCTTCCCCAAACGAGGGCATTGTAGGTGCGGGTGGTAGAATGCTCAAAAAACTGCAATCCCAGGTGGGTTTTGGCACTTGCGGTTTTGGCAATCAGCAACAACCCACTGGTATCCTTGTCAATGCGGTGCACCAGTCCGATGTTGGGGTCGTTGATGTCCAGGGAGTGAGATGATTGGGCAAAATGATAGGCCAGGGCATGAAGCAGCGTATGTTCATAGTTGCCGTGTCCGGGATGAACGACCAATCCTGCCGGTTTGTTGATCACCAACACATCCTCATCCTCATACACGATATTCAATGGGATGGCTTCCGGAGTGATGGTAAAATCGTGCGGCTCGTGATCGAGCAACACCTGAATCACATCCAGTGGGCGTACTTTGTGATTGGAGCTGACCGCACGGCCGTTCACCCATATATTGCCGGCATCGGCCGCATTCTGGATCCGGTTACGGGACGTCCCTGCCATGTGCTCACTGAGGTACTTATCCACCCTGATGGGTGTTTGTCCTTTGTCTACCTCACACCGCCAACGCTCAAAGACTTCTTCGTCCTGAACCTCGTCTTCCCGCTTATCCATGGGCTCTTGTATCATGCTCGTGTCTTAAAAAAACTCCTCTTCGTCATCCTGAACGTGAACCATCAGCGCCTTTTGGGGATCGGTGGACAACCATACTTTGACGCTGTTGCCTTCCCGTATACTCTTGTCCGGTAACGGTTCCTGGGTATAAACGACAAACTCCAACTCTTCCCCCTGCTGGGGTATGGTATCATAATGGGCTGCTCCCAAAGTCAGATGCTGACTGAGTAACGTGGCCCGAGCCTGCGTGATGGTCATGCCGCTCAGATTGGGCACAAAAACCAATTCTGTTCCTTGTCCAATGCCCACGATCAAATCCACCACACTGCCTTCTTCCAGTCTCAGTCCTTGTTCGATATTCTCGCCCTTGTGCATCATGCCTATGACCAAATCGCGGTACTCGGAGGGTTCATAGGTAACTTCACCTACCTGCAAACCCATTTGTCGCAAGGTGTTTTCCGCCTGACGATAACTCATATCATGCAATTCCGGCAGGATGACATGTTTGCGTGTGCGCGCATTGACCACAACGTATATGGTACGATCATGCTTCACATGGCTGAGGGCCGGCGGGTTTTGATCGACAATCGTTCCCAGGGGCACCGCACGGGAGAAGGTGGAATCAATGACGGTCAGCGTTAACCGGTCCTTGGCCAATAAACTGTCTGCATCCTCGATGTTTAAGCCTACCAATTGAGGCACCTGAACTTCCTGTCCGTGTTCGGTGTATCGGCGCAGCCAGAAAAACAAAACCGTTAGTCCAACGACGAAAATAATGACGGCAATCAGCACGTTTTTTCCGATAAATCGCCAATCGACTCCCTCAAGGGGGGTATTTTTACCAGTTTTAGCCATAAATAGAAAAAAAATTTCTGCAAAATTACATTTTTTTTTGCATATATCCAAAAAACTTTATAATTTTGCAGTCGAATTCGGTACGGGATACCGAAATATGTACAAAAATTAACAATTAAAACTAGTTTTAGAGATGAAAAAGATGATGTTCATTGCAGCTATCGCTCTTTGCGCTATGAGCTGCTGTAACAAGGCTCAAAAACCCGCTTGCTGCGAAAAGGCTTGCGAAGAGGCTTGCTGCGAAGAGGCTGTTATCGAAGAGGTTGCTGATTCTCTCGTAGAAGAGGCTCCTGCTGAGGCTGCTGCAGAGGTTGCTGAGTAATTGATTTTACCCAACCCTAAAAAAACGAGGTCCTTTCTGTGAAGAAAGGGCCTTTGTTTTTAGTAGTCATCAATAGCCCGTAAGGGCGATCAATCATCAATCAGCAATCATCAATCAGCAATCACCAGGAAATAATCCTTTTTGCCTTTTTGGAACAGGATATACTTGTCGTTAATCAGCGCACGTGTATCGATGGGCGTCTGTGGATCGGTGAGTTTTTCCTTATTCATGGAGAACCCGTTGGCCAAAATCATTTTGCGGGCTTCGCCCTTGCTGGGGAAGATCTGCGTTTTTTCGGCCAACAAGTCGAGTGGGGCAATACCGGCCTGTAACTCAGCGCGAGGAATGCTAAACTGCTGTACACCCTC
Source organism: Bacteroidales bacterium UBA1714 (assembly GCA_002317295.1). Lineage (GTDB taxonomy): Bacteria > Bacteroidota > Bacteroidia > Bacteroidales > Paludibacteraceae > Colicola. The sequence goes on from DCIY01000020.1 coordinate 31,348, forward strand.
AAACACCTGCAGGAAGGTTTGTTCATCCAAACGCTCCAGGGCCTCTTTGGTGGCTTTGCCAAAAAGGATATTGCTGGCCTCTACGGCGGCGTCATAGTCTTCCTGAGAGTGAACCATGATGGTCACTTCTTGAGCCAGACGTTTTTGCAGCACGCGCAAATGGGGTGCCTGGTCATGTTCGGCAATGAGGGCCTCTATCTCTTCACGAGTCAGGGAGGTGAAAATTTTGATATACCGTTTGGCATCATCATCACTGACATTGAGCCAGAACTGGTAAAAACGGTAGGGAGAGGTATAGTCCTTGCTCAGCCAGATGTTTCCCTGTTCGGTCTTGCCAAACTTCTTGCCATCTGCTTTGGTGATTAACGGACAGGTCAGTGCATAAGCCTCGTTGCCGGTGATCTTCTTAATCAACTCCGTACCCGTGGTTATATTGCCCCATTGATCGCTGCCACCCATTTGCAATTTGCAGTTCTTGTGCGAGTTCAGATAGACATAATCGTAGCCTTGCAGCAACTGATAGGTAAACTCTGTGAACGACATACCGCAATTAAACTCGCCGTTAAAACGCTTTTTGACACTATCCTTGGCCATCATGTAGTTCACCGTAATCAGTTTACCGATATTGCGGGCAAAATCCAAGAACGTATAATCCTTCATCCAGTCGTAGTTGTTCACCAGTTCGGCTGCATTGGGAGCGGTGCTGTTAAAATCCAAAAAATGTTCCAACTGTTTGCGAATGGCCTCCACGTTGTGACGAAGCGTCTCCTCCGTCAGCAGGTTACGCTCGGCCGATTTGCCGCTGGGATCGCCAATCATACCGGTGGCACCTCCCAGCAGGGCAATGGGTTTGTGCCCACAGCGCTGCAAATGGCGCAACATCATAATGCCGCATAAGTGACCTATGTGCAGACTATCTGCCGTTGGGTCAATACCCACATAGGCAGTAGTCACTTCTTTCATTAACTGTTCCTCAGTGCCGGGCATGATATCCTGTAACATCCCACGCCAACGTAACTCTTCTACAAAATTTTGCATATTCTCTCGTGTTTATATTCCAAATTTGCTGCAAAGATAATACTTTTTTTGCATATGTGCAAAAAAAGTTGTACCTTTGCGGCGAAAATGGATGTTTACGAATTAAAATCAAGAAATAAGTGACGAAAAAAATGTCTAAAACCAAGCGTCGTTGGCTGATTGCAGCCGCTGTGGTCGCTTTTGTGGGCCTGTGCGCCATTGCCTGGGCCGCTGAACAGTATTATCGTTTGGAAATTTGCAATTTCACCAGTCGGGACGGGGATAGTCATGGTTACTATGTCTATCCGGATGCTACGGCCGATTCGTTGTTGCAGGCCATGCTGGAGGATTATAAGATAGGTTCCATGATGGATTGGCGCATCCATAAGCGTCAATTGTTGTACGACAAACCCCAACCCGGATATTATTCGTTTCCAGCTAAGATAGGGGACAAGAATTTGATTCGTCGTCTCCAGCTCGGTGAAGGTTCACCCGTGCGCATTACGTGGAATAATCAGGTTCGCACGCGCGAGCAGTTGGCCGGTAAACTGGGTCATCAACTGTTGATTGATTCTGCGCAAATCATTGCCCGTCTGGATTCCGATCAGTACATGCAGGCTTTCCATTTGAATAAGGAAACGGCCGTTTGTCTGTTTATTCCCAACACGTATGAGGTGTATTGGACCATCAGTGCGGATCAGTTGTTCAAACGCATGGAAAAAGAGTATAACCGATTTTGGAACGAAGCGCGCAGGCATGCGGCAGACAGTATCGGACTCACGCCCGTTGAGGTGCAGACACTGGCCAGTATTATCGAGTCAGAAACCAATAAGAAACAGGAATATCCCCTGATTGCCAGTCTGTACATGAACCGGTTGCACAAGAACATGCACCTGCAGGCCTGCCCGACGGTCATTTTTGCCACAGGCAATTTCAAAATGCGTCGGGTGCTCTATCGGCATCTGCGGATGGATTCGCCGTACAACACGTACAAATATCCGGGTTTGCCACCCGGTCCCATTCGGTGTGCCCAGGGTACCACCATTGATGCCGTGCTGCATGCACCCAAAACCAATTACCTGTACATGTGTGCCAACCCGGATTTTTCCGGAACCCATATCTTTTCGTCCACATATTCCCAACATGCAGCCACTGCGCGTGAATACCAGCATGCTTTGGATGAAAGACAGATTTCCCAATGATTTACCACGATAACGAAGACATACGACTCATTACCTGTGCCAACGCTCCTGCTGTGATTCAGCATCATCTCAATGATTGCCGCCAGGAGCGTCGTCCGTATGTGTTTGTTACGCCTACCATGCGGGAAATCACTTGTTTGCAACGCATTCTCGTTCCGGTGACTCTGTTGGAGGAAGAGGTGTATAAGGCGCAGATATGTACGTATCTGAGTCGCAAGACGGGAGCCACCATTGTGCTCATGCCTGCCCACGACTATGGCCATAAGGCCCGGACGAATATGCAACGAATCATCTCCCATATTTTGTCCATTCGCCAAACCTCCGGGGATCCCATTCCTTATGAGATTCTTCCTGCCCATAAAAACAGTTTTTCCCTCACCCGCGAAGCGGTGGAGCGACAACGCGAATCTGCCCATCAGCTCTTGTTGCTGACGGCCAGTCGGGAGTATGGATGGGATGATATCCTATTTGGTCCGCCCGAACGGCGAGCCATCATGCGCAGTCAGGTGCCTGTGATGCTCGTTAACCCCAGAGCCGATTTGTTCTCGTTGTGCGATTAGGGATGCGTACAGACCTGATACGTGATGCCATAGTCGGCTTCCCAATCTCGCAAACTGCGGTAGAAAAGTTTGTCTATATGCACCTCTGTATTCTGGGAGGTGAACGCCACTCGGTGACGATGTTGGTCAAAAATCTCAAACTTAAGCACCAGCTTACCCGGATGTTGTTGACACATCTCGGCCAGTTCCTGCGTCAGGGACGGTTGTACCTGTTCCAGCGGTATATGCAGAGTAATCGATTCCATGTTATTGTCCTGCATGGTGTTCAGTAACTGCACATCCTGAATATTCAATTCATATTCGGCCTCGCTCACGGGTTTGGGTTTGAACCACTGACGACCTGCTCCGCGCTGTTGCACCAGCGTACTCACCAGCACATACACGTTCTCTTTGAGCAACGCATCGCGATTCTTATAATTGTCTCCAAACAGCGTTAACTTATAACTGCCCGTGTAGTCCTCGATGGTATACCGACCATACGGATTGCCTTTTTGTGATGTGGCATGCTCCACCTGAGTGACCAACCCTGCCAAATACAGCACCTTACCATCATGCTCTCCGAACCAGGCATTTGGATCCATCTGAGGTTTGTCGTCGTTGTCGTTTGCGTTTGCGTCTTCGTTTGTGTTTGGACTTTGCTCTGCAAAAGCCTTCCTTGCCTCCGGTGTGCGCCAACCTTCCATCAGGGACAACTCCTCGGTCGTCGTGGTGGACAACGCGGCCACTTCAAACGCGTACTCGTCCAGTGGGTGAGCGCTGAGAAAAATGCCAATCAACGATTTTTCGATGTTCAGTTTCTCGATGGACGTCATGTGTGGCACCTTGGGCAAATCGGGTTTGCGAATCTCTACGCCAAAGCCCAAATCGCCAAACAGCGAGTTTTGCTGATTGAGACGATCCTGTTGATACATATTGCCATAGCGCATGAGGGAATCCAACACATATTCCCCTTTATCGTTCACCGCCATCAACTGTTCCCGATACAATCCGTCAAAGCAGTCAAACGCTCCACTGAGGGCCAGACTTTCCACGGTTTTGCGGTTGCAGGCCTGCAGGTTGACCCGTTCGATGAAATCAAATATATCTTTGTACTTGCCCCTTTGTTCGCGTTCGTGAATAATCGCTTCCACAGCGCCTTCGCCTACGCCCTTGATGCCGCCCAAACCAAAGCGGATATCGCCATGGGTATTGACGGTAAAATTGAGTTCGGACTCATTCACATCCGGTTCGAGTACACTGATTCTCAGTGCTTTGCACTCGTCCATGAACTTGGTTACCTCTTTGATATCATCCTTGACCGTGGTCAGGTTGGCTGCCATAAACTCGGCAGGGTAGTGTGCCTTGAGGTAAGCGGTTTGGTAGGCCAACCACGCATAGCAGGCCGCGTGGGACTTGTTGAACGCATAGGAGGCAAAAGCTTCCCAGTCGTGCCAGATCTTATCGAGGGTTTTGCTGTCATGTCCGTTGGCCTTGCCGCCGTCCATAAACTTGCCCTTCAATTCCTGCAGCGTCTTCATCTGTTTCTTACCCATGGCCTTACGCAGTTTATCCGATTCGCCTCGGGTAAAATTAGCCAGCAGTCGGCTCAGCAGCATGACCTGCTCCTGGTAGACGGTCACCCCATAGGTATCTTTGAGGTACTTCTCCATGCACGGAATATCGTAGGTGATGGCCTCCTGACCGTGTTTACGCTTGATAAAGGACGGAATGTAGTCCATTGGTCCCGGACGATAGAGGGCGTTCATGGCAATCAGATCTCCAATCACCGTGGGTTTGAGTTCCTTGAGGTACTTGCGCATGCCGGCACTTTCAAACTGGAACACGGCGATGGTCTTACCATCCTGAAACAGTTTGTAGGTCTCTGCATCCTCTTTGGATATATGATCTATATCCACCTCTTCGCCTCGTGCTTTTTTGATATTGCGCAGGCATTCCTTAATGATGGTCAGGGTCTTGAGGCCCAGGAAGTCCATCTTAATCAAGCCCACGGACTCAATCACATGCCCATCGTATTCGGTCACCAGCACCCGTTGACCGCTGTCTTTATCTTCCACACTGCTCAAGGGTGCAAAGTTGGTCAGATCGTCGGCACCGATGATGACTCCACAGGCGTGGATACCCACCTGACGAATGGTGTCTTCCAGTTGTTGGGCATAGTGGAGCATGGAGCGAATCTCCGGTTCACCCCCGTTGAACTTATCTTTGAGTTCCTGCACATACTTGTAGCAGTTTTTGAGGTTCACTTTGGGTGCTTTGCCGTTTTCGTCCTTGACATTATCCCCAAATCCCCGATCAGGAATATAGGCCTTAATCTCATTGACGGTGGACAGAGGCACTCGTTGTACCCGTCCCACATCGGCAATGGCCGATTTGGCGGCCATGGTACCGTAGGTAATGATATGGGCCACGTGTGTGCGCCCGTACTTGTTGCTGACCCAATCGAGCACTTTGCCTCGACCTTCGTCGTCAAAATCGGTATCGATATCGGGTAACGAGATACGGTCGGGATTGAGGAAACGCTCAAACAGCAAATCGTACTCCAGAGGGTCCAAGTCGGTGATATGCAGGCAGTAGGCGACCACCGAACCTGCGGCAGAACCACGACCCGGTCCTACGGATACGCCCAATTCTTCGCGGGCAGCCCGAATAAAATCCATCACGATGAGGAAGTAGCCCGGGAAACCCATGGTGTTGATGGTGTTGAGCTCAAAGCGGATGCGTTCCTGCAATACTTCATCGCTGTCCAACCGTTCTTTGCCGTAACGTTTTAGGGCTCCCTCCATGGTCAGGTGTTCCAGATAGGCCGCCTCGAGTTTGAGACGCGAACCAAAATCTTCCTCTTTACCAAACGATTCGGGAATATCAAACTTGGGCATGATAGGGGCCGAATCGATATCATACACTTCCACTTTATCCACGATCTCCTGGGTATTGGCCAACGCTTCGGGGATGTCCGCAAAGATGGCCGCCATCTCTTCCGGTGTTTTGAGCCACTCCTGTTGGGTATAGTGCATGCGGTCGATATCGTCTATATAGTGGTTGGTGCTCAGGCAGATTAGTCGGTCATGCGCCTCGGCGTGTTCTTCACGAACAAAATGCACATCGTTGGTGGCAATGATGCGGATGCCATGTTTGCGGGCCAGGTCAATCAATATGGGATTCACCTCTTGCTGCTTGATATATGTGGATTGGTCGGCTCCGGGTTTTTGGGTCTCATGGCGCTGTAACTCGATGTAGTAATCCTCGCCAAACAACTGATGAAACCATTCCACGGCTTGTTCTGCCTCATCCAACTGTCCCAACAGTATCTTTTGTGATATCTCGCCACCCAGGCAGGCGGAACAGCAAATCAATCCTTCGTGGTACTGCTCCAACAACTGTTTGTCAATACGGGGATTGCGGTAGAACGCATCGTCCATAAACGAGGCGGAAATCATTTTGCACAGATTGCGATAACCCTGCATATTCTTGGCCAGCAGGATCAGGTGCCAACCGGACATATCGGTGACAAACTGCTTGCCATGTCCGTTCACGGACTTGTGATCCTTATCCTTCATTCCTCTGCCACGACGGGCACAGTAAGCCTCTACACCCACAATGGGTTTAAACGGCACAAACTCCGCTTGGTTGGACTCGGCGTCTTTTTGGCGCTTGGCATTGATGGACTTGCAGTAATCCAACAGTTCCTTGATGCCGTACATATTACCATGATCGGTTAGGGCAATACTGGTCATGCCGGTTTCCAGACAACGGTCAACCAGTTCGGGGACTTTGGACATTCCGTCTAATACGGAATAGTGACTATGGACGTGAAGGTGAGTGAACATAATTGGGTAGTGGGTAAAGGGTAGTGGGTAGTGGGTAGTGGGTAGTGGGTAGAGGATTACATACGAAGTTTAAATCCGGCGAGTAGGGTGTCGGGACAGAAATGGAACACGCTGGCCATTTCGCCGGACATACAGAATCCGCATTGCTTACACGTATCTGTAGGCACATAGGCCACATGACCACGGAGTGTTTGCGGTTGGATGCCCACGCACAATCCGCGTTCGCCATTGGGGTAAACGAAATTGGTTACCCAGCACAGACTGCCCACATTGTGGGTTTGGATATAGTGTGGATACATTTTTTTCAATCCCGAGCGACTGTTCATAATGGGATAGCCTTTGCGCTTGTAACGCAATATGGTATCCAGTGCGGCCGCCTTATCTTCATCCGAGAGCATCAGATATTCGGTTCCGGGGAACGGCGTATGGAAGTTGAGGCTGATTTGGGCAATGGCCGAATGGGATTTGGCATACTCAATGGCTGCGCTCAAACTGTCCTTATTGAGGGAATTGATGACCATGTTCACCGTCAGATGTTTCTGATGGGATTGGGCAATATGCTGTTCCAGTCGTTCAAATGTTCCTTCGCCTCGTATGGCATCATGCGCAGCCCCGACACCGTCCATGCTTACCCACAATGAATCGGCCCGTACCCAGGAAAAATCCTGTTGGGCATTGGTGGTAATGGTCACGGAGAAGAATCCGATTTGGTGGGCGGCATCAATGATATCATTCACTGTCTTGTCCCCCTGCTTCCACAACGTGGGCTCGCCGCCTTCGATATCGACAAAGCGGGAACCGAGGTTATAGCTGTATTGCAAATCGCTCACAATCGCATCAAAGTCGCGATGCTGATTGCCTACCACGCCATACACCGAACAGTGTTTGCATTTGAGGTTGCATTTGTCCGTAATAAACAGCACGGTTTGCAGGGGCGCTTTGCGACCCAAAAAACGGGCACGAAAAAACCAGATGCCCAAATAGGCGTATTGTCGAATCAGTGTGAACATGCGAAAACGATGATTAAAATCAAACAAATATACATTACCACATTGCGGGCGAGCAGCCAACGAATCAAAAACCAGTCCATGCCGGCCTCTTTGTAGATTTGGAACTCCGTCATCGGACCAAACCACCACCGCGGGTTATCGTTGGTTGGCAAATGGTGCACAAAGCGGTAAAGGGAATAAATCAAATAAATGGACATGGGCAAGGTGAGTAGGGTCAATAAGGTCCATGCACTCCACCAACGAAGTACGATACCCAATCCAATGAGAGCAAAGGGTAACATGGCAAACAGTCCGACCATTACCAACTCCGGCGTACGCGTTTGGCGATAGAGCAATCGGGCAAAGGTCATTTTGTCCAGTTCACCATCCGCTGCCACTTCCATCACGGAATGAACATAGACAATATTCGTCACCAGCAATCCGATGGCTGTTCCCATGACCGCCACAGGCCAACTGAAAGCGATGCCGCAGACGGCGGATTGCATGCCTAACATCAATAACGGACCAAACATCGTTCCTATGACCAGTTCGCCCAATCCGTGCATACACAATTGCAGCGGGCGACCCGAGTAACTCAGACCCAACCCCAAACCCAACAGGGCATAGACGCAGGGATAAATGGCGGATTCGATGCCGTTGACCACCGCCTGACCCACGATGGCGGCTGCACCCAGCAGGGTGGCAATAGCAAAGAACCGAATCATCGCGCGACGCAGATCCTCCACAGTAGCATCGCCCGAGGTGATATAGCGGCACTTGTCCAAGCGGGCACGCACACTGGTGGCAGAGAGGGTGGAACGAATACGACTGTCGCGAAGGAAGTCGTAATAATCATCGGCTAAGTTCATTCCCAAATGGCCAACACAGATGCCTAAAAAGGTGAGAATGGCCGTCCACCATACAAATGTGGGTTGATTCGCACACATAGCAATGGCCAATCCGGCAGGAAGGGCCGACTGAGGAAGGGCAATGGCGCGTGAATTGCGAATCCAGAAAAATATGCCTTTGTGATGGCCGCGATAATATTGTTCGGTTGCTTGATCGATCATGGGTAGAGTGTAGCGTGTAGCGTGTAGAGTGTAGTGGGTAGTGGGTTTATAATATAGGGAACCAGATAAATACGGCGGCGTCCCATAAGGCATGACTGAGCACAATGGCGCCTAAACGTTGGGGCATGAGATAATACATCAAACCCCAGATTAGACCACAAACCATGGCCGCCATAATGAGCATAAAGTTGAACGAGAACAGATGCACCAGCGTGTAGATGCCTACGGTAATGACATACGCCATCCATGGTTGGACCTTCTCGCTGAGTCGACGTTGGATATAACCACGCCAAAAGAGTTCTTCCGCAGGACCAATGATGAGCAGCAGTAGTGCACTAAGCACCCATGGGCTCCAACCGCTCTTCATATCATAGATACTGTCCACTTGCATCCGCGCAAAAGACGGAAACAACCATTGACTGACCTTATCTCCTACCCAGAATACACCCCATAGCACCACGGCCAAACCGATACCCACCACCAGGTCAATGGGCTTAATACTCAGTTGCGGCTTACCCCCTAAGTAAAGGGATAAACCAATGAGTATCAATGCACTGACACTCATTCCAATCCAAAACGGAATGTACACCGATGTCCACGGACTGAACATCAGCGTCCATAGCATAAAGGCCAATAAAACGGGTAGGGTAATCTCTTTGGTCATATATTAAGCAATCAGTCCGGCGATAAACAATCCCAAAGTTACCAAGGTTCCGGATATCATTTGTAATTGGGCCGTCATTTCGTCCAAATGGTCAATGGCATGTTCGTCGTGAGAGAATGCCGCCATGATTTTGCAATTACGAACTACCAGCAGCAGGGAGGGTAATATGGACAAAGCAATGGGGCTCATTTTGCCCAAGCACACACATACCACCACCCAAACGCTGGGCAATATCACCATCGCATCATACACCATCTGACTCGCTTTGACACCGACCAATAGGGGGAAGGTCAGGATATGGGCACGATGATCCGTAGCCATATCGCGCGTGTTGTTGCTGTGCAAAACCGCCATGGTAATGGGTACAATCGCCAATACCACCCACAGACTCTCCCAAACGATATGGCCTGTAATCACCAACGAGGTGCCCAGTACGGGCAAAATGCCAAAAGTAAACAAAATGGCCACATCGCCTAAAGCGTGGTACTTAAGCCAGGGATAGAAGATGGCAATCACAGCCCCTATTCCTCCGATGATGAGCAGGGACCAATCGGTTGCCAATAATATGCCCAAACCGTTGATGATGGCTATCACCATCAGCGTAATGCCTAACTTCAACATTTGTTGAGCAGACAGTACGCCTTGCGTAATCGTTGTGGCACCATAGGTGTCGGTCTGATCGACTTGTTTGAGATAGTCCTTCCAATCACTCAGTACGTTGGCGGCAGCATGAAACAGCATAATACCGAAGACAGCCCACAATCCATACCATAGGTGAATGGTGTAACTGCGGGAATACAGATACGCCATACATGCCAGCACGGGCATGATGGAAACGACAAAGGACCATGGACGAGTCGCCAGAAAATATTTCTTAAACATGATTGATCGCCCTAAAGGGCTATTGTTGATTGATCGGCCTGACGGCCTATTGTTGATTGCTGATTATAGTTTCTTTAATATACTTTTGGGAACGGCATCGCGATGAACGGTGATGTCATTGGTTTTGTAGCGCATATACGCTTCGGATACGTACCATATACCTTGGTAATCAAACCGGGTGGTACCCCAGGAGTTCTTGACCATATAGTACTTCTTGCCATTCTGGTCATGGGCGATACCAAAGATTTGCATGCCATGATCATCGTACGTGTCCCAACTGTCAAACGCTTGTTGGCGCATCTGCTGCGTAATCTCCATTTCCGGCATGGGGTAGGCGGTCAGTTTATCTTTCTTTTGCTTATCGTCATAGCCCAACCAGGTGGCCATATCCGTGTCTGTGAGTTCGACACCCCGATCGGCATCCGGCATTACCGCCACGCCTTTTTTGGACCAGGTCAGTTCGCTGATATCGGCTGCCCATGCCAGGGTATAACCATTGGCCAAAGCGTTGTCGATAATGGCCATCAACTCATCCATGGGCACATTCCACGATTGGGTCATACGCCAGTTGTCCGGCACTTCCAGTGCAAACTGGGTGTAGAACGGATGGTGCGTGTAACTGGTAAAATCCATATAATCTGCCGCATTCAGTCCCAAAGACTTGGCATAGGACTGCGGCGTATAGGTCTTGCCCTCGTACTCAAACTCCGTAGGGCAGGCGCCCAGATAGGTGTCGTATACGGCCTGCAAACCCTGTTTCCATACGGGAGTCAGTTTTTTCAGCTTGCCGCCAGTTAACGCACCCAGATACGCTTTGGCAATAGCATCCAGTTCGGTATGAACGGGTAGGGTATCCTTGGGGCTGGCCCCATACTGTATACCCGGCATGACGGATTGGGGCACCAGACCATAGTTGGCCAGGCAGTAGATGACATCGCTGCACCAGCCGCCCGGGGCAAAATCAACATGACCATACATGCGCACCACATATTCGGCACGATCCATCATCGTGTGATTGACCACAAACATCTCACTCAGATCGGGCATGGGCATCTTATCCCGTTGGTTGCCACGAAGACGCAGAATCTCCGATTCCAAAAATCCTATTCCGGAGAAGCACCAACACGTGCCACTTCGATGCTGGTCCTTCACGGGAGTAATGGCCACACTGTCCATGGTGGTAAATTCAAACTTGGCAGTCGTATCCACGGCAGCCGTATCTGTCATTGGGCTATCCATCACCCAAGTCAGTAAAAGTAATGCAAGTATATTCATAATGCTTATTCTAATGGTTAACGGTTAATGGTTAACGGTTAACGGTCGCCTTCCTCTCCCCTTTCAGGGGGAGTCGGAGGGGGCCCCTAGTTGCGTCCCGCAACTAATCCTCCGTCCACGAGGTAATGTCCACCAGTGCAGAAAGAGGCGTTGTCGCTCATGAGGAAATATACCAGTTCGGCCACCTCGCTGGGTTCGCCCGCTTTGCCGCGCATATAGAGGGCGTTTTCCTGTTTCCAATAGTCCTCTATGCTGCAGTTATTGACCTGGGCAAATCCCTTAAACAGGTTATCGACCAAATCGGTATGAATGGTGCCGGCACAGATGGCATTGACGCGAATGTTCTTGGGCCCCAAATCGATGGCCAGACTGCGGGTGATTTGTCCCAGGGCCCCTTTGGTCAATCCGTAAGCAAAACTGTGCGGTTTACCCACAAACCATTGGTCAGAAGCGTTGATGACAATGGCTCCTCCGCCATTGGCTACGATGAGGGGTGTCACGGCCCTCAGGGTATGGAAGGTACCGTAGATATTGGTTTTGACCACCAAATCAAATTCCGCAGGATCGATATCCAGCATGGTGTTGCAGCGGTGAATACCTGCATTGCAAAACAGGGCGGTAATAGGTCCCAATGCCTCTTGCGCCTGTTGCGCAGCTTGCACCATGGCCTCAGCATCCCTTACATCCGCTACACCAAACCATACCCGTTCGGGGTCATGGAGTTCGGATACCAGTTCCTGACCGGCCTGAGCGTTCACGTCCGTAAACGCCACGCGCCAACCTTGTTGATAAAACTTGCGCACACTGGCTGCGCCTATGCCTCGGCTTCCGCCGGTAATAAAGACTACCTTGTTCATGTTTTTAGTTCACTTTGTTCACGATATTGGCTTCGCGATAGTGGCTTCGCGATATTGGTTTCACGATATTGGCTTCGCGATAGTGGTTTCACGATATTGGCTTCGCTTTCGTGGCCTTGGCCACCAGTATCGTAGCCTTGGCTACCACTATCGTAAGCTCTGCTTACCACTATCAACTTTTCGTTTGATAATTGCTTTCACGATCAGGTAGGCGGCAACCACGCCGACGAGGACGACGATGGCGATGCTCAGTTCGCTGTTGTAGCGCTCAATGAGGTCCATTTGTCCGTGTGCCACATATCCTAACAGCGCCAGCACGACATTCCAAATCGCCGCACCCAAAAAAGTATACAGCAGAAACTGCCCAAAAGGCATGCGGCTCAATCCGGCCGGGATACTGATGAGTTGGCGGATACCCGGAATGAGTCGACCGATGAAGGTGGATATCTTGCCGTGGTCGTTGAAGTATTGTTCGGCTTTTTGCACTTTCTCGGACGAGAGCATGCACAGATGTCCCACTTTGCTGTCGGCGAAGCGGTAGATAATCAACCGCCCAAGCCATACGCTCAGTCCATAATTGATGATGGCGCCCAACATCGCTCCCAGGGTGCCAAACAGCACGATGATCAACACATCGATGGGGTAGTTGCCTGTGGCGCACAAGGCGCTATTGGGATCGCCTGCCACAAACGCAGCCGGCGGAATGACCACCTCGGAGGGAAAGGGAATAAACGATGACTCAATGGTCATCAATGCGGTAATGGACGCATAGTTCATATGCGCCGAATACCAGGCGATTACGTTATCAATCAGGGTCATAACAATGAAATCAAATAAAGATCAGTTGAACAATGATATATACGGGCAGCAACACTACCAGCGAAAATTTGTACATATAAGCAAAGAACGAAGGCATGGAAAATCCTTCTTGTTCCGCGATACTCTTGACCATAAAGTTAGGTCCGTTGCCAATATAGGTGAGGGAACCAAAGAATACGGCGCCCATCGAAATGGCCTGTAAATAGACATCTTCGGCCAAACCTTCTATGGCTCCGCTGGGTGCCATGGAGTTAAATACCATGGCCGTGGGGGCGTTGTCCAGGAATGAACTCAGCAGACCGGTGGTATAGACATATTGCCAGGGTTCGGACAGTACGGTCATAATGGTATCTTTCATTTGGCTGAGGAACATCAGCGCCGGTGTCATGGTGATGAATATGCCCAGGAACACACAGGCCACTTCCATAATAGGTGTCCATGTATATCGGTTGTCTTTGCGTACTTGATGAGGCGTGGTGAACCACGAACCGGCGATAATCAGCATAAACACCCATTCTCTGAGCAACCGCACATAGAACGGAGCATCTTCCGCTCCCATGGCAGGAATATAGGTGGCATTGATGAACATGGTGGAGAGAATAATACAGGCCAACCATCCCAGATTGCTCAGACCGGAGAATTGCAGTTTGCGTTGATGCTTGTCATCCTGTTTCAGTTTTGCAATGGGTTCACGCCCATACAGAAAGGTATCCACCACAAAGTAGATGGACAATAGCAGGGCACCTGTCAGCGCCCATTCACCAATCATGTTTTGCATCCACCAGGTGAAACCGGCTCCTTTTTGGAACAACAGGAACAACGGAGGATCGCCCAGCGGACTCAATAATCCGCCGCAGTTGGCCACAACGGCTATGAAGAACAGTACCGTATGCACTTTGTACTTGCGTTGGCTGATGGTTTGTAACAGCAGGCGAATCAGCAGCATGGCAGCGCCTGTGGTTCCCATAAAACTGGCCAATACCCAGCCGATGGCCAAAATCGTGGTATTGGTGACCGGTGTGGCTTTTAAGTCCCCCCGTATGCATATACCTCCGGTGGTCACAAACAGGGCCATCAGCAGCAGAATAAAGGGCACATAGTCGTACACGATTTGATCCACCAGTTCCATTCCCATTTGGTTTCTCCACATAAAGGTAACCACTGGGATACCCAACATAATGGATACCAACAGTTTATTCAAATTATCTTCCCACCATTCACCGACTTTGGGAATCAGTGGCAAGATAGCGATGCTCAGCAGCATCGCCACAAATGGAATTAACATCCAAGAAGGAATCGTATGTATCATCTCTTCATCAATTTTCAATTTCGCCTTTCGCCTCTCGCCTTTCGCCTTTTTACATCACCATTTCCAGCCCTTGGCGCTGGGCTATATCGGCGTACAGGGTGTCCGCTGCATCTTGTGACATCACGCCTTCGCTGAGCAGTTGGTCTACCAATCCGCGCTCGCTGGCCAGCAACATCCGCACGGCTTTGTCGGTTACACCTGCCGCAAATATCTCGGGATACTCTTTTCGGTAGCCATCCAGCAGTCCGGACGCTTGTCCAATCAGTTGATCAATCTCCTGACGAACCAAATCCACGGTTTGTTGCTCTACGGGCAGGTCCATCACTTTCTCTTTGAGGGTGGTATCTATATACTGACGGGTTTCCAATAATATCATCACATATCCTCGGCACAGGTTACATGCATTGGGTATTACCTGATGACGCAGGCGGAACCATTTGCGGCGGCTCAAATCTTTATTCAGTTCACCACCATCAATAGGATGATCGCCCTCAAAATCGTTGAGTACGGCCAATGCGGAGGTGATACGCTCATAACTGTAATAACTCAATACCCCTTTGTGAAAAAAGTCATTGGCTTTCATTTCCATATGCGCTTGTACATTCCTGCGCACCACACACAACATCTCATTGGCGGACAGGTTATCTGCGGACATGTCTTGGGGAATGGCTATCATCTTGTTTTTCACTACGGCCCAGTCTGCCTGTTCCAAGTACGGGTCTTCCTGCAACGAGGTTAATGTTTGGGTATCATGTCTATGAAGCAACGACAATATCTGGCGCCAGATATGTTTTTCGGAAGCGCTTTCTTCGCCGCTGAGGCGCAACTTATTGACCAACGTCTTACTCAATGTGGCATTCACGCACAGGGTCAGGGTGACGATACCGGCTGTATAGATGAGTACGTGATGACGGATGGTTTGAGGAATGGCGGGATTACAACTGACCATCAGGGCCATACACATGCCCAGTGCGCCACGCAATCCGCCCCAACCTAAAATCACAAACTCCCGCCAGTTGAGTCCGTATCCGCTACGCCTGAGTATAGGCATCAGGACAAGGACCATGATATACCGAATCACATTCAGGCCGATGAACATCACCACAATGCCACCAATCATGGCCCAAGTGACATCGATATGGGTAGCGATGATGACACCGACTATGAGGAAAATCAATGTATTGGCTGCGTAGGCCAGCAATCCCCAAAACTTGCCCATCCAGGCATTAGTTTCGGGTTTGAGGTGCGGACGGCAACTCTGGGCAAAGATATGACCAAAGACCACCAAGGCAATCACACCCGATACGCCCAGGGTACTTTGGGCCAACATAAAGGTCAGATAGGCACCTGCCACCATGATGCAGTTTTGCAGCACTTCTTCTTTGGCAATGCGTTCTACCAGCCAAATGGCCAAACGGGCGAATACAAATCCTATCAGGCTGCTGGCGATGACCACCCAAACGAAATACAGGAACGGATGATTGATTTCGCCTTGGCCAGCATACACGCTGTAGAACATCATGAAACAAACCAAACCCGTTCCGTCGTTGAGCAGCGATTCGCCATCGACCAGGGTTGAGAAACGTTTCTTGGTGCCCAGTTCTTGAAGCAGTGCGACCACGGCCACCGGGTCAGTAGCGCTAATCAGTCCGCCGAACATCAATGCAAAAGGCCACAAACTGGCATCATAACCGCCACACAGTGTGGCCATTCCCATGACCAGACAGGCGGTTAGCAGCATGCAAATGACCACACCCGGTCCTGCCAGCACCGAGGCGTTGAACAACGTCTTGCGGAACACATGCAGGTCCATCTCGTAGGCTGCATCAAAAACCAATATGGGAAGGAACACATACAGGATGATATCGGGGTTCATTTCAGAAATCAACCGAATACCTTCATTGGCAAATGCACTGCCTGCCAACAGGGATTTGGATAGCAGTCCCAGTACGATACCGATGGCGAAAAGCATCACGGTGTAGGGAATACGAATAAATCTTCCCAATACTTTGACCAGCACACCTATCAGGATACCGGTCATAATCAGTGTAATCGTCGTTAACATGTCGTTATGGTTGTCGTTGTCGTTGTGGTTGTCGTCGTGATTAAAAACCTAGTCTAGTTTTAGCACAGCAAGGAAGGCTTTTTGCGGCACTTCGACATTGCCGATTTGTTTCATGCGCTTCTTACCTTTCTTTTGTTTCTCGAGCAGTTTGCGTTTACGGCTCACGTCGCCGCCGTAGCACTTGGCCAGCACGTCCTTGCGCACCTGTTTGACCGTTTCGCGGGCAATGATCTTGGCGCCAATAGCGGCCTGAATGGCAATATCAAACTGTTGGCGAGGCAGCAGTTCTTTGAGTTTCTCGCACATGCGACGTCCAAAATCCACCGCATTGTCCCGATGGGTAAGGGTAGAGAGGGCATCGACCTGTTCGCCGTTAAGTAATATATCCAGTTTGACCAGATTGGACGGGCGGAACCCGTTCATGTGCCAGTCAAACGAGGCATAACCTTTGGAAATGGATTTGAGTTTGTCGTAGAAATCTATCACTATCTCGCCCAGCGGCATATCAAACAGCAACTCCATTCGGTTGCCGGATATATATTCCTGCTTGACCAGTTCACTCCGCTTGTCCAGGCACAGGGTCATGATAGGCCCGATAAACGTGCTGGTGGTGATGATACTGGCCCGTATGTAGGGTTCTTCGATATGGTCTATCTCGGTCAGATCCGGCATGCCGGCAGGGTTGTGCACCTCCTTGAGACCGCCGTCCTTGGTATAGACCTTGTAACTTACATTGGGCACGGTGGTGATGACGTTCATGTCAAACTCCCGATCCAACCGTTCCTGAATAATCTCCATGTGCAGTAGGCCTAAGAATCCGCAGCGGAATCCAAATCCCAACGCCACCGAACTCTCGGGGGTGAAGGTGAGCGATGCATCGTTGAGTTGGAGTTTTTCCAGACTGGCACGCAGGTCTTCGTAGTCTTCGGCCTCAATGGGATAGACGCCCGCAAACACCATGGGCTTGGCCTCTTGGAAACCTTCTATGGCCTTGTCGCACGGACGGGCGACGTGGGTGATGGTATCGCCCACTTTGACCTCCGTGGAGGTTTTTATTCCGGAAATGATATATCCTACCGTTCCGGCCGATAACTCTTTGGTCGGTTGCATATCCAGTTTGAGCACGCCTATCTCGTCCGCATCGTACTCCTTACCGGTTTGTACGAAGCGCACACGATCGCCTGAGCGCAACGTGCCGTTCACGATTTTGAAATAGGCAATGATGCCACGGAAGGAATTGAACACGCTGTCGAATACCAAGCATTGCAGCGGAGCATCCACATCGCCCACGGGAGCAGGAATGCGCTCGACGATGGCGTCCAATATGGCTTCCACACCGTCGCCTGTTTTGGCTGAACAGCGCAGAATCTCCTCGCGCTTGCAACCAATCAGGTCGATGATTTCGTCCTCCACCATATCCGGCATGGCGGAATCCATATCGCACTTGTTCATCACGGGAATGATTTCCAAATCGTGTTCCAAGGCCATGTACAGGTTGGATATCGTTTGTGCCTGTACGCCCTGGGACGCATCCACGACCAGCAGTGCGCCTTCGCAGGCAGCGATACTGCGGCTTACTTCGTACGAGAAGTCCACGTGGCCCGGAGTGTCTATGAGATTGAGCGTATAGCCCTTGTAGTTCATTTGTATGGCGTGGCTCTTGATGGTGATACCACGTTCCTTCTCCAGGTCCATATCGTCCAGTACCTGGTTTTCCATATCCTTTTGAGCCACTGTGCCCGTCATCTCCAACATGCGGTCCGCCAAGGTGGATTTACCATGGTCAATGTGGGCAATAATGCAAAAATTGCGTATATTCTTCATATGAGTACCTGCTTCGGCAATATAATTGACGCTGCAAAATTACTAAAAATTTTTGATATATGCAAATATTGTTCCTGCAATAGTACAAAATTTCGGGTGAGTTTTAGGAATAAGTGGACATTTTTATGTGTAAATTTTAGGAATAAGTGGACATTTTTATGGGTAAATTTTAGGAATAAGTGGATTTTTTGGACAAAAATGTATCAAAAAATTTGCGTAATTCATTTATTATTAGTAATTTTGCAGCGTAATTCATCTATAGAGTATGTTAAGACGTAAATTTTCTGCTGAGATTGAGCGTTTTTTGCGAGAAGAAGGCCACAAGATTTTATTGGTAAATGGTGCGCGCCAAATTGGTAAATCCTTTCTGATTCGTCATGTTGGCAATCAGTTCTACAAGCACTATGTAGAAATCAACCTCAAAGAGGACAAGGAGGGTGATCAGGTCTTTGCGTCGGTGAAAAGTACGACAGACCTGTATATGCGTTTGAGCAATTACACTACGGAGCCTTTGGGAGATGTGCATGATACCCTGATTTTTTTGGATGAGATACAGAGTTATCCCCATTTACTGACGATGCTCAAGTTTCTCCATCAAGAGGGACGTTATCGCTTCATAGCCAGTGGCTCTCAGTTGGGAATCGCCCTATCCCAAACGCCTTCGGTGCCGATTGGAAGTGTGCATATTAGTCAAATGTATCCGTTGGACTTTGAGGAATTTTTGTGGGCTATGGGAATGAGTGAAGAGTGGATTGCCGATATCCGACATCATTTTGAGCAACACGAGGCTTTGGATGAGAACACTCACCAAATGATGCTCAAGCGGTTTCAGTATTATCTATTGATTGGTGGGCTGCCTGATGCAATAAATACCTATTTGGAGGATCGCAATATGGTGCGCGTACGCCAAGTGCATACTACCATACATGAATTATACAAGATTGATGCCTCGCAGTATGATCAGGAGAATAAACTGAAGATTCGTCGCATCTACGATATGATACCCAGCAATCTGGAAAATAAGCGCAAGCGGGTAGTCTTTCAGCATATTGAGGATAAGAAAGGCAAAACTTTCTCTGATTACGCGGAGGAGTTTGAATATCTGACCGCCTCTGGAATTGCTCTGGATATCTTGGCCATCAGCAATCCTGTTTTTCCTCTTAAGGAATCCGAGCAAAAGCGTTTGTTAAAACTATATCTCAACGATGTGGGATTGCTCACCAATGTGCTGTATGGGCTGCAGGTAAATGCGGTACTCCAGGACATCCCTAGTATCAACTTAGGCACTGTTTTTGAATCGGTAGTGGCGCAGGAACTGCATGCGCATGGTTTTCCGTTGCATTACTATGACAATAAAAAACGCGGAGAGGTGGATTTTTTGGTAGATGATTTTTCCCGTATGGAAGTCTTACCATTGGAAATCAAATCGGGTAAAGACTATCAGGTACATAGTGCGCTGGATACTTTCTTATCAACGCCTGAATACCATGTCAACAAGGCGATTGTCTTCTCCAACGAACGAGAGGTAAAAGTGGTGAAGGGCACTTATTATCTGCCGGTTTACTATTGCATGTTCTTATACCCCGATATGGCAAATCAAGATATCATCCTTCCTCCTTTGGAATAGAGGGAGGATAGTATGCTCTTGCTCTGCCAATCTGTCTTTTTGTACTTTTTTGTCCCAATATTTGCGTATTCCAAAAAAATGTAGTACTTTTGCATCCGAATTCGTGAAACTTTACACAAACAAACACTACGAATTCGTGAAATTTTACATGGTCAATCAATAATCAATAGTTCGTTAAAAATT
>DCIY01000025.1:0-49719 GCA_002317295.1 Bacteroidales bacterium UBA1714
GTCACAGAAACTATCTACGAAGAAATTGAAGTACTTGAAGATACCTAAGATTAATAGATTGACAACTATATTGAGTGTAAGCCACAACTTAGGTTTGGATGATTGGTTGATAAGTAAGCCACTACCCCATGAGCAGAATGATGTAAGGGCGATAAGAATGAGGAAACGCCAATTCCACCAACCATAGAAGATATAACTAACAACAACGACAAAGAGGTTTTGCCAAAGGAGTTGTTTAGAGCAACGCTTTAGGGCATAGTCGAAGACGAACCAGTAAAGCAGGAACACCAAAGGTAGAAAAATTGCAAACTCTAATGAGTTGAATAGCATACTGCAATTATATTTTATGAACCACGCTATCTCATATACTCACAATAAAAAAGCGCAGGTTCGAGTTGTTTACTCGTCCTGCACTACTAGGCTGTGGAAATTGCCCTTATTTGTGAACGAGCAACTCAAGCCTACGCCGTATGTAAACGCACATAAACCACACCCCCAAGGTGCAGTATAGTGTAAAAATACACACTACATAGACGCTCATTGCCTCGTCTTGACAAATAATTCGTTGAATTTTCCACATTCAGTAGTGCCAAGAACAAAGCGTATTAAACGCCTTTTGATAAATATGTTCTTACTGTTTTACATCGGTAAGCGATGCCCGCCATTTTACGTCCTACGGCAGGGACGAGCAATCACGTTTAAAGTCCTGATTAGCACGGACTATTTGTCGTTATAATGTTCTTCCACTTGAATGATAAGTATTTCTATCAATTCATCATGGATATTATAAATCATTCTATCATGAGCCGTTATTCGACGAGAATAAGTTATATCACCCCCACCCACAAGTGGCTCCGGATGTCCTATTCCTGTCCGTGGATGTTGAACCGTATCCTCCAGAACTTTACAAAACTTCTTGTAAAGAGCAGGGTTAGACTTTTTCCACTTGGCAATAACTTTTAAGGCACTATTTTCAAAACTAAATGAATATATCATAGTGCACTCAAATAGGCGTCCATTTCAGCTACAGTGCCAAACTTTGTCACTTTTCCATTAGCTAAATTCTTTTCTGCGCAAGTAATTTTACGTTTAAGCGTTGGAGAAATGACTTGATCCTGGCGCATGGGACGAACAGCAACTATGCCACGTATCATTTTAATGGCACGGGTAATAGCCGCTCTTTCCGCATTTTTGTCCAATTCGATATTGAGACATAATGTACGCGCATCGGATGTTTGAACTGTATTATTCATGATTTTTATCTATTTATACTTTTTGCGACGCAAAAGTACAAAAAAATTTTGACATATGCAAGAAAAAATGCAGAATTTGCGAAAAAACTGCATTTTTAACGACACGGCGCTTTGCGCCTACGACACGCCTAACGGCTACGACGGGCAAAGCCCTAACGACAACTAAACAGCGCGAACCGTAGGTGAGCGCTGCAGCGCCGGTTCGGCGGAGAGGCGAGGAGATGACAGATCTAGACCGCTGCGCTCATCTAGAAGCGCTAGAGGTTCTAGAGGGCAGAGGGGAACGCTACAGCGTGGTCGGAACATATATCTAGACCGCTGCGCTCATCTAGAAGCGCTAGAGGTTCTAGAGAATAAACCTGTGAGGTTAGTCTAAACAGTTGTCCAGAGCGGCGGTGATGGCGGCGCGGTCGAGGTGTTGGCCAATGAAGACCAGCTTTTGCATGCGGTCACCATAGGTTTCGTCCCAGTCGCGGCGTAAGATAGCATCCTTCTCCATCAGGGCTTGCAGTTCATCCTTGGGCATGGTGGCATAAAAGTCGCCACATGCTCTGAGATTAAACTGGCGTCCTGCCTGCTCAAACAGATAGCAGGTGTCATACTCGTCGGAGAAATAGCACATGCCTTTGCAACGAATGACGGATTGGGGCCACTGACGCGCCACAAAATCGTCAAATCGACCTAAATTCATGGGGCGACGACGATAATAGACAAATGTATCAATGCCATACTCATACGCTTCGCCTTCTTCCTCATTTTCCACTTCTCCTTCTACCCCTTCAATCCAAGCAGAAGAGCCTGCGACTTCGTCGAAGTTGAATAAGTGCGTGTTAATGAGTTGGTCCAAAGGTACCTCACAATAGTCGCAACCGATGATGGGCGCGTGCGGCTGAATGGCGCGAACAATGGCAGATATCTGACTTAACTCCTCTTCGCTCACCTCACTCATTTTGTTCATCAGAATGAGGTTGCAGAACTCGATCTGTTGAATAACCAATGAAGCCAAATCATCCTCTGCGATATCCTTGCGTTGCAGGTCCTGACCGAGGGCAAATTCGTCGCGCAGACGCATGGCGTCACACACGGTAACGATAGCATCCAATACCGGCATGGGGTCTTCGGTAAAAGGCACCATTTGGCGATAAGAGCAGATGGTTTGGGCAATGGGCGCCGGTTCGCATATACCGGAGGCCTCAATGACGATGTAGTCAAATCGACGGGCAGCACACAAATCGTGAAGTTGCTGCACCAAGTCCATTTTGAGCGTGCAGCAGATGCAACCATTGGTCAGAGAGAGCAGGTTATCGTCTTGTTGGTTAACTACCCCGCCCTGCTGAATGAGAGCGGCATCGATATTCACTTCGCCGATATCGTTAACGATAACAGCGAATCGTATCCCCGCCTGATTGGCGAGGATACGATTGAGTAATGTGGTCTTTCCGCTACCGAGATAACCGGTGAGCAGAAGTACTGGAAGCGTATTCATGAATGCAGAATGATGAATGCAGAATGCAAAATGACTAGTTGGCAGTGTACTGCTGATAAATTGGATAATACTGATTGAACAATTCTTTCTGGTCTGCACGATCCATACACTGGAGAACAAATCCGAGTACGCCTATCTGATGACGGAGGGTCGATTGGGCACCACGACGCTGTTCCTTATTGAGCGCATCGCCCCATACAAGGTATTCACGGCACGTTTCGGCCACCTTGGACATCATGGCGTTGGCCTTGGCGATATCTTCCTCGGTACCCAATGCATAGTACAGCGAAGCCATCGAAGCAGACGTGTAGTCGTAAGGAATATTGTACGATGGGAACATCTCTTCCCCATAGTCCAATACCTCGCGGCACTTATCATACTGCCCCTCTCGCAACAAAGCATCTGCAAGTTGCATAAACATCATTCGGTGCGTGCGGCACATACGCATCAGGTTTTCGTCAATATAGATACCCGGAGTATTCATGCCACCATAGCGGAACTTATGCATCATATTGTCATACATCAACTCCGTGTTGACACGCGGTTGTCCGTCACGGCTGCGCTCAGGCGTAATACGATAAGCCAGACCGGTGAGTTCGAAGTATGGTTCGAGTCCCAGATAGTAGTCATTACCAACGGTAACAGCGAAGTACATGGGACGCTGGAAATGGTTTTGAGACAGCATCTCGAGTACCATCATTTCCGAGCGTGTATAGCGGCGCGCCTCTTTGACAAAGATAGGTTGACCATCCGGAGCCTCAAAGTACAGTTTGGATGAAGGAATATAGTTTTCCCCATCTTTCTTGGTTCGAGGATCATCGGAGCGCAGGAAATTAAAGGCCTTGGAGATTTCCAACGGTTGGTTGAGTTTATTATCCACCCACACCACTTCGTTGTGTCCGGGCATATAATCCTTGTATTCCCACGTGATAGGCAATGCTTTGCTCTCATAGTACGGGCGTTGCATCTGAGAGATATACCAGTCGGTTTGCAGGTAACTGAGGTTGCATACACGCAAGTCTGTACCCTCTTCCTCTACTTCCTGGTTATACCACAATGGGAAGGTATCGTTGTCTCCGTTGGAGAAGATGATTCCCTGTGTCTCGCAAGAGCGTAAGTAGTTGGCTCCAAAGTCGCGGCAGGAGAAGCGATGGCTGCGGTCATGATCATCCCAGTTCTGTTGCGCCATGAGGGCAGGTACCCCTAAGCAAACGATGGCGATGACGGTAGCGATGACTGCTTTGAGTTTCTCATCTTTCATGCGTTCACTAGCCCACTCGACCAATGCCATAACGCCCAAACCGACCCAAATACAGAAGGCATAGAAACTTCCTGCGTACGCGTAATCACGCTCACGCGGTTGATAAGGTGTCTGGTTGAGGTAAAGCACAATGGCCAAACCGGTGAGGAAGAACAGCAGGAAAGTAATGGTGAACGAACGCCAACCTTCTTTCTCTTTGGGATTATCTTCCTTGCGTTTGGAGCATTGCCAAACGATACCGATGATACCCAAAATGAGGGGTAACATATAGTATACATTATGTCCTTTATTCTCTTTGAGTTCGGTTGGCAACAAGGACTGATCACCCAGCATGGCGTTATCGATAAACGGAATACCTGTGATCCAGTTTCCTTTGGAAATATCGCCATAGGATTGGAGGTCATTTTGACGCCCGGAGAAGTTCCACATGAAGTAACGCCAGTACATGAAGTTGACCTGATAGCGGAAGAAGAATTTGAGGTTTTCCCCAAAGGTAGGACAATACTCGGATTTCTGCTGACCGCAGTAATCATAGCGTACCTTACGTCCCTTAATATCCGCCCATTCCTTGTACGCAGAGACGTGACTGCCCTGAGAGGAGTACATACGTGGGAATAGCATGCAGAACTGGTCCATGTACTTATACGAAGTCTTGTGTCCAGTAACCACATAACGATCCTTCGCATCATCTGTTTTAGGAGCTGGAGCATATTGTGCGTGTCCTACTTTCTCAATAGGAATACACATGTTTCCTTTGATTTTGAGATCCACCGGAGCATTGTAAACCTGACCATAGAGCAAGGGGCGATCGCCATACTGCTCACGGTTGAGGTAATACTTGAGTGAGAACACATTATCGGGGGAGTTCTGGTCCATCGCAGGATCCGCATTGGAGCGAATCACAATGGCAGCATAACTGGAGTAACCAATCAGGATGACCGCTACCATAATCAGGCCTGTATTGAGCCAGCGGTGAAGCGGACGATTGGTTTGTTCTACCAAACGATGGGTCGCTACAATACCCCAGGTGAGCAAACCTGCCACGAGGATAAGGTAGATATACAAGCCCGTATTGAATGGGCAGCCTAACATATTGGTAAACAGCAATTCAAACCACCCTGCCACTGTGGGGAATCCCGGGATAATACCATACAGGATGACGCCCAGAATGACACACGAAATGAGGAAGGCAGAAATGACTCCTTTCCACGAGAATGTATAGCGGCGGAAATAGTACACGAGCACGATGGCCGGGATGGTCAACAGGTTGAGCAGGTGAACGCCGATACTGAGTCCCATCAGGTAAGCGATCAGGATCAGCCACTTGTCAGAGCCCTCCATATCTGCCTGTTCGTCCCACTTGAGGATTAACCAAAAGACCACTGCGGTAAACAGGGATGAGGAAGCATAGACCTCACCCTCTACGGCAGAGAACCAGAAGGTATCGGAGAAGGTGTATGCCAATGCACCAACGGCACCTGCGCCCAAGAGGGCAATACCTTTGGACAATGTATTGGGTTCTACCAGTTTGCGTCCCAAAGCGGTAATGGTCCAGAACAGGAACAGGATACAGAATGCGGAAGCCAAAGCGGACATGGCATTCACGCACATCGCCACATGACCGGCATCGCTGGCAAACAGGGAGAAGAAATGCCCCATCAGCATAAAGAAAGGTGCTCCGGGCGGGTGTCCTACGTCTAATTTGTCAGCACTTGAAATAAACTCACCGCAATCCCAAAATGAGGCGGTCGGTTCAATCGTTAACAGATAGGTAGCAGCAGCGATGGCAAAGACTATCCAGCCGCAAACACTATCCCATAATTTGAAGTTTTTCATACAAAATGAAGTTTTTTTGCCAAAAATTCGTGCAAAGTTACGCTTTTTTTTGGAACTGTGCAAATTTTTTTGTAACTTTGCGCCCGTTTTTGAAATCTATAATATATATTATAAGAATATGAAATTAAGTGACAGAAAGTTAGCCGTAGTAGGCTTAGGTTATGTAGGTCTTCCGTTAGCGGTAGAGTATGGTAAAAAGTACCGTGTTTTGGGTTTTGATGTCAATCAGGCCCGTGTAGAGGAGTTGACTCGTGGCGAAGACCACACTTTGGAAGCTGATTTGGTTGGAATGAAGCAGGCACGTGAGTTGTGGGAGCATACAGGAAAAGTCGGTTTGTCATTTACCTGCGATGCCGAGCAGTTGAAACAGGTGAATACGTATATTGTGACCGTCCCCACCCCCATTGATCGGTTTAATAACCCTGATCTCACTCCACTTCTTAAGGCCAGTGAGACGATTGGCAAGACCTTGAACAAAGGGGATATTGTGATTTATGAGAGCACCGTTTATCCCGGTTGTACGGAGGAAGACTGTGTACCGGTGTTGGAGAAGTTTTCGGGTTTGAAGTTTAATGTGGATTTCTATTGCGGTTACAGTCCGGAGCGTATCAATCCGGGAGATAAGGTGAATACGTTAACCAAGATTAAGAAGATCACTTCCGGTTCCACCCCTGAGATTGCCGATTTGGTGGACCAGTTATACAATTCCATTTTGGAGAACGGCACGCACCGTGCACCGAATATGAAGGTGGCTGAAGCCGCCAAGGCAGTGGAAAACAGCCAGCGTGATGTCAATATCTCGTTTATGAACGAGTTGGCACTCATTTGTGACCGCGTGGGCATTGACACCAATGATGTAATTGAAGCAGCCGGTACCAAGTGGAACTTTTTGAAGTACCGTCCGGGATTGGTAGGAGGTCACTGTATTTCGGTGGATCCCTATTATCTGGCTCACAAGGCCAAGAGTCTGGGCTATGATCCTCAAGTCATCTTGTCCGGTCGTGCGGTGAATAACAGCATTGCCAAGTTTATTGCGGACAAGACCCTGAAACTGATGATTCAGAAGGATCATAAGATTCTGCATTCCAACGTGCTCATGTTGGGTATTACCTTTAAGGAGAATTGCCCGGACTGCCGAAATACCAAAGTGGTGGATATTGCCAATGAGTTGGAAGAGTTTGGTTGCCATGTGGATATCTATGATCCATGGGCTAACCCCGAGGTGGTAAAACACGAGTATGGTAAGGAGTTGATTCCTGCCATTGATCCTGACAAGAAGTACGCCGCAGTGATTGCGTGTGTGAGTCACAACCAGTTTAAGACCTTTGATTTCCAAAAATACAGAGACCTGGGTGCCGTCATTTTTGATGTCAAGAATTTCGTAGATCGCAGTCTGGTTGATGGTCGTTTATAATTCGCGTATTGTCCCAAGGAGTTGAGCAAATAGGAAGACGAGACATCGTTTGGAGTTACCTGGCCACTGCTTTTATGGTAGGAGCCGGGGTATTGCTATTCCCTTTTATCCTGAACAAAATGTCCAGCGAGACGGTGGGAATATGGAATATTTTCCAAACGATTACGATGCTCGTGATGTTGTTGGACTTTGGTTTTCGACCCAGTTTTGCCCGCAATGTATCGTATATACTGAGCGGTGCCAAGCATTTGCAGGTGGAAGGGGTGGAAGCGGTGTCGTCTGAGGATGCGGCCATTGATTATTCGTTATTAAAAGGCACACTGGTGGCCATGCAGCGGTTTTATCGATGGATGGCATTGGCGGTTTTTGTCATTTTGGCGACCGCAGGAACGGCCTATATGGTTTACCTGATGGGCAAGTATTCGGGTGACCATACGGATGCGCTGGTAGCCTGGGTGCTGTTGATTGCCATCAACTGCTATAACCTGTATACCTTATATTACGATGCCCTGTTGTTGGGCAAAGGGTATGTCAAGCGCAGTCAGCAGATCACGATGTTGGGGCAGACGGTATATTTGGCAGTAGCCATAGGACTTATCTATGCGGGATTGGGTTTGACCGCCATTGTCTCGGCTCAGTTGCTGAGCACGGTGATTCGTCGCGTGTTGATGTACAAAGTGTTTTACACGGCGGATATGCGCGCCTCACTGCGCGAAGCGCAACAGCAAGACTCAATGGTTATTCTTCGCACTATTTCTCCCAATGCCATTAAAGTAGGGCTGACATCTTTAGGCGGATTTTGCGTCAACAAGTCAGCCATCTTATTGGGTTCAGCCTTTTTGAGTCTGGAGCAGATAGCGTGTTATGGGATTACGGTTCAGGTGATGGACATACTGGCTCGGTGCGGGTGTGTGATGTATCAGAGTTATTCGCCCAAGTTGGCGGCACTGCGTACGGAGCGGAACATACCGGAATTGAGAAAATACTACACATACAGCGTATTGAGTCTGATTGGAATTTACATCGCAGGAGGTCTATGCTGGATGACATTAGGCGATTGGGCACTGCAGATTATCCACAGTCAGACGGGTTTTGTTCCGTTGGCGATGTTGGGTGTGATGCTGGTTATCAGTTTTTTGGAGCAGAATCACTATGTGGCTGCAGGATTTATCATGGCGGACAACAAGATTCCGTTTTTTATTCCTTCCCTGGTCAGCGGGGCCGCGACGATTGCCCTACTCTATTTATTCCTGGGTATGATGCATTGGGGTGTTTGGGGAATGATTTTGGCACCGGGTTTGGCGCAACTGGCCTATCAGAATTGGAAATGGCCCCGTGTGGTGATTCGAGAACTATGCAGTAAGGAGGCTTATGGCAGGTAACACCTATCATTATATCATTTTTGGTTCGAAGGGTTATTATCAAACCGCCTGGTCGGATGTGATGCACCGTCCCGGTGTGCAGTACATTGATTCCATGATTGCCTCCTGTCATGGGTTATGGCAGCAGTTGCTGACTCGTTGGTGTTTCAGTTTACGATGGGGCAAATATTGTCCAAAGGGATTGTGCCGGTATGTCTACCAATATTGTATGCCGAAGCCGGAGGGCTGTCAGCAGAACTTATGTTTTCTGTTTTTTGAATGCTGGTATGCCGTTTACACCACGCGTTATATGGATTATCTGAAAACGACCTACCCGCAGGCGCGTTTTGTGTGGTATTTGCAGGATATTGTGCGCAGTAATCCATTGTTTGATATTGAAAAACTGAAACCTTTGTTTGATGTGGTGTGCAGTTATGATCCCAAGGATTGTGAGCAATACGGGTTATACTATCTGCCCACTCCCTACTCCAAGCAGGCAGATTTGAGTGTTCCATTGCAGTGTGATGTAGATGTATTCTTTTGCGGGCATGCCAAAAACCGTTTGACGGTTATTCGTCAGATTTGTGAATCGGCCATGCAGGCGGGGTTAAAATGTGCCTTTTACATTACCGGGGTGGCAGAACAAGATCAGATCCCGATGGAAGGCATCGTGTATAATCATCCCTTATCCTATACACAGTGTTTACACATGATGGTTCAAGCCCGTTGTATTGTAGAAGTGATGCAGCAACATGCATTGGGATACACGCCCCGATTGTGGGAAGCCATCATGTATGATAAGCATTTGGTGACCAATAATACCTATGTTTTCACCTCCGAATATGCTCACGATGCCATTCATGAGTGGAAGGAAGACATGGATTGGTCCTGGATGAAGGAAAAGGCCGTTTATCCCCAGGCGTGGAAGGAGGCGTTATCTCCTCTTCGAGTATTAACCCAATTGGATTCCCTGTTAGACGCATGATATTTGTACCGGCGACATATTTCAGTTTATTGGGATTGTACTCCTATCGCAAGCAGGGTTTCTCTATTGCCACATTCATGGTGCTGATGTATGCTTTTACGGCCATTATCAACATTCCTTTGTATTATTTTCCCGATTGCATTTATACGGACGACTTGTATCGAATGCCGTTACACTGGTTACCGACTTTGGTTTACTGTCTGGTGCCCACGTTGGTCATTTATCCGTTTTATAGGTTTGACAGTTCCAAAAAACGAGAATTGACATGTCCCAATGAGCGGTTGTTTACCATATTAGCCTATATATTCATCGGGACCTTGCTTTTCATGCTGATTTTTTATGCTTCGGATATACTGTTTCGATTACGTTCAGGAGCGGATATAGGTGATTTGCGAGGTGACGCATTGCTGTTGAGTCAGAGCGCTCAAGCCACATCCACCGGCGTGGTGCGGTTGCTCAGTAATATCTGTAATTCCATCAGCAGCATGTCTACCATTGCCATGGTGTTGTTTTACTACAGCATTTGTTTTTTGAAGCGTTCCAAGGCGTTTAATATCCTATTGCTCATCAGTTCATTGAGTGGCATTATTATTGGCATTCACAGTATTGACCGTTCCATTACCTTCTATTGGTTACTCAAATTTATACTCATATATCTATTCTTCCTGCCGTATATTAATGCCAAAATCAAGAAGAAGATTTTTGTCTTCCTTTTGATATTCTTCTCGTTGGGTCTCGTGTACATTGTGATGGTCACTGTGTCCCGATTTGGGGAAAACACCGATCAGTCGCTGTTGTATTATTTTGGGCAAAACTACCTGTATTTCTGCTGGCTATGGGATCGTTATATCCCCGTAACCCACAATTATGGAATGCTCTGCCCTATTCTTTCCCACTTCTTTATTGATTGGGGTTGTCCGGTAGATGCCGTTCCTTTTGGTGTGTATGTTCAGGATATCACCGGGGATTTTGTTAATGTATTCTATACCTTTATGGGAACGATTATGTTATACCTGGGTAAGGAATGGATTTTGCCTCTGAGTATATTGTTTTTTGTGTTGGCGTCTTATTTTGTCAACACCAAGGATCGTTTATCCATATTCGATCTTATCATTTGCTGTTTGTGGGCGTTTATTCCCTTATGCAGCATTTTTGTGTATATGATTTCCGAATATGTCTATGCGTTGGGGTTCATGTTTATTTTTCTGTATTGCCTATTGGCCAAACATATCTCCAGGCATGAAACCCATTCAGTTGTATGAAGATTCGAGTATTACATATTGCGCCCGGTTTGGATTATGGAGGCATTGCTTCTGTGATATTGAACTATGCCACGCGGTTGGATTCGGCGCGTTATGAGGTAGATGTGTTGGGTATACTGAGCAAAGAGGCGCCACGTAAGGCGGAGTTGGAGCAACATGGGGGGCACTATTACTATACAGGCACCTTCTCCAACAGCCATTTGGTGCGCCATATCTGGCATTGGACAAAGTTGATGCGTCAAGGGCATTATGATATCGTTCATGCGCATTGCAATATGGTGAGTGCCTGGATATTATTGGCCGCTCGATTGGCCGGTTGTCCCATACGCATTGCTCATTCTCATACAACGGGTATCATGCGCAGTAATTGGATACAAAAAGTGTATGTATGGTTGCGCAGGGTATTGTTACGGAGAGTAGCCACACTATGCTGCGCCTGTGGTCAGGAGGCGGGTGAAGCCATGTATGGCCAAAGCATTCCATTTAGAGTGATTCCCAACGGGATTGATTTTGATTCGGTGCAATCGACTCAGGAAGAACGATTGCAATTAAAACAGGAATTGCAGATTGATTCGCAAGCCCATGTGTATAGTCTGGTGGCCCGCATTTGTGAAGTAAAGAATCATCCTTTTGCCGTGGATGTGTTTTATCATATTCATTTAGCCGACCCTACTGCCGTTTTGGTATTGGGAGGGCCAGGGTCGGAATATGATCCTACGGAGCAACACAGTATGGTGCCTCAGTTCGTGGCTGAGAAGATCGCGCAGTACCAGTTACAGGACAGCATTCGTATGGTAGGAGCTCAATCGGATATGGCAGCGGTGTATGGCATCACGGATTGCTGGTTATTTCCATCCCTGTACGAAGGATTTCCCACATCTTTGATTGAACTGCAAGCAGCCGGAACGCCCGTTTTAGCCTCGGATACCATCACCCCTTCGTCCGATATGGGTTTGGGACTGGTTCGGTATATGAGTCTGAATCAATCACCTCAAGAGTGGGCAGAACAGGCCATGCTGATGGCCACGAAGACAGTCATACCCCAACCTTTGTTGCGTAAAGAAGCCCTTGTGGCACATCATTTAGAGATACAAAACAATGCACAAGAAGTTGATCAGTTATATTGTTCCATGCTATAATGTTGAGCGTTTTTTACGCCAATGTATCGATAGCATCTTATCGCAGACCTACTCATACTTTGAGATCATTCTCGTTGACGATGGTTCCAAAGATGGGACACCTGCGTTATGTGATCAACTTGCTGAGGAAGATTCTCGTATTGTAGTGATTCATCAAACCAACCAGGGATCGAGTGCAGCCAGAAACAATGGATTGCTTAAAGCTACCGGGGAGTATATTATCTTTTTGGACAGTGATGATTTCTGGTGTGATGTAAATGCCCTGCAAAAACTTGTGGATAACATTGAGGAACCCGTGGACGTATTATGTTTCAATTGTTCACATTATTTCCCGGATTCCGACACATTGAAGTCTTGGCCCTCATTTGATAGTGCATTGTCTTGTTCACACTCCTTGCAAGAGGCCTTTCCCATATTGGTATCTCAAGGTATAACGCCTGTTTCACCCTGTCTGAAGGTGATTCGTCGGGAATGGCTGACGGATCATCAGTTGGTATTTCAAACGGGAATTTTGGCGGAAGATATTCCCTGGTTTATTCAAATGGTGGCATTCAATCCCCGGGTGCGCTTTATCAATGAATATGTCTACGCCTATCGTCAAAACACCATGACATCGGTTACGAGAAACAATATCACACGCAATTACGAGAACCTGTTGGGAGTCGTACAAACCCAACTGGCATTCCTGTCTCATGGTCACTTCTCATTACAAGCCCACGATGCGGTGATGTCCTTTTTAGCCTATGAGTTGTGTATCCTGTTGGCGTTTGTAAGGGACACGAAAGCCCCTCACCATACGGTTCAGGAGTTGCGAGACATGGTTGGATTGCTGACCTACACACAACATCCCAAGGTGCGTCTGGCCGCCAAGATCTGTCGAGTATTGGGTTTGGAAATAACCTCTGTCTTCCTAAATCGGTATTATCACCTCAAATTACGTCAGAAATAATGAACATACTGCATGTTGTCAATATTTATTTTGTCCTGCCCTATTTTATAGGTAATCAGTTTGATTATTTCCACGACAAGGGGTATCACATGCATGTGGTTTGTTCTCCGAGTGAATGGTTGCCCGCTTTTGCCGAGCAGCATCATTTCCAATATTTGGAAACACCTGTTGAACGCTCTATTTGCGTGTGGAAAGACCTTCAATCCCTTTGTCGCATCTGCCGATACATTCGCCAGCAGCATATGGATGTGGTGGTAGGACACACTCCCAAAGGGGCGTTGTTGGCCATGTTAGCTGCCCGAATATGTGGTGTTCCCAAGCGTATTTTCTTTCGCCACGGATTGGTCTATGAGACCAGTCACGGATGGAAGCGTCGGATATTGATTTGGGTGGATCGTTTGACATCCCTGTGTGCCACGCAAATCATATGTGTCAGTCCTTCACTGCTGCAACAAAGCATTGCCGACAGGCTGGCACCCAAAGACAAACAGAGTTTGTTGTGTCAGGGCACCTGCAACGGTGTGGATACGGTGGAGCAATTTAATCCTGCGCTCATGGATTTGCAGCGTCTGAGTGCATTGCGTGAGCAACTGGGCATACAGCCGTCTGATTTTGTGGTAGGTTATAGCGGACGCATTGTTCAGGATAAAGGAATCAAAGAATTGGTTCAGGCATTTGATTTGCTGACCGTTCCCAACAAGAAACTGTTGTTGGTCGGCATGTTTGAACAGCGGGACGCCCTGCCAGAGTCGCTTCAGCAACGGATATTATTGGATCCCAATATCATTTATACGGGATATATCCGCTGGGATATGGCGTATTATTATGCCCTCATGAATGTGTATGTTTTGGCGTCGTATAGAGAAGGATTCCCCACAGGTGTATTGGAGGCTCAATCGATGGAGATACCTGTTGTTACGACGCAGGCCACTGGTTGTAAAGATTCGATTATTGACGGTCAAACGGGGTTATTTACCACGCACGACCCAAAGCAAATGGCCCAACAAATCATGGCTGTCAGTCACAATCCGTTATTGGGCAAACAGGGACGGCAATGGGTGATGGCTCATTTTGACAGTCACAAGATTTGGGAGAGTATCGAAAAATTGTATGTTTGATCAGGTATGAAGATATTAATTACAGGAGCTAACAGTTATGTGGGCACCCATGTGGGTGATTGGCTCATGAAGGCAGGACATCATGTGGATACGATTGATATGATGGGTGATGCATGGAAAACCGTGGATTTCAGTCCTTATGATACCCTTTTTCATGTGGCAGGCATTGCTCATGTGGATGCTAAAAAAAGCATGCGGGATTTGTACTACCGAGTCAATTGTGACCTTGCTTATGAAGTGGCTCAAAAAGCCAAAGCCGCTCATGTGGCGCAGTTTATTTTCATGAGCAGTATGATTGTGTATCAGGAAAGTCAATCTCTCAAACCCCTGATTATCCAGACACAAACTTCACCGAAGCCCAACGGTTTTTATGGAGACAGCAAACTGCAGGCGGAGAATCAACTGGCTGGTTTGGATGATGATACTTTTACAATTTGCATTTTACGACCACCCATGATTTATGGACCGGAGCAAACCAGAGGTAATTTTCCCCGATTGATGGCACTGGCGCGCAGGATACCCGTTTTCCCCAAATGGAATAATCAACGCAGTATGCTCTATATTGATAATCTGAGTGAGTTTGTACGTCAGGCGGTAGAGCGTCAGTTGCGAGGCACTTATTTTCCACAAAATGCCCAATTGGCCAACACGCTGCATTTGGTTCAATATTTTGCGCAAGCGTATCATCATCCTTTGTGGGTGACTCCCCTATTCAACCCTTTGTTGCGCTTATGCAGTCCATGGATCAAACCCATTAACAAACTGTTTGCCACGTATTATTATGATCCGTGTATGAGTGTGTATGAATTTGAGTACGCTGTAGTCTCCCTGGAAGATTCACTCAAGCGGATGATGGAGCAATAAATCATTTGAATATGACTCAAACTGTATATTATATTATTCTGTCTGCATTATTGGTGCTGTTGGAGTTGGGATATTTTCAGCTCGCCAAGCGGTTTCATATTGTAGATATACCCAATGATCGTTCCTCTCACCATACGATAGTCATTCGGGGAGGAGGCATTATCTTTCCTTTGGCGATGATTGTTTACTCCCTTTGTTTTCAGTGTCATCTGCCATGGTTATTGTTGGGCGTGTGTGTGATCAGTATTATCAGTTTTTGGGATGATATTCACTCTTTACCCAACTACATACGGTTGTGTGTTCAAGCCTTGGCCATTGGTTGTATTTGTATCCAATTGTCTTTTATGCAATCTGCCCTGTGGTGGTTGCTTCCATTGGTGTTGTTTGTTGGCATGGGTGTAGTGAATATGTTTAATTTTATGGACGGCATTAATGGTATATTGGGAGGATATAGCGCTGTGGTACTTTTATCACTTCTGGGAATCAATCAACAAATACTTTTTACCTCCAATGAGTTGCTGATCACGCTTGTGATTGCAGATATGGTGTTTTGTTTCTTCAATTTTCGTCCCAGTGGTCATGCCCAATGTTTTTGTGGGGATGTGGGTGCGCTGTCCATTGCCTTTCTTATTTTCTATTTTCTGTTTCAATTGGTTTTAACCACCCATGATGTCACCTGGTTTGTTCTGATTGCTCTGTTTGGCATGGATACCTCACTCACGATTGTTCATCGTATTCTCTTGCATGAACATCTGGGACAAGCTCATCGCAAGCATGCGTTTCAGTTAATGGCCAATGAACTGCATCTGAGTCATATTCTGGTGAGTGGAATATACATGGCCGTTCAGGCAGTGATATCCTTGGTTTTCATATATTGGTTGCCCAATACCCTATTGGCACATGCCGTTTATACCGTGGCCGTGGTATTGTTGCTGGCGGCAGGTTATTGGATTTTTATGAAGAAATATTATATTTTACACCAAACCTATTTAGATCATTTAAACCACTAAATTTATGAAAAATCCCCTTCATACTCCGAATATCTTTTCGCACATTGCGACGATGAACTACCTTCCTCGTTGGGGGGTATTGTTGATGGATCTGGTATTATGTGTGGTGGCCTATGTCATCAGTATTGCCATTGGCAGTTCGTTGTTTCAGTATGGTCTGGACGGACTTTCCACGATGATTTGGCAGCAGGGACTGGTACTATTGATTGTTCAAACCTTATTTTTCTGGTGTTTCCACACCTATTCGGGTATCATTCGTTATTCCACATTTGTGGATATCATCAAGGTATTGTCTGCGGTTTTCTCCTGTGCCGGCATATTATTGGTTACAAACTTTGTCAGTCGCTTATACTTTGGCAACCATCTGTTTTTGAACACGGCCCTGCTCATTTATGCATTATTGGCTTTTACCCTATTATTCTGCTTGCGTGTGGGAGTGAAGACGATATACGATTCCGTGATGCAGGGGAATAGCGGCAAACGGCGTGTATTCATCTATGGCACTCATTCGGCAGGATTGTCCATTGCCAAAATGCTTCGTTCAGCCGGAGCCGACAGCGAGTACCGTCCTGTTGGGTTTATCATGGATGCTCACGATGAGAAAGTATACAACCTGCAGGGGCTCACTGTGTATCCGCTCAATGAGCAACTGTTTGAAATCATGAAACAAAAAGAAGTGTCCGATGTGATCATATCGCCTATTAAGATGAAGGAGTTATCTCCTGCGAAAGATTTGGATATTTTCTTAAATCATGGTATTCGCATTCTCACTACCCCATTTTTTACTACTTGGGACAAGGATGATGATGCCATCAAGCATATCGGACAAATCAATACCTTAAAGATTGAGGATTTGTTGGAACGTCCTACGATTGAGATCAATATAGATAATGTGTCCGAATTTTTGAGCAATAAGGTCGTTCTGATTACGGGTGCTGCCGGAAGTATAGGAAGTGAGATTGTGCACCAGGTTATTCATTTCCATCCTTCGGCCATTATTCTTTACGATCAGGCCGAATCCCCGTTGCACGATTTGCGTCTGGATATACGTGATCGTTATCATGATCAAACGATTGTGGCGGTGATAGGTGATATTCGCAATCGCCAACATTTGGAAGATGTTTTTCGCGAGTACAAACCGGATGTAGTCTTTCATGCCGCTGCCTATAAGCATGTACCGCTGATGGAGGAATTTCCCAACGAAGCTATTCAAACCAATGTGATGGGAACCAAGAATGTAGCTGACTTGAGTGTACAGTATGGGGTGCAGCAGTTTGTGATGATTTCTACGGACAAGGCGGTAAATCCGACCAATATCATGGGAGCCAGCAAGCGTATTGCGGAGATTTATGTGCAGTCACTGAATCGTAAACTGGCACAAGAGAATCCCAATTGTACCAAGTTTATCACTACTCGATTTGGAAATGTATTGGGCAGTAATGGCAGCGTGATACCGTACTTTAAGAAGCAGATTGCCGCTGGAGGTCCTGTCACCGTGACCCATCCGGACATTATCCGTTACTTTATGACCATACCGGAAGCGGTTACATTGGTGTTGGAAGCGGCTACCTTAGGCCATGGAGGGGAGATATTTGTATTCGACATGGGACATCCCGTTCGTATTTTGGATTTGGCAAAGAAAATGATTCGTTTGGCAGGCTACAAACCCGGTGAAGATATTATGATCACCTTTACAGGCCTGAGACCGGGAGAAAAACTGTATGAAGAGGTACTCAATCAAAAAGAAAAGACACTTCCTACAGCCAATGAGAAAATCATGATTGCCAAGGTGCGGGAAACTGAATACGATATTGTGCGTAAACATATTGATCATCTGATTTTCACCAGCCACAGGAATCGCCCAATGCTTACCGTGCAGGAAATGAAACAGATTGTACCGGAATTTAAAAGCAAGAACTCTATATACGAACAATTGGATAAATAATTACGATGGCTTTATTTGATTTTTTAAAGAAAAACGCTCAGCAGGAGCAGACAACACTTGATAAAGGATTGGAAAAATCCAAAACATCCGTTTTGGAAAAGATTAGTCACGCCATTGTGGGTAAATCCACCATTGACGATGATGTGTTGGATAATTTGGAAGAAGCACTCATTACCTCAGATGTGGGTGTAGAAACCACTTTGCGTATCATCGAACGCGTGCAGGCGCGCGTGTCGCGTGATAAATATATAGGTACAGGCGAACTTCATCATCTGCTCGTTGATGAGACCTGTCAACTGTTAAAGGAAAACGATTTGGGCAAAGAGGATGATTTATCCGCTCATAAACCGTATGTCATCATGGTAGTGGGGGTGAATGGTGTAGGCAAAACCACGACGATAGGCAAATTGGCTTATCTGTTTAAGCAATCCGGTAAAAAAGTCTTTTTGGGAGCTGCCGATACCTTCCGCGCTGCTGCCGTGGAACAATTGTGTATTTGGGGAGAACGCATTGGCGTAACCGTGATTAAGCAACAACAGGGTTCTGATCCTGCTTCTGTGGCTTATGACACCCTTCAATCGGCCGTAAAAAACGATGCCGATATTGTACTCATAGACACCGCCGGACGATTGCATAACAAGATTAACCTGATGAATGAGTTAACCAAAATCAGAAATGTGATGCAACGGGTTGTACCGGATGCTCCTCATGAGGTCATGCTTGTGTTGGACGGTTCCACGGGTCAAAACGCCTTTGAGCAGGCCAAACAGTTTACCCAAGCCACTCAGGTCAATTCGCTTGCCATTACCAAACTGGACGGCACAGCCAAGGGAGGTGTGGTATTAGGAATAAGCGATCAGTTTAAGATTCCTGTTCGTTGGATTGGATTGGGTGAAAAAGAAGAAGACCTCCGACCATTTGATCGGGAGGCCTTCGTAAAAAGTCTGTTGGGACAATCTTAACCACACTTATCTTCCTCTGCTGCTACCGCCACCAGCACTTCCGCTGACACCGCCGCGATAACCGCCACCCATACTGCCGGAGGACATCGATGAACCTCCGCTATAACTGCGGGTGCTGGTTCCATAGTAGGAACTGTTGTATCCGCTCATGGATGACGAAGATTGTTGACTGGAACGGGTGCTGGCAGTACGATTAGCACTGGTTACGTTTCCTGATTCTCTACTGGTTCCGCTCGTGGCAGATGCGACAGCAGATGTGGAGGATGTCGTTGCGTTACGTGAAGTTCCTGCAACCGAAAATCCTCGATTGGAAACCATAGCAGATGATTCCGTTCTTTCCGCTGTACGGCGGTTGGTCTGCATGGACCGGGCATTGACATCCGCATTTTGTACCTGACTGGCTCTGGCAACCTGCCCTCTTT
This sequence comes from Bacteroidales bacterium UBA1714, assembly GCA_002317295.1. Taxonomy (GTDB): domain Bacteria; phylum Bacteroidota; class Bacteroidia; order Bacteroidales; family Paludibacteraceae; genus Colicola. The sequence goes on from DCIY01000025.1 coordinate 19,268, forward strand.
GAGCGTTTTGCCGAGAGGAAGAAACGCCTTGAGCAGAGCGAGTTGAAACGGGTTGAACCTGTCTGTATGCCCCTGTATTCATTTGGGCACGTTGTACATCTCTTGCATTGGCCATTTGGCTGTTGCGCGCCTCAAAACTCGTTTCTGCATGACGAGTAGCATAATCGCGCTGGCTGATGGCACGTCCCTGTTCTGACTGACGCATACGAGTCACTTGCTGGTTTGCCGAAGTGGCATACCGGTAGGAGCAACAGCAGTGATCATGATGGTACACATAAATATGTTCTACATAGACAGGGTGTGTCCAAACACCGTAGTATCCCCAACCATAAGGATAATATCCCCAATAATATGGACTGTGCCAACAGGTCCAATAAGGACCCCAGAACCAATCATAAATGATCGGACGATAGATATAAACAGGTTCGATGATATAATTGCTTCCGTAGATATACTCATCGCCAATTACCTGTACGGACATCCCTTTGTCCCCTTTTTTCTCCACATAGATAGTGGCCACATCCTGGTAAATATCTTCGGCCAATACGGCTTGAATCACCACCAGGTGCTTACTGTCCTCCGTCAGTTCGATGACTCTCAAATAATCCACCTGCCCATCTCCATTCAGATCCAGATTGCTTAAGTGGCGCTCCGGGTTATTGAGCTCGGTTTCAAAGTCTTCCAAATCCTTGACTTCGCCAAACAGATTAGCCACTGATTTCAAATCGAGATCCTCACTGATGTCACTGCTCTTGGCATTTACCGTTACCGTTTGCTCAGCTTGTACGCGAGCATTGGTCGCACAACTGGCTAACAACGTCAACGTTAGCCATAAAATCATCCGTGTCTTCATACTCATACAAGATTTAGTTCATGATGCATTTTTTCCTTCTTCGTTCTCATATAACGAAGGTTGTAGGGATTGGGAGCAATCTCTATTGGTATATTATCGACAATTTCTATGCCAAAACTTTCCAGACCGATACGCTTTACCGGATTATTGGTCATTAATTTAAGACGCATGGCTCCCATTTCTCGAAGAATTTGGGCCCCTACTCCGTAGTTTCGTTCATCCGGTCGGAACCCCAGATGGATATTGGCTTCTACGGTATCATCTCCATTTTCCTGCAACTTATATGCCCGTATCTTATTCATCAGGCCGATTCCTCGTCCTTCCTGATTCATATACACAATAATGCCCTTTCCAGCCTGGTCTATCATTTGCATCGCCTTGTGCAACTGCTCTCCGCATTCACATTTGCGCGACCCAAAAATATCCCCGGTAGCACAGGAAGAATGTACACGACACAAAATAGGTTCATCTTGTTGCCATTCCCCTTTGCTCAGCGCTATATGTTCCAATCCGGTGGTCAAATCACGAAAAGGTGTCAGCATAAATTCCCCATAAGATGTGGGCAGGAACACCGTTTCTCCCCTTTCCAGAGTTGAAATTGTATCTTCCCATTGATTCAGATTATGCGCCATTCGATAGGCAATCAAATCCTTAATACTGATAATCTTGTATCCATACTCGTGGGCAATCACCTCTAATTGGGGCAGTCTGGCCATTGTTCCATCTGTGTTCATTACCTCAATGAGAGCAGCCACGGGTTTGAGGCCGCTCAGACGGCATAAATCAACGGCGGCTTCCGTATGACCGGCACGCTGTAACACACCCCGTGACTGAGCATACAGCGGATTGATATGCCCCGGACGGCCAAAGGTAGCCGGCGTGGAACGATCATCCGCCAAGGCCTGAATGGTAGCAGCACGATCCGCTGCACTCACGCCCGTTGTACAACCTTCCAATTTGTCTACGGTGATGGTAAACGGCGTGCCCAGCATCGAGGTATTATTAGCTACCTGGTGCATCAGTCCCAATTGGGCACAACGGCTTTCCAATAGCGGTGCACACAACACGCCTCGACCATGCTGCAGCATAAAATTGACCTTTTCAGGGGTTATCTTTTCCGCAGCAATGATGAAATCGCCTTCGTTTTCGCGATCCTCATCATCCACGACAATGACAAATTTACCTTCTCGAAAATCGTCCAATGCAGATTCTATTGTATTCATATCTTATGATCTATGTACTATTCCAGTTTTGACTTGCTGAAGTTTATGCTTAACTTCCGTGACCAGTTTTTCCCCAACCTTTTGCCATACCTCCGGGTTAAATAATCCACTGTCTGTGGCCGCTTTGGTCGTCAAAAATACACCAATAGGCAATAACACAAACGAACTGAGCCACATACCCATCCAGCATGGCCAAATGGCCTCACGAGCCATTTTGTAGCCCGTATTGTCTATGATATAATAAATGATAAACAAAACCACGGAAATGACAATGGGAGCCCCCAAACCTCCTTTGCGAATAATGGCACCCAGGGGCGCTCCGATAAAGAAGAAAATCAGGCAGGCAAAGGCAAGGGTAAATTTACGATAAAGCTCTATCTCATGTTTGCGGATATATCGCTGAAAATCATCCAACATGATGGAGTTGTACTCAATCTGCTCTTTCTGCTCCTGTGCTTTGGCCACCGCGTTCTCCAACGCTACAATCCTCTTGCGATCGCTTAACCGTGATATCAGACTATCCAGATGATAGGTTTGATTTTCCTCGGCCGTATTCTCGCTCAGTTCGCGACCATGTTTTCTTTCCCTGCCAAAATACCGTTGATCCACCAACACGGAACTTTGTTCCTGGCTGCGAGCCACTGCCAAAGTGTGTACCGAATCGATGGAATGAATGAGTTCCACCGTGTTTTTGGACACATGCTGATCGCTGAGCACCGATTCGTCATAGCGACTCAGTTCGGTATTAAAATCAATCAGCAGATTCTTTTCCACAAATGTTTCCCTTCGATAAGGTACATTTTTAGCAGGCCCTGCCGATTGCTGATGGAGATTTTCAAAATGTTCTCCGTTGTACAGACGCAAAATCAGATAGTGATTGTCGGCGGTAAAAAATATGCGCCCAGAATCTGCAAGAGTCACAGTGGCATTCTGAAACCCGTTGGAATAATCGTATATCATCATCCCTGTCATCAGGCCCGTTCCCGGATTTTTACCATCCACGTAAATATTGTATCCCTGAATGCCTGCATAAAATTCCGCTACAGGAATATCCAACTCTGGGGACTTTTGACGCATGGAAAAAATCAGCGCCCAAAGTTTGACCTGAGATTTGGGTAATACATTATTGGAAAAGAAAAACGCGCCCACGCACAAACATGCTATGAAAATCGTGAGCGGACGCATGATGCGAAACAAACTGATGCCGGCAGATTTCATGGCTGTGAGTTCAAACTTTTCCCCCAGATTGCCAAAGGTCATCAGACTGGACAAAAGTACGGCCAAAGGCAATGCCAAAGGAACAACGGACATCACCGCATACACAAAAAATTCGCATAATACACTGATTTCCACCCCCTTACCCACCAAGTCATTCACATGCATCCATACAAACTGCATCAGCAAAATGAAAATACAGATCATAAATGTCAACACAAACAAGCCCAAAAAATTTCTGAGCATGTAAATGTCGAGTTTTTTGATTCCCAATACTTTCATTAACCTTTAACCTTTAACCATTAACCATAGCCACATTTGTGGCGAACCATTAACCATAGCCACATTTGTGGCGAACCTTTAACCTTTAACCTTTAACCTTTAACCTTTAAGATTGTCACTCACAAAAATAAGCGGAAGCAGTTCTTTGGCCGAATCTACCACATAACAGAACGATTCTCCGTACAATATCACCTGCATATCGCAATGATACCGATGCTCTGTTTCCAACATCACCTGTCGGCAACTGCCGCATGGTGCACCAGGTTCCGCAGTAAAGTGGCCCTTGGTATAACACGCTATGGCCAAGGCCTCCACTGCAGCGTCCGGATAATTGGCATTGGCAGCAAACAGGGTCGTGCGTTCAGCGCACAATCCCGATGGAAAGGCCGCATTTTCCTGATTGGATCCACAAACAATCTGTCCATTGCTCAGTCTTGCTGCTGCTCCAACCTGAAAATGGGAATAGGGGCTATAACTGTTGTTCACCATCTGTTTGGCCCGTTCTACCAATTCGCGTTGTGCTTCACTCATTTCCGACACCTGCATCTGATGCAGCGTAGTCAGTATTTTTACTTCCTTCATGGTTTGTGATGGTTAAAATTCTTCACGAATCAAATAGTCATTTCTGGAAGGAGAATTACGAATAATCAATTCTCCAAGGAATCCGGCCAAAAACAGCATACAGCCCAATATCATGGCCAGAATACTCAGGTGAAACCATGGATTAACACCCACCAACATCGCCGGAATACCCATTGACAATGCATGCAACTTCATCGCGCCAACGATAATAATGGAAACCAGTCCTAACATAAACATGCCACTGCCTATCAGACCAAAGAAATGCATGGGTTGCTTGCCAAACTTATTGAGGAACCACAGGGTCAACAAATCTAAATAACCATTCACAAATCGGTTTAATCCGAATTTGGAGACACCAAACTCCCGTTTACGATGCTGAACTACCTTTTCCCCTATACGGGTATATCCGGCATTCTTGGCCAAATAAGGAATATAACGATGCATCTCTGAGAACACCTCAATGTGCTTAACCACTTCGTTGCGATAGGCTTTCAGTCCACAATTCATATCGTGCAGAGCAATGCCCGTCACCTTGCGAGCTGTAGCGTTAAACAGTTTCGATGGCAGATTCTTGGTCAGGCGATTATCGTACCGTTTCTGTTTCCAACCGCTCACCAAATCGTAATTTTCCTCGATAATCATCCGATACAACTGTGGTATCTCATCCGGTGAATCCTGCAAATCAGCATCCATCGTAATGACCACATCTCCCTTAGCCGCCTTAAATCCACAATACAATGCAGCCGATTTGCCATAATTGCGACGGAAACATATTCCATGCACATACTCCGGATGAGCGGCCTGCAGTTGACAGATAATCTTCCAACTCTCATCCGTTGAACCATCATTGACAAACACTACTTCGTAGCTAAACGAATGTTCCTCCATGACACGCGCTATCCATTCATACAACTTAATCAGCGATTCTTCCTCGTTATATAGAGGCACTATTACAGAAATGTTCATACTTACCCAAATTAAATTTTGCGCAAAGATACACAAATTAATTCACGTACGCAACTTCTGCCTTACTTTTTTGAATAATTCTTTTTTTTTATAAAAAAAATTTGCATATATCAATCTTTTTTTGTACTTTTGCACCCGGTTTAGTTAATTTATCAGGTAGAAATCATGCAAATACTCAATGAGGCTCCTAAGAAGATGTGGGAAATGAATCCCGCATGGGATGTTTTGACCGCCGCTGAGAAGATGTACATCGCGTCAGAAGTCTCGATTCGTAAGTACAATCGTAATGATGTGATTCACGAGGAAGGCAATGCTCCTACCCATATGATGATGCTCGTGTCCGGGAAGATTCGCGTGTTCAAAGAAGGCGTTGGCCAAAAGCAGATTATGCGAATGCTCAAGCCTTACGATCTGTTTGGATTCAGAGCCGTTATAGCCGGTGATTTTTATAATTCCTGTGCCTCCGCCGTAGAGGATTCTGTGGTGTATGCCATTCCCGCAGAGGCATTCTTGCGAGTACTCAAAGAGAACAATGCTTTCTGTTTTCATATACTGGCCACCATGGCCAGCGATTTGGCAATTTCCGAAATGCGTATGATTAACTTGACCCAGAAGCATATACGCGGTCGTCTGGCAGAAGCCCTGCTGTCGCTCAAGCGCAATTATGGTCTGGACGATGACGGAGTGACCATAGCTATGTATTTGTCTCGTGAAGATTTGGCGAATATGTCCAATATGACCACTGCTAATGCCATTCGCACTCTTAGTCAGTTTGCTCAGGAAGGCATTATTGCCATTGATGGCAAGCGTATTAAAATAATGAATGAGCAGGAATTGTTTAAAACAAGTCAATTTGGATAATACACAGCAAATAAAAGAATGGTATACCCGAATTTACATTCCCTCCTATGATGACATAGAGGATTTTCGGGTGATGCTTTTGGACATGGATGATCATTCGGATGCCAATGCCGCATTGGATGGCATAGCCACCAATTTGCTGGAAAACGGATGGAAAGAAGACTTGATGCAGATGCTGGTGATGGCCTCCAGACCAGATTGCGAACCTCAAATAACCGATAAAGCCATGCTCTATCTGGTGACGTTTTTGATTTTGTACGATTCCATCTTTCGGCAATGTAAGCAGATGATAGACAGCGTTTTAGATATATTATCATACCTGGAATCCAGGGAACAGATGCACCACTACTTAACCATCATGGAACGTTCTAATTCAGCGCTCAAAATCATGGACTTGAAATGCGTGGATATTCATAAGTCACTCATCTTCGATTTAGCATCTGTTCAACGCCACAAAAACTGATTTTTTGGCATAAAATCGTCTTTTTTTTGTCATTTTTGCCCCTATTTTGTGCAAAAATGACCATTTTTTTTGCACAATTCAAAAAAAAGCAGTAACTTTGCGGCTTGATATCAGCAATGGTATAAAAACACGAAACTTTTTGTATAAAAATAATAGTAACTTTAAGTATGGAAAAGAAACGAGTTTACACCTTCGGTAACGGAAAAGCCGAAGGCAACGCACAAATGCGCGAGCAGTTAGGCGGCAAAGGTGCCAACTGTGCTGAGATGAACTTGGTGGGTGTTCCGGTTCCTCCCGGATTTACCATCACCACAGATGTATGTAACGAGTATTATGAAGTAGGGCAAGATAAGATTATGGAATTGCTCAACGATGATGTCATGAAGGCCGTTCACCATGTGGAGACCCTTATGAACAGCAAGTTTGGCGATCCCAAAAATCCACTGCTTGTCAGTGTTCGCTCTGGAGCCCGCGCCTCTATGCCCGGTATGATGGATACCATCCTTAACCTGGGTTTGAATGATGAAGTGGCTGCCGGTATGGTGGAAAAGACCAAGAACCCCCATTTCGTTTACGATAGTTACCGTCGTTTCGTTCAAATGTATGGTGATGTCGTTCTGGGCATGAAACCGGTTAACAAAACCGATATTGATCCTTTTGAAAAAATCATTGAGGAAGTAAAGAATATCCGCCATATTGAGTTGGACAAGGATCTTAATGTAGACGAACTCAAATTATTGGTAGCCCGCTTCAAGACCGCTATCAAGGATCAAACCGGAAGCGATTTCCCGACCGATCCTATTGAGCAGTTATGGGGCGCTATCTGTGCCGTATTCCGCAGTTGGATGAATGAGCGTGCCATTCTGTATCGTAAGATGGAAGGTATTCCAGACGAATGGGGAACTGCCGTCAGCGTCATGGCCATGGTATTTGGTAATATGGGCGAAACATCCGCTACCGGTGTATGCTTCAGCCGCGACGCCGCTACGGGTGAAAATATCTTTAATGGTGAATACCTCGTTAACGCACAAGGTGAGGATGTGGTAGCCGGTATTCGTACACCTCAACAAATCACTATTGAGGGTTCACGCCGTTGGGCCAAACTGCGTGGCATCAGCGAAGAAGAGCGTGCCAGCAAGTACCCCAGTATGGAAGAGGCTATGCCTGCTCTGTATGAAGAACTGAATGGCATCCAACAGAAGTTGGAAAATCACTACAAAGATATGCAGGATATGGAGTTCACCGTTCAGGAAGGCAAACTCTGGTTCCTCCAGACTCGTAATGGTAAGCGTACCGGCACTGCCATGGTGAAGATTGCCATGGATCTGGTACAAGAAGGTCTGATTGACGAAAAGACCGCCATCCTGCGCTGCGAACCGCAAAAACTGGACGAATTGCTCCACCCTGTTTTTGACAAGGCTGCGCTCAAACAAGCCAAAGTCATTACCCAGGGTCTGCCCGCCAGCCCGGGTGCCGCATGCGGACAAATCGTCTTCCATGCTGATGATGCACAAGAGTGGAACAAAGATGGTCACAAGGTGATCATGGTTCGTATCGAAACTTCTCCGGAAGACTTGGCAGGTATGAGCGCTGCAGAAGGTATTCTGACGGCTCGTGGAGGCATGACCTCTCACGCAGCAGTGGTAGCTCGTGGTATGGGTAAGTGCTGCGTCAGCGGTGCCGGCGCCATCAACGTGGACTATGTCAAGAAAACCGTCACCATCGAAGGCGTAACTTACAAAGAGGGTGATTATATTTCTCTCAACGGTTCTACCGGTCAGGTTTATGCCGGTCAGATTCCGACCAAGGCTGCTGAACTGAGTGGAGACTTTAAGGCGCTCATGGATTTGTGCGACAAATACACACAATTACAGGTTCGCACCAACGCCGACACCCCACACGATGCACAGGTGGCACGCGCCTTTGGCGCCAAGGGTATTGGTTTAACCCGTACAGAGCACATGTTCTTTGAGGATAAGAAGATTGTGGCCATGCGCGAAATGATTCTCGCCAGCGATGCTGCCGGTCGTGAGAAAGCGCTTGCCAAACTGTTACCTTACCAAAAGGCTGATTTCAAGGGTATCTTGGAAGCCATGGACGGACTGCCAGTCAACATCCGTCTGCTCGATCCTCCGTTGCACGAGTTTGTACCTCATGATGCTGCAGGTCAGGAGATTATGGCCAAAGAAATGGGTGTTAGCGTAGAGGAGATTCGTCGTCGTGTCAACTCGTTGGCAGAAAACAACCCCATGCTCGGTCACCGTGGTTGCCGTCTGGGTATCACTTTCCCGGAGATTACCGCTATGCAAACACGCGCGATCTTAAGCGCAGCTTGCGAACTCAAGCAGGAAGGTAAAGATCCAAGACCTGAAATCATGGTTCCTTTGATTGGTATTCTCTATGAGTTCAAACAACAGAAAGAGATTATCATGCGTGTGGCTGAAGAAGTTTTTGCCGAGTATGGCATTAAGGTAGAATTTGAAGTAGGTACCATGATTGAAATACCTCGTGCTGCCCTTACGGCAGACCGCATTGCTACCGAAGCGCAATATTTCTCCTTCGGAACCAATGACCTTACCCAAATGACCTTCGGTTACAGTCGTGACGATATCGCCAGCTTCCTGCCTGCTTATTTGGAGAAGAAGATTTTGAAAGTGGATCCATTCCAGGTTCTTGATCAGAAGGGCGTGGGTCAACTCATCAAAATGGCCGTAGAAAAAGGTCGTGCTATTCGTCCTGAACTGCGTACCGGTATCTGCGGTGAACATGGTGGTGAACCTTCCAGCGTGAAGTTCTGCGCACGCGTAGGCATGAATTACGCAAGTTGCTCACCATTCCGCGTTCCTATCGCTCGCCTCGCCGCTGCTCAAGCTGCTGTTGAGGACGAATAAGACAACAACGACATCGTACAATACACCAAATATAAGGCCTGCAATTGCGGGCCTTATTTTTATGACCATCAACGATTATAAAACGATGGAAGAACCCGGCAAGGATTCAATCCACATCACATAATGATTGAGAGCATATGTGGTCCATTGAAGCCATTGTCCCAAGAATGGACCAACAGCGGGGATCCAACCTATTGTCAGCGTCAGCAAGGCCAAAACCATCAACACAAAAGCCATTGGCAGAATGACGATATTGGTAAGCAGAAAATAAGTGGAGAAAGTGCCAAAATAGTAAAGAGTAAGAGGGGTCGTGGCCAATTGCGCCGAGAGCGAAACCGTAACACAATCTCGCAGGTATCGGAGTACTTTGTTTTTGCCAAAGGAGAATCGGAAAAGCGGCATCAAAAGGAGAATGCCAAAGACGGCAGCAAAACTGAGTTGAAAGGAGATGGAAAAGAGGTCATTGGGCCGAAAAAGCAAAATCAAAAAGGCGGCGGCAGCGACGGTGTTGATGGACAGAGGAGTGCGGTGACACATATACCCCAACATGGCAATGGAACACATCACTACACTGCGCACGACCGAAGGGGTCCAACCGGTGATGCCGGCATAGCACCAAAGGAGAATAATCATGCTGATAGCCAACGAGATACGCCTACCCCGTTCTTCCCACAATGGTGGATAAAGGCCTAAGCCGGTGAGCAGCCACCAGAGCACCGACATGAGGATGCCTGTATGCAGACCGCTCACAGCCAACACGTGCATGGCGCCGGCAGTTTGGAACGCTTGGCGAATATCCGGTTCCAACGATTCACGATACCCCAAAGTAAGGGCCGCAATCGTGCCCAGTTCGCTTCCGTGCACACCTAGTTCGCGGTATCGCTCTACGAGGCGATGCTGAATCATGGTGAATAGTGAATGGTCGGACAGCGTCCTAATGGTTATTGGTGAATGGTTGTCGTAGCGACGCGTAAACGCGGTGGCAACGATTCCGCGAGTACGGAGGTAACGGGCATAATCAAAACTGCCTTGGGGTTCGGGTACACGCAAGCGGGCAGAGATAATGAGGGTATCACCAAAAACGGGTTGCAGACTATCTTTGGGCAGATAGAGATAGATGCTCACGGGCATGGGACGACCTGTAATAGCATGTGGCAGGGGGCAAAACGCTTCGTAACGAATCGTCTTGGGACGCTCTACCCCATACGACGAAACCACCACGCGATATCGTTGGTACGTAGTGTCAATGGTCACATTCGTTTCGCGATCCAAGTCAAAAGGCTTGCCGGTGTAGTGGCAAAGCACAATAACTGCTATTAGAGGCAATAGCAGCACAACAAACGGATTGCGGTAAACGAAGTGCACAACTATACTTCAAAGTCCAGGCAGACGCGCTGAATGGTGAAGGGACGCACTTTGCTGTTAGCCACAGCCACATGGGCGGGGTGAACGGCGTAAGCACGCAGTGCTTCCTCGGATTCGAGGGTGCAATCAAGCATCAAATCGCAGTTGGAGGTGTCGATGATGTGATCGATTTGGACACGGATGTCTACAAGACCTGGAATCACGCCTTGGAGGCCTTCGAGACCGGATTTAATTTCTTCCAACACTTGTCTTTTCTCTTGCCCCTGTAACGACTCGTTCAGGGTCCATAAAATAATGTGTTTGACCATATCAATAAATTTTGTGCAAAGATACAAAAATTTGGTGATTGGTGCAAGGGCAAGGGGAAAGATGAATGGATAAAATGAATATTTTATACCATTTTGCATCAAACCCTTGCATAATTGAAAAAAAAAGTGTAATTTTGCACGCTAATTTAGGAATATTGTGCGACGTCCGTCTCAACATAGAATGATAACACTGCTTTTAGGCCTGATGGGAATGGCTCTCACTGCCTATGCAGCCACCGACACCCCGAAAGGGGAAACGGAGGTTTTGCGGGGATTTGGCAATGGTTATCGCGGGTATGCGTTGGAGGTGAACGGTGAATATCGTTACAATACAGTCTGGGGACATCATGGCAATTTTGGTTTGATAGCCGGTTTACCCTTTCACCCGAACTTTGAGATGAGTGTACGCGCGCAAGCATCCACGACCAATGCGTATGCCATTGCCACCACCCTTCGGCCTATGTTGGATATACGGGTGGGGCAGTTGTTTATGGATGCGGATGTGGTCAATAATTGGTGGGTAAGAAACAATCAGGTGAGCGTGACCGGTGCGCTGAGTCTGGGTTGGCGTATGGATTATATATCGGTGGAATTGGGAGCATGTTATCGGGCCATGCAGTGGATCAATACTCCTGCTCAGAGCAGTTGGCAATGGATATCGGAGCCCATTGGGTTGGTGTATCGGTTGGAAGTGTATTGTCGTCCCCGAACGAGTGACTGGAATATCTGGTTGAGTGCCAGCAACAAGGAGCCGTTTGCGATCGAACGCGATTCGCAACCGACGTTTCATTTGGGAGCCTGGTGGGACGTGAGTGCGCATTGGAGGTTGAGTCTGACCGGGACGCTGGAGCCCACAGGGATACTCCACATGAATACGGTGTTTTATTCCGCAGGAATCATGGCTGGAGGCCAATTTACTTTTTAACGAAGACGATTACGAAGACGAAGATTAGCATATTATTTTTGGCCTTGGCGCTGATGGGATGTGAGAATAAAGACATCCGGGGGATGTTTGTGCATACCAGTGCAGATGCCAATGAGCGGTTTGGTCAGTCGATGGTATATAATGAGGATCATGGGTTTACGACCATTTATACCCTCACGGATAGTTACCGAGTGTACCTGTGCGGCGATACCCATGTGGATACCACGGCACAGAATTGGGAGCGGTTTGTGTTGGCCTATAAGTCCGATCTGCTTTGTCCCTTTGCCATTCATGTGGGCGATGAGATTCATGGTAAGAACCATTGGGATATGTTTTACGCCACAGCCGCCAAACGACCTGATCTGTACACTTCGCTCAAAGATACACTGTTTGTCACACCGGGCAATCACGATATCTGTTTTGGCCAATGGGAACAATACCGTCAGTATCGTCGAAGCAGTACGTACTATTTTGAGACGAAGACGCTATTGGGCAAGCGATTGGATTTATATATCTGTTTGGACTCGGCCGAAGGCACCTTGGGTTCGGATGCCTGGAAATGGTTGAGAGGGGTATTGGAAGATGCGAAGGGAAAGAATTATCGGCATATTATCATCTTCTCGCATGTCAACTTGTTTAGAAGTAACTATCAATTGAAATTCAGTTCCAATTTTCCCCTGGAAGAAACATACGAATTGACACAATTGTTGACCCGATATGGCGTAGACATGTATATCTGTGGCCATGACCATTATCGCCACACTACCCTATACGGAGGCGTGAAGTATGTGACGCTGGATACTCTTAAGGATGGCGCTTATAACGCCAGTTACATGATTGCCACCATGGGGGAAAAAGTAGTATTGGAATGGATAGAAATAAAGGAGGTAGAAAAATGATTATCACATATACCAAGCCGTTGCCCTTAGTCGGGTTTAGCCGGCTGATGCACGCCCATACCTTGTGTTTGATGGGCGAAGGAGAATGGCGAGAGGCCCGGGTGCTGGTGGCTACGATTGATACACCGATTACCGGCGAACTGCTGGACCAGATGCCGAACCTGGAACTGGTGGCCAATTATGGTGTGGGATATAATCAAATCAATTTGGAGGCTTGCCGAACCCGTGGTTTGAGAGTAACCAATACGCCAAAACCGGTGGTGGAACCTACGGCCGAATTGGCGTTTGCACTGATGGTGGATGTCGTAAGAAGAGTTTCGGATTTGGATAGAAGATTGCGGCAGCACCGCGCAGAGCCGTTTGGTATCATGACGAACCTGAGTCATACGTTATGGGGCAAGACATTGGGAATTATCGGTATGGGCAATATCGGTCGGGCCATGGCTCGCAGAGCGGTGGCCAGCGGAATGAAGATTGTGTATCACAATCGTCACCGCTATGAGCAGGATGAGGCTATTCCGGCTCGGTATGTGGAAATGGAGGAGTTGTTGCGTACCGCTGATGTGGTTTCGCTGAACCTACCCTATACGCCGGCCACGCACCATTTGATTGGGGCGGAGCAGTTTAAGATGATGAAACCGACAGCCTATCTGGTGAATACGGCCCGTGGTCCGCATGTGGACGAGGCGGCGCTGATGGAGGCGTTGCGTGAGGGGCAGATAGCGGGTGCGGCGCTGGATGTGTATGACCATGAACCGGTGATTGCGCCTCAGTTGTTGGCCATGGACAATGTGGTACTGACGCCGCATGTGGGAACGAGTACGCGGGAGGATCGCGTGGCAATGGTGGAGAACGTTACCGACAACATCTTAGCGTGGATAAATAACGAATTAGACAAAATGGATATCGTGTTATGAATAGTACAGAACGATTTTTGAATTATGTCCGGATATGGACGACATCGGATGATACGACGGGAACGACGCCGTCGACGGTTCGGCAGTTGGATTTGGCTCGCTACCTGAGGGATGAGTTAATCGCCATCGGCATGAGTGAAGTGACGCTGGATGAGAACGGGTATGTGATGGCCACGTTGCCGGCGAATGTAGAAGGCAAGCCCGTGCTGGGGTTGATTGCGCATATGGACACCGCTCCGGATGCCAGTGGCGAGAATGTGCAGGCGCGAATTGTTCGTGCATATGATGGCAAGGATATCGAATTGAGCCCCGGAATCGTGTTGGAGACGAGCAAGTATCCGGAGATATTGAATTATAAGGGTCAGGATATTATTGTGACCGACGGCACTACCCTATTGGGTGCAGATGATAAGGCAGGTGTGGCAGAGATTGTGACGGCCATGGAGTATCTGTTGGCGCACCCTCAAATTAAGCACGGCAAGGTGCGTGTAGGATTTACGCCGGACGAGGAGATTGGTGAAGGCCCCGATCATTTTGATGTAGCGAAGTTCGGTGCGGACTTTGGTTACACGATGGACGGTGGTGCGATTGGCGAATTGGAGTATGAGAATTTTAATGCGGCCAGTTTGAAGGTGCATGTGCATGGCGTGAATGTGCATCCGGGATACGGGTTTGAGAAGATGGTCAATTCGATGCTGATTGCTCGTGAGTTCATGGGTATGTTGCCTCCAGATGAAACGCCGGCCACGACGCGCGGGTATGAGGGATTCTTTCATATCGTAGGCATGAGTGGCACGGTGGAGCAAACGACACTGAGTTATATCATTCGAGATCACAATCGCGACCAGTTTGAAGCGCGCAAGGCGTTGGTGGAGCAATTGGTGAAGGAGTTGAATGACGAATATGGGGAAGGAACCATAGAGGCCGTGATGAAAGATCAGTATTATAATATGCGTGAGATGGTGGAGCCAAAGATGTGGATTGTGGATTTGGCCAAGCAGGCGATGGAAGAAGCAGGCGTAAAGGTGAAAGTGCAGCCGATTAGAGGTGGCACGGACGGAGCCCGATTGAGTTTCATGGGGCTACCGTGTCCCAATATCTTTGCCGGAGGCGAAAATTTCCACAGTCGGTTTGAGTATTTGCCCATACCATCGATGGAGAAAGCAATCGAAGTTATACTTAATATCATAAAACTATGTTAAAAGAAACACCGTTTACGGCGACCCATATCGCTTTGGGTGCCAAGATGGCAGAGTTTGCCGGGTTTAATATGCCGATTCAGTACCCTACGGGCATCAACCAGGAGCACATGATTGTGCGCGAAGGTGTGGGCGTATTTGATGTGAGCCACATGGGCGAATTTTGGGTAAAAGGCGAAGGAGCATTGGATTTTTTGCAGTACATCACCACCAATGATGTCTCTCGTTTGGAGGCCGGTAAGGCACAATATACGTGCATGCCCAATGGTAAGGGAGGTATCGTCGATGACCTTATTATATATAAATACTCCACAACCAAGTATCTGCTGGTGGTGAATGCCGGCAATATAGATAAGGATTGGGAGTGGGTCAATGCTGAATGCAGAATGCTGAATGCTAAATGTATTTTGGAGAATGCGAGTGATAAGTACGGTCAGTTGGCAGTTCAGGGTCCCAAGGCCACGGAGATGTTGCAGAAATTGACGGATGCGGATTTGAGCAGCATTCCTTACTACAGTTTCCGCGAATGGAGTTTTGCGGGCGTTCAGGGTGTCCTTCTCAGCAATACAGGTTACACCGGTGCCGGTGGATTTGAATTGTACTTCAAGAAAGAGGATGCCATGCAGATTTGGAATGCCTTGTTTGAAGTGGGCAAGGAGTACGGTTTGGCCCCGATTGGCTTAGGTGCTCGCGATTCGTTAAGACTGGAAAAATGGTACTGCCTATACGGTCATGATATAGACGATACGACCTCTCCGTTAGAGGCTGGTTTGGGTTGGATCACGAAGTTTGATGCCAAGGATTTTGTGGACAAAGAGTACCTGTTGCAACAAAAAGCAACGGGTGTGAGCCGTAAGTTGGTTCATTTTGAGTGCCTGGAGCGGGCCATTCCACGTAACGGATATGAGATCTGCCGTGAGGATGGAGAAACGATTGGTCATGTGACCAGCGGCATCATGTTGCCGACCACGAAGGTGGGGATAGGTATGGGGTATGTGAGCAGCGACATGAGTGCGAAGGGGGGCATTATTTATGTCAAGATTCGCGAAAAACTCATTCCGTGCCGGATAGTATAATGCACAATGCACAATGCACGCCCGAAGGGCTAATGCACAGTTAGTAAGCAATTTTCAATATTCAATATTCAATATTAATTTATTAATCTATTATGCAACAAATCCTCGTAAAACGTGGTTTGGATCTGCCGATGAACGGGCGGGCGGAAAATGCGCTGGGTAGCGTATGTCGTCCCGAAGTTTTTCGTATCGTTCCAGACCATTACGCCGGTTTGACCCCCAAGTTGATGGTTAAACCGGGTGATCGTGTGAAGGCGGGTAGTCCGCTGTTCTACGACAAGGCGCAGGAAGCGATGTGGATCACCTCTCCCGTTTCGGGAACGGTGCAGGAGATAGTCCGAGGCGATCGCCGCAAGATTATGTCCATCAACATCCTTGCTGATGCAGTGATGGAGTATGAGGACTTCCGTTCTGATGTGGCTGCAATGCAGTCGGCAGATGACGTGAAGGCACTCTTGCTCAAGTCAGGTTTGTGGCCCCTTATTCAGCAGCGTCCGTACGCATGTATCGCGATGGCGAATAAGCAGCCTCAGGCTATTTTCATTTCTTCCTTCGATTCGGCCCCGTTGGCACCGGATTATGAATGGATTGCTAAGGGTCATGGAGTCCAATTGCAGGCTGCCATCAATGCGTTGAGCCTTTTGGCTCCCGTGTATGTGGCCATTCGTAAGGGTGCTGCCGCGACGGAGTTTCGTGGACTCAAAAACTGCACACTCTTTGAAGTAGCAGGTCCCCACCCTGCCGGCAACGTGAGTGTACAGATTAATCACCTGCGTCCGATGGCCAAGGGTGAAACGATCTTTACCCTCAATATCCAGGACGCCGTACTGATGGGTCGGTTGATGGTGAGCGGTAAGGTCGATATGCTCAAACTCGTGGCTTTGACGGGTCCTGCGGCTTATGAACCCAAGTACTATAACGTATTGCCGGGTATGCCGTACAGTGCCGTGCTCAAGAGCAATGTGCATGCAGAACTGAATTGCCGACTGATTGCCGGTAATGTGCTCAGTGGCCATCAGATCGAGATGGACGATGCCATCTCAGTGTATGATAATCAGTTGACGGTGATTGACGAAGGCGATAACACCCATGAGTTCATGGGTTGGCTGTTGCCCCGACTGAATGCGTTCCATTTTGGCATGACCGATCCCGCCAAGGTGCTGGATGGTTGTATCATCAAAGATTATCAGTGGGATGCTCGACTTAAGGGTGGCAAGCGTGCCATCATCGTGAGCGGTGAGTACGACAAGGTGCTGCCGATGGATATTTATCCCGAATATCTGATTAAGGCCATGATTGCCGGTAATCTGGACAAGATGGAGCAATTGGGCGCCAATGAGATTGCGCCGGAAGATTTTGCGCTGTGTGAATATGTATGTACCTCCAAGATGCCGCTGCAAGCGATTGTGCGTCAGGCCTTGGATTTGATGAAGAAGGAGATTGAGTAATGGAAAAGTTTTATCAACTATGGAAAAAGTTCGGTAAGAACTTTGAGCAAGGTGGCAAGTTAGAGAACCTGAGCAGTTTCTACGATGCCTTTGACACCTTCCTGTTTACTCCTACGACGACATCCAAGCGTGTAGGTGCGCAGATTCACGACGGCAATGACAGCAAGCGTACGATGATTTTGGTCGTTTTGGCGCTGGTTCCTGCCATGCTGTTCGGTATGTTTAATGTGGGTTACCAGCATTTGCTGGCAACGGGTCAGTTGGCCATGGGCATGACCTGTCCGTTGTTCTGGAAAGCGCTGGGCTTTGGTGTGCTGGCTGTTTTGCCGTTTATTCTGGTGACCTATATTGTCGGTCTGGGTATCGAGTTTATCGTGGCTCAGATGCACCACAAAGAGGTAGAGGAAGGTTATTTGGTGACAGGCTTTATCCTGCCGCTCATTTTACCCATCAATACCCCGCTGTGGATGGTGGCCATTGCCACGGCTTTTGCGGTGATTTTTGCCAAAGAAGTATTTGGTGGCACAGGGTATAATATTTTCAACGTAGCCCTCATCGCGCGCGCGTTCCTTTTCTTTGCTTATCCTACCCACATGACGGGCGACAATGTGTTTGTTCGTACGGCAGGTACTTGGGGATGGGACCATGTAGCAGCTGTAGACGGTTTCTCCGGCGCTACCCCACTGGGTGTGCTGGCTACGAGTTCGGATGCCAGTCTGTTGCCAATGCGTTTTATGGACGCGTTTAACGGATTGATGCCGGGCTGCATCGGTGAGACCTGCGGTTGGGCCATCTTGTTGGGCGCTATTTTGTTGCTGATAACCGGTGTGGCCTCGTGGAAGATCATGCTGTCTATTTTTGCCACGGCAGCTGCTACCGCTTTGCTATTCAACCATTTTGGCCCGGATACAGCCATTGCCAATTATCCGTGGTACATGCATCTGGTAACCGGTGGTCTGATGTTCGGTGCCGTGTTTATGGCTACCGATCCGGTGACGAGTGCTCGTACGGAGTGCGGTAAGTGGATCTATGGCGCCTTGATAGGTATGATGGTCATTGTTATTCGTGTGCTGAACCCGGGTTATCCGGAAGGCATGATGCTGGCTATCTTGTTGGGTAACGCCTTCGCTCCATTGATTGACTGGTGCGTAGTGCGTGTGAATATTAACAAACGTATGAAAAGAGCATAGTTATGAAAACAGATTCTAATGTATATACGATTGTATATGCTACGGTCATTGTGGTGATTGTAGCTGTGCTGCTGGCAGTAGTAAGCCAGGTACTGGGGCCCCGTCAGCGAGCCAATGCGTTACTGGACACGCAGAAGCAGATTTTGGTGGCACTGAACCAGGATATAGATAATTGCAAGAACCCTGCAGCGCTGTATAAGGAACTGATTCGCGATACGTTCTATGTTTGCGCCAGTCCCGAAAAAGAGTTCTTTAATGCCGACGAAGCTTTGGCAATGCCATTGGCAGAGGCCAAGAAAATGGCTGCCAAGAGTGGTGCTCCGCGTTTCTTTACGGCCGTGGTGGATGGTGAGTTGATGTTTATCATTCCGCTGAAAGGTCAAGGTCTCTGGGGTGGTATTTGGGGTTATGTCGCTTTGCGCGAGGACCTGAATACGATTTATGGAATCAACTTCGGTCACGAGTCGGAGACTCCGGGTCTGGGTGGTGAGATTGTCACCGAGGATTTCCGCAGTCGATTTGTGGGCAAACATATCAAGGACGCCACTGGCGAACTTCGTTCGGTAGCCGTGCTCAAAGTGGGCAAGGTCGCTCCCGAAGGTCAGGAACAGGTAGATGCCTGGACAGGTGCTACCATTACTTCGACGGGCGTGAATGATATGTTGGCAACGTCGTTGCATCAGTATTATTTTGCCCTGGTAGGTGAAGAGGCCATGAACAAAGCAAACGAACTGCGTGAGCAATACGGTTGCTGGAGTGCAGCAGCCTGTGTGCCGGCTGAGGAAAATGTGGAATCAAATAATCAGGAGGAGGAATAAGTTATGGCATTAAGTAAGAAAACAAAAGAGGCATTTTTAGGTCCTCTGAATGCGAACAACCCCGTGCTGGTTCAGATTCTGGGTATTTGTTCGGCACTGGCGGTGACGGTTCAACTCAAACCCGCCTTGGTAATGGGTATATCAGTGACCATCATTGTGGCATTGTCCAACGTGGTGATTGCCCTGATTCGTAAGTCCATTCCCATGCGTATTCGTATCATTGTTCAATTGGTCGTGGTAGCTGCGCTGGTAACGATTGTGAGCGAGGTGCTCAAGGCGTTTGCGTACGATGTAGCCATGCAGTTGAGCGTGTATATCGGACTGATCATTACCAACTGTATTTTGATGGGCCGTTTGGAGGCCTTTGCAATGACCAATAACGTGAAAGACAGTCTGATGGACGGTCTGGGTAACGGATTGGGTTATGCGATGATTCTGGTGATGGTAGCCTTTGTGCGTGAGTTGCTGGGTTCGGGCAAGTTGCTCGGTTTCCAGGTCATTCCGCAGTGGTGCTACGATCACGGTTACAGCAATTGCGGTATGATGTTCATGCCGGCCATGGCGTTGATTTTGGTAGGATGTGTAATCTGGGCGCACCGCTCAATAAATGAGGAGAATAAATAATGGAACATGCTATTAGTCTTTTCGTTCGCACAATCTTTGCGGACAATATGATTTTCGCGTTCTTCCTGGGTATGTGCTCTTTCCTGGCCGTATCCAAGGATGTGAAGACTTCTGCAGGTTTGGGTGTAGCGGTGATTTTCGTTCAGACCATCACCTTGCCTGTCAACTACCTGCTTCAGGTTCATGTACTCGCGCCGTTAGGATTGGGCTATCTGAGTTTCATCCTTTTCATTGCCGTCATTGCGGCCATTACCCAATTGGTGGAAATGATTGTGGAGAAAGTGAGTCCGTCTCTGTATGCGACACTGGGTATTTTCCTGCCGCTGATTGCGGTGAACTGCGCCATCATGGGTGGTTCGCTGTTTATGCAGCAACGTGTATTACTGGATCCGGAAAATGTCAAAGCAATTGCCAACCTCGGTGACGCATTTGCTTTTGCCGTAGGTTCGGGTCTGGGCTGGATGCTCGCTATCGTTTGCTTAGCCGGTATCCGTGAGAAAATGGAGTATAACGACGTTCCCAAGCCATTGCAGGGCATCGGCATCACCTTCATTACCGTAGGTTTGATGGCCCTGGCATTTATGTGCTTCAGTGGATTGAATATTTAATAGGAGGATCAGAATATGAATATTTCAGCAATTATTTCTGCAGTAGTGGTATTCCTGATAGTTATCCTATTGCTCGTTGTTATTCTGTTGATTGCCAAAAAGTACCTCGTGGCATCGGGAGATGTCAAGGTGGTAGTGAATGGTGACAAAGAGTTTGCTATTCCTGCCGGCGGTACCCTACTCGCCTCGATGGGTGCAGCAGGAGTACACCTGCCCAGCGCCTGCGGTGGTAAGGGCAGTTGCGGTCAGTGCAAGTGCCAGGTAATCGAAGGCGGCGGAGAGATTCTGCCCACAGAAACGGTGCACTTCAGTCGTAAACAACAAAAAGACCATTGGCGTCTGGGATGCCAGGTAAAGGTGAAAAACGATTTGCAACTCAAGATTGACGAATCCGTTCTCGGCGTCAAGGAATGGGAGTGCGAGGTAATCAGCAACAAGAACGTGGCTACGTTTATTAAGGAGTTCAAGGTGAAACTGCCGGCTGGCGAGCACATGAACTTCGAACCCGGTTCCTACGCCCAAATCCGTATTCCGGAGTACGATATCTCGTACAACGACGATATGGACAAGTCCCTCATCGGTGATCTCTATCTGCCCGCATGGGAGAAGTTTGGGCTGTTCGGACTCAAACAAAAGAACACCGAGGCCACCATTCGTGCCTACTCCATGGCCAACTATCCCGACGAGGGCGATATCATCACCCTGACGGTTCGTATTGCTACCCCGCCGTTCAAACCCAAAGAGCAAGGCCCGGGATTCCAGGATGTTCCTTGCGGAATCGCTTCCACCTACATCTTCTCGCTCAAACCGGGTGATAAGGTGATGATGTCCGGTCCTTACGGCGAGTTCCACCCCGTCTACGACAGCAAGCGTGAAATGATTTGGGTCGGTGGTGGTGCCGGTATGGCTCCGCTGCGTGCGCAGATCATGCACATGCTCAAGACCCGTCAGTGCCGCGATCGTGAGATGCACTATTTCTATGGCGCTCGTGCCATCGACGAAGTGTTCTTCCTGGAGGATTTCCTGCAACTGGAAAAAGACTTCCCGAATTTCCATTTCCACCTGGCACTGGACCGTCCGGATCCCAAGGCCGATGGACTGGGAATCAAATATACGGCCGGCTTCATAGCTCCCGTCATGGGCGATACCTATCTCAAGCAGCATGATGCTCCTGAGGACATTGAGTATTACCTCTGCGGTCCTCCAATGATGGCCAAGACGGTGATTGACCTGCTCCACTCGCTCGGCGTTGCCGACGAAGATATCCGCTTCGATAACTTCGGAGCATAAACAACAAAAAAGCGCGTTCCTTTCGGGACGCGTTTTTTTTTGTTATTGGACGCTTCGCTTATTTCTAGAACCTCTAGAACCTCTAGATTCTCTAGAACATCTAGATTCTCTAGAACCTCTAGAACCTCTAGAACCTCTAGCTGAGCGCTTCGCGAATGCGACGTAGCGCTTCGCGAATCGCTTCCTCGCTCATGGCAAAACCAAGGCGAACACAATCGCTGTCGCCAAAAGCGCTGCCCGTAACCACGGCCACATGGGCTTTGTCGAGCAGAAACTCGCACATCTGATCACCATTCATACCCGTGCCACTCACATCCACAAACACGTAGAAAGCGCCTTCCGGTACATGATAACGGATATGCGGTATCTCATCCAACAGACCACATATAACGGCTCTGCGATGCTCAAACTCCCGTCGCATACTTTCGACACAGTCCTGCGACAAAGTCAGCGCTGCTTCTGCAGCTTTTTGAGCCACCATCGTGGGACAGGTGATATCCTGGCTTTGCAGTTTCTTGCAGGCCGTCAGTATCTCCGCATCCTTGCATCCCATCCATCCCAAACGATAACCGGTCATGGCATACGCCTTGCTCACGCCGTTGATCCAAATGATTCGGTCCAGAATCTGAGGAAATGAAGTGAGGGAAGTGTAGTTGTCAATATATCGAATGCGGTCATAGATCTCGTCCGCAATCACATAAATATTCGGATGCTTCACCAACACGTCCACCAACGCTTGCAACTCCTCACGCGAATAGACGCTGCCCGTGGGATTGTTGGGGCTGCATAAAATAAGCAGTTTGGACTGATCGGTGATGGCAGCTTCCAATTGGGCAGCAGTCAATTTGTATCCGGATTCAAAGGAGGTTTTGATGGTGACCGGTTGCCCTTCGGCCACTTTGACCATTTCCGAATAACTCACCCAACTGGGCGTGGGAATAATCACCTCATCACCGGGATTGACCATGGCCATGATGACATGAAACAAGGCCTGCTTGGCGCCTACACTGACAATAATATCGTTGGGACCATACACGCGGTTGGGCACACTGTTGGCAATGGCCTGACGCAACGAAGGAATACCGAGCACGGGACCATAGTGACTGAAATTATCATCCACCGCCTGCTTGGCAGCAGCCTTGATAGCATCCGGCGTCGGAAAATCCGGTTCTCCCAATGACATACTGATGATATCTACGCCCTGAGCGCGCAGTTCCTGACTTCTGGCTGCCATAATCAAGGTCGCCGAGTCTGATAAGGCTAAAATTCGATTACTGATTTTCATTATATTAAATTACTAATAATAAATAACTTATGCATCTCAATGTGATCTCTTTATCACCCACTTTCCCAATCGATATATCCAAGGTTTGGCCACATATACCCATCGCCCCCATTCGTGCAAATCGCCTCCCATTTGCAGTTTAAAATCCCTGACACCATACGGCACCCCAGGCTCTCCGGCTCCCATCAAATCCAGGTGCGCAATAGCATGCTGACTACACCAATCCATCATCGCATACGTCACCATCGTCGGACCACATATATACCACTCATACGCCTGATGCTCGTTGTGCGGAATCATCACACCCCCTACTATCTCTCTTCCCTTTAGGGAGGAGCCGGAGGTAGGCTTGGAGGAGCCGGAGGTAGGCTTAGGGGAGTCGGAGGGGGCTTCCACCAACAACAACGTCACGCCACTCCGCCACGCCTGCATCAATGTCTCTCGAGACAGCAATGGCCGATGCACCTTGTGACGATACAGACGCTCCAACAACGCATACCAGGAGCAAAACTCCTCCTGCGTTTGCGCCTCGCGGTATGTCACTCCTGCCTCCAAACTCTGACGTATCTTACGCTGTTTGGGTTCACGAATGCGCTCCCACCAACAAGATGAACAATCCATCGTCACATCATAATGCGGTTGATATTGCCAACCACAAACCTCAAAAACGGAGTGCCAACGACTGTAATCGGCAAAATTGCGGGTTTCTACATATACAGAACGCGTCCCCGCAGTGACGCCACGCAACAATGCCTCCAATTCATCATCCGTGATGTCTTCAGCCAACAAAGGCCCGGCATTGATAATCGTGCGACAAGTCCATCTGCGCAATAACCGATAACGCGATCCCGTGACAAATCCCATCATCACCCCGCGTAACTGCCCATCCCTCACCACAGCACGACCCCATGGCCTCCAACCGGGACAAACGCGTAAAACAGCATACGCCTGATCGCTTTGCCACCAGGATGCTACCCCAGACTGCTGCTGCAATGCTTGCCACTGCTGCACATCCATCTTGTCTATGGAAACAACCTCTATCATTGGGCTTGTAAAAATATCTGATAGGCCACATCACAATTGATGCATTGACCCGATTGACAACAGGTTTGATACAGATGAATCAGCGCCTGAGTGTCGGCCGCAGAGTGCACCTGCTGACCTAACATCTGCCACTGACGAATAATCGCATTGTTCTCCGGAGACAGTTCCTCCAACAACTCCATCACCCGCTGCTTTTGACCACTCACATACTGATAGGGCAAAATGACATTGATAATCAGGCTGTCAATACTGGTTTGACCCATGGAGGGCTGCGCCAATAATGCACGCATCTGAGACAAATTCGTGGCTTCCAGCGCACGGGAAAATAAAAAATCAGACTGATACAACAACTGAGCCAACTGACACACCCGCACCTCAGGCGCATTCTGCGGACGAAGACGATTGTGCTTCCACAACGAGGCATCCATCGGCGTCAAATCGTATTTGTATTTCAAAAACGCATACTCCCCTCTCAGCCTCTCCGCCTCTTCCGCCTCTAGCCACGATAGTGGCGTGCCCTTCCGCCCTTCCGCCTCTAGCCACGATAGTGGCGCGCCTCTCAGCCTCTCCGCCTCTCTGCCCTTCCGCCCTTCCAACAACCCCGCCTGCCCCAGCAACAAGGCCTGAAGCTGCAGCAGATTATCCATGTGCTTGCGCAAAATTTTCAACGGAGTGTGCATGGCCATCATCTCCATCGGAATACCGTTCACATGAAAACCAAAATGATGCGCCAGCGTGATGTACATCGCCTGGGCCAAATCGTTGTTAAAATAAAATAACAACTGCTCTATATTGCGCTGCTTGCAGTCTAAACGACGAATCAGCATCGTGCGCTTCCAACCCTCGGTCATCAGGGACGGCTGACGCAACAAATGGTGTGCACACGCATGCGAGGCTACGGCCGAATCCATAAACGAGGCATCATCCATCAACTGCTGCAAATAGTCCCGATCATTGGGATAACGCAATTCCAACTGAGGGATGGACTGCCCTTTCGAATTATAAACCGGTTTGTCCGCACGTCTGACCACATGCAATAAGATCGAATCATACGCAGCATCCAAATGGTGACGATGACGATACCAGTCACTGCTGTTCAGATGCATTTCCACATTACCGGCCAACTCCACACCTCCCAGGCGCAGGCGCACGTTCGTAAAATCAGGTCCCGAGTCCCGATTATGCGCACCCACACACAAAACTTCCACCGACTGACCATCAGTAGTACATTGCTCATACGGCAAAAATAACCCCTTCTGCCATATGTAATGAAGCAGGATCTCAAGCATCTGCATCCTTAATCACGCTATTTTCCGTGCAAAATTACCTTTAATTTTTGATATACACAAGAAAATGGACGGAATATTTGCATATATGACGATTTTTGTGTAACTTTGCACGCAAATTGATTAAAATGGTTTATTGTGCTTCGACGCGTTAAAAAATACATCAGTGACCATTCCCTGCTCTCACCCGGCGAACGGGTGCTCGTTTGCGTGAGCGGAGGAGCCGACAGCGTGGCATTGTTGGATGTCATGCTGCGTGCAGGTTACGAATGCGTGGTGGCGCATTGTAATTTTCATCTTCGTAGCGAAGAGAGCATGCGCGATGAGCAGTTTGTGCGCCAATTGACACAAACGTTGCCCGGCCGCTTAAAGGTGCGCAGCGAATGGCTGCAGCAGGGTGTTCCCCTGTACACCTGCGATTTTGATACATTGGCCTTCGCCCAGGAGCACGCCATGAGCGTGGAAACAGCTGCACGCGAACTGCGTTATCGCTGGTTTGACCAAGTGGCTAAGCAATCGGGGTGCACCAAGATTGCCGTGGCACATCACCGCAACGACCAGGCGGAAACGATTCTCATGCATATCCGTCGCGGATGCGGATTGCAGGGGTTATGCGGCATGCGCCCCATGGCACCCAACCCTGTCACAGGCACCATACCCATCATCCGCCCCCTGCTGTGCACCACCCACGACTATATATGCCATTACCTGAGCGATATCCGCCATATCGATTGGGTCGAGGACTCCACCAATGCCGACACGCGCTACAAACGCAACGCCATTCGGCAGGAACTGTCCTCCTGGTCACCAGCCGAAGTGGAACATATATGCCAACTATCGGACAGAGTCCAAGAAATACTTGTAACAACCCACTCGTGAGACATTACGCTATCATAGGACAAACCCTGGGACACTCGTGGTCACAGCGCTGGTGGACAGACTTTTTTGCCACCCACCACATCCACGCGGACTATGTGCCCTACGAAATAGACGATATCGCATCCTGGTATCGCCTCATTGGCGCAACCAACCAACTGCAGGGATACAGTGTGACCATTCCCTACAAGCAGCAAATCATACCCTACCTCAGCGACCTGGATCCGATAGCACGGGAAATAGGGGCCGTCAATGTGGTCAGAGACCACACGGGATACAACACCGACTGGATTGGGTTTAGAGACAGTATCGCCCCCTATATCCTCACTCGTACGCGCGCCCTCGTATTGGGCACGGGAGGAGTGGCCAGGGCCGTGCGCTATGCCTTGCAAACCATGAACATCGACGTGACAATGGTCAGCCGCCATCATGGATTAACCTATGACCAACTGACGACCGACATCCTTCACGACCACCCCATCCTCGTCAACTGTACCCCACTGGGGATGTGGCCCGAAGTGAATGCATGTCCCGACATCCCCTACCACGCCATCACATCGGCACACCTTTTGTTCGACTGTATATACAACCCCGAACAAACGCTCTTTTTGCAGCGCGGTGCCCAACAGGGAGCGACCACCATCAATGGAAAACAAATGTTAATCAATCAGGCACTGGCTGCCTGGCAAATATGGAAACAATGAATACAATGAACAGAATTTTTGGATTAATCCTGCTCTCTGCAGCAGTTATGGGCGCTCAGGCGCAAATCAAAGTGGTGATGGAATATACACAAACACAGTCCCATCGGGGAGAGTTATATCAGTATTCCGAACGCTATCTCGGCCCATGCGATGTGATTACCGAAGAAGGAACAACCTATCAACTCCAACACATATACGATGCCAATGATCAATCGGTCAAAGCCGTCAAACCCAAAGCAGCAGACAAAGAGGCTTTCACCCAAATGCCCACTCCCCTGAGCGAAGAAGCCATTCTGGCCAGCAGCCAGGCCAAGAAAGCCGAAGTGGTGGCCAAACAGATCTACCGCATTCGCGAGGCACGAATCAATATCCTGTCCGGCGAAGTGGACCAACTGCCTCAGGATGGACGCTCCATGGAACTGGTGCTCAATGAACTCAATCGCCAGGAACGATTGCTCCTGCGCCTGTTTGTGGGATACACCGAAGTGACCCAACACACCAAAACCCTCTTCTTATCCCCTTCCGAAACCCAACACGAGGTACTCCTGCGCTTCTCGCAGTTTGCAGGACCCGTGGATAAAGATAACCTCAGCGGAGAACCGGTTTATCTCACGGTCAAAAACCAAACCGAACAGGTGCTCGTGTCCGAAGCAACCAAAAAAACAGAGGCCGTGTACCAACAACAAATCAAACAAACCAATTACCGACTGACCTACCTCAACCAATCCGTCTATGAAACATCTGTCATGCATTAGTCTGCTCCTCCTGCTCGCAACCTCCCTGCTCGCTCAGGAGATTCGCTGCAAAGTGGATATCAACTCCGCTCAGGTCGAAGGGTCCAGTAAGGAACTGTTCGATAACCTTCGCACGTCGGTGACCGACTATATGAATACCCTCAAATGGACCAACCTCACCTTCATGGAGACCGAACGCATCGAATGTAATATGCTCATCGTCGTCAAAAGTGTCAGCGAAGAAGGCATGCTCAACTGCGAAATGCAACTGCAAAGCCGACGCCCCGTCTATGGCACCTCCTACGCTACACCACTGCTCAACTTCAAAGACGATCATTTTAATTTCAAATACCAGGCCTTCGACCGCATCGAATACCAACAAAACGTATTCACCACCAACCTGTCCGCCATGCTGGCCTACTACTGCTACCTGATCATCGGTTACGATATGGACTCCTACGCACGCATGGGCGGACAAGCCTGCTTCCAACAATGTGAAAACATCGTCAATGCTGCCCAATCGGCCAGCCTCGAAGAGGTGGAAATCACCGGCTGGAAAGCGTTTGGAAGCAACCGTAACCGCTATGCACTCATCAATAACCTCATGGATGAAGCGTTTGCCGGCTATCGCAATTTCTTTTACGAATACCACCGACTGGGACTCGACGAAATGAGCACCAACGTCGGAAACGGACGCGCCAAAATAGCGGCAGGAATGCCCGTACTCAAAGAGGCCTATCGCGCACGACCGGCCACCTATGTGGTCAATACCTTCCTCGATGCCAAAGCCGACGAACTGGTGAATATATTCCAACAGGGTTCGGCAGAAGAAAAGAAAACAGTCTACGAACTGCTCATGAACATCGATCCGACACGACAAAATACCTACGACAAAATAAACGAATAAGATGCTGAAACACTTGCACATCGAGCACTACGCGCTCATTGATCAATTGGATATCGATTTTCAATCCGGTTTTTCCGTGATTACCGGTCAAACAGGTGCCGGTAAAAGTATCATTTTAGGCGCCTTATCACTCGCTATGGGGGCACGCTCCGATGCCAAATCCATCAGCCAGGGTGCCACCAAGTGCATCATTGAGGCCGAATTTGACCAAGGCATCGTTCGACGCGAAATATACGCCAATGGCAAATCCCGCTCGTTCGTCGATGACAACATCGTCACCGCCGCGGAACTCAAAACCCTGGCCTCACAACTCATCGATATCCACTCCCAACACGAAAACCTGCTCATCGCCAATGACGATTTTCAGTTGTCCATCATCGATGCCATCGCACAAAACCAAGCTCAACGCTCGGCGTACACTTTGGCCTACGAAACCTATTGCAAGACGCTGCAAGCCCTGCATGAATTGGAACAAACTGCCTCCCGTGCACAACAGGATGAAGACTATCTGCGCTATCAATATACCCAACTGTGCGAAGCCAACCTGACTCAGACAGACGAAATGGAACAATTGGACGAAGAACTGTATCGATTGAGCCACGCCGAGGAGATTCGCTCCAACCTGTCCATCGCCCTGGCGGCTCTGGATAACGAGGGACAAGGCGCCCTGTCACTGCTCACTACCGCCAAACACCTCACCATGGGCGAAATACAACAACGACTGGATAGTGCGGCCATTGAAATCAAGGACCTGGTGCGGGAAATAGAACACGAAATAGACAACATCGAACTCGATCCGCAACGATTGGCACTGGTGGAAGAGCGAATAGACCTGCTCCAAACCCTCATGCGCAAACATAATGTGCCATCCATACACGAACTCATCGCCATTCGCGACCAGGCAGCCCGGGCGTTGGAACAAACGGATCATATGGAGGAAAAAATCGCTTCCTTGCGCCAGAATCTCCAAATCATGCTCTCCGACCTGCAAACCGCCGGCAAGCACCTCACCGACAGCCGCATCGCCGTTCGTTCCTCCATCAGCCAACAACTCATCAGCGACATGAACCGACTCGGAGTCGCCCACGCCAATGTGGATATAGAGATTACCCCGCTGACCGACTACACCGCCTCAGGACATGATAACGTCCAGTTCCTGTTTGCCGCCAACCTCAACCAGAGTCTGCGACGCGTCAGCGAAGTGGCTTCCGGGGGAGAAATAAGCCGACTGATGCTCTGCATCAAAGCCCTCGTGGCATCCACCAACGGACTGCCCACCATCCTGTTTGACGAAATAGATACCGGAGTCAGTGGCGAAATAGCGACCCAAATGGGACATATCATGCTCCAAATGGCCGCTTCACGCCAAATAATCGCCATTACCCACCTGCCCCAAATAGCAGCTCAGGGACAATGCCATTTCTGCGTATACAAACAGGACACCGACTCGCATACACAAACGAATATACGACAACTCAAACCCGAGGAACGCGTGCAGGAAATCGCCTCCATGCTCGCCGGAAACCAAGTCTCCGACGCCGTCCTCACCACCGCCCAACAATTGCTTAATCATCAATCCATCATTTCATCATTTCATCATTGAGGCCTCCGGC
>DCIY01000025.1:49781-84959 GCA_002317295.1 Bacteroidales bacterium UBA1714
TCCGGCCGCTCATTTCATCATTGAGCCCGCAAGGGCGCTCATTCATCAATCATCAATAGGGCTTTAGCCCGATCAATCATGTACCCTCTCGCCGAACGCATGCGTCCTAAGACGCTCAACGAATACATAGGTCAACAACATCTGGTCGCTCCGGGAGCGATCCTGCACCAAATGATTACCACCGGCAATATATCCAGTTTTATATTGTGGGGACCTCCGGGCGTGGGCAAAACGACCCTGGCCCAAATCATTGCACACGAATTGCAACGACCCTTCTATACCCTCAGCGCCGTCACCAGCGGCGTCAAAGAGGTAAGGGAGGTCATTGATAAGGCCAAACGCGAAACCGCCCTCAACAGCGGTCTGTTTGCCTCTCAGGTGGATCGACGCTCTGCCATCCTGTTTATTGATGAGATCCACCGCTTCTCCAAGTCCCAACAGGACAGCCTGCTTTCCGCCGTGGAACAGGGCGTGGTGACCCTCATTGGCGCCACCACGGAAAATCCCAGTTTTGAAGTCATCAATCCCCTGCTCTCCCGCTGCCAGATATATGTACTCAAACCGCTAAATAAAGAAGACCTGCTACAACTCGCTCACCGGGCCCTCACCCAAGATGAGGAATTGGCTAAAGCAGGAATGGAAATCATCGAACAACAGGCCCTGCTGCGATACAGCGGGGGCGATGCACGCAAACTGCTCAATATACTCGAACTGCTCCATAACTCGGGCATCCAACACATCACCGACGAAGTGGTGACACGGCAACTGCAACAAAACCCCGTGGCCTATGACAAAGATGGCGAACTGCATTACGATATCATTTCGGCGTTTATCAAATCCATTCGCGGCTCCGATCCCGATGCTGCCCTCTATTGGCTGGCTCGAATGATTGCCGCTGGGGAAGATCCCAAATTCATCGCCCGACGACTGGTCATCAGCGCCAGCGAAGATATAGGTCTGGCCAATCCCAACGCACTATTGGTGGCCAATTCCTGCTTTGATGCGTTGCAAAAAATCGGTTGGCCCGAAGGACGAATACCCCTGGCCGAAGCGACGGTCTATCTGGCTACGTCCCAAAAATCCAATTCGGCCTACCTGGCCATCAATGCGGCCCTGCGGGAAGTGGAACATTCGGGTAACCTGCCCGTGCCCCTGCACCTGAGAAATGCGCCTACGGCCCTCATGGACAAATTGGGTTATGGTCAGGATTATCAGTATGCGCACGATTTTCCGAACCACTTTGTCCAACAACAATATATGCCCGATGCCTTGGTCGGAACCCACTTCTGGCAAGCACAAGGCAGCCCGCAAGAACAAAAACTCGCCGACTGGATGCAACACCTTTGGAAAGAAAAGTAGAACTTACGATAATGGTAGCAGAGCTACGATAATGGTAGCAGAGCTACGATAGTGGTAGCCAAGGGCTACGATAGTGGTGGCGAAGCCACGAACGCGAAGCCACCATCGTGAAACCATTATCGTGAAACCAATATCGTGAAACCAATATCGTGAAACCAATATCGTGAGTGTAGCGAACCACCATCGTGAAACTAAAATGCAAAGCATTTACCTCCATATTCCGTTTTGTAAAAGCCGTTGTAACTACTGCGACTTCTTCTCCACAACCCTGTTACCCAAGCGCCATGCGTATGTCGATGCGCTATTACAGGAGTGGAACCAACGACGGGTAACGGATATTGCCACCATCTATTTCGGCGGCGGCACCCCCAGCCTCCTGGACCCAGAGGATATCGAACGCCTCCTCATCGCCTTATCGCCCAATAGCCCCATCGCCTCTAGCCACGATAGTGGCGTTCCCTTCTGCCCTTCATCCTTTCAGCCCTTCCGCCCTTCATCCTTTCAGCCCTTCTGCCCTTCCGCCTCTCAGCCTCTCCGCCCTTCCGCCTCTCCGCCCGAGATCACCCTCGAGGCCAACCCCGGCGACCTGGATTGGGCCAAGTTACAGGCGCTTCGACAGGCAGGCATCAACCGACTGAGCATCGGCATACAGTCTTTCCAAGACCCGCTGCTGCGCCTCATCGGTCGACGCCACAACGCCCAACAGGCCATCGATGCGGTACATCATGCCCAACAGGCAGGGTTGGACAACATCAGCATCGACCTCATGTACGGCCTGCCCGGTCAAACGATGTCCCAATGGCAACAAGATGTGCAACAGGCGCTGACGCTGAATATCCAACACCTGTCCTGCTATTGCCTCAGTTACGAACCCGGCACACCGCTCACCCACATGCGCGACAGTGGTCAGGTATCCGAACAAGACGAAGATACCCTCAACGCCATGTACGACTACCTGTGCCAGCAGTGCACACAATACGGAATGGAGCATTACGAAATCAGCAATTTTGCCCTGCCACACTACCGCAGTCGGCACAACAGCGGATATTGGACGTTCCAACCCTACATCGGCCTGGGAGCCGGAGCACACTCCTACGACGGACAACACCGCCAGTGGAATGTATCGGATGTGGATGCGTATATCCGGGGCGTACAAACAGGACAGGACTATTGGGAAGAAGAAACACTCACACCCCAGCAACATCATATGGAACAGATTATGTTGTCGCTCAGAACCATCGAGGGCATCGATGCCCAACTCGTTGCCCACAAACAGGAGATCGTCAACCACTATATACAACAAGGATTATTGCTCTCCCACAACTCGCGCATCCGCGTCAGCCAACAGGGAAGCCATATACTCAACCGAATAATTGAAGATTTGATATGAATAAACAAAAGTTTGTACTCATTTTTTGGGGCGTCATCGTGGGCGCATGCCTGCTGTTGGTAGGCCTGTTCAGTCTTATTGCTGCGGGAAAAATCGGTTACTTGCCCGCTTTGGAAGAACTGCAAAATCCCAAAAACCGTTATGCCACCGAAGTGTTCTCAGCGGATATGCAATCCCTCGGACGCTACTACCGCAAGGAAAATCGGGTTGGAGTCCAATATTCCGACCTCAGTCCCTACCTCGTTGATGTCCTCATCGCCACCGAGGATGCCCGGTTTGCACAACACTCGGGCGTGGATTTCAAATCCGTCATCCGAGCCGTTCTCACCCTCGGTAAAGCCGGTGGCGGAAGTACCATCACCCAACAACTGGCTAAACAACTGTGGTCGCCTCGAGCCAATAATATCTTCGAGCGCGCTATGCAAAAACCCATCGAATGGGTCATTGCCACCAAACTCGAACGACTCTATTCCAAGGACGAGATACTGCTCATGTACCTCAACCAGTTCGACTTCCTGTACAACGCCGTCGGCATCAAATCCGCCGCACAGGTGTACTTCAACACCACCCCGCTCGACCTCAAGTGCGAACAGGCGGCTACCCTCATCGGCATGTGCAAAAACCCCGCTTACTACAATCCCATTCGGCGGCCGGAACGAACCGTCAACCGACGCAATACCGTGCTCAACCAGATGTGCAAATATGAGTACATATCCCAATCCGATTGCGATTCGCTCAAGGCCCTGCCACTCGAACTGAATTACCGTTCCGTGGATCACAAACAGGGACTCGCACCCTATTTCCGCGAATACCTGCGTCAGGTGCTCACGGCCAAGGAACCCAAACCCAACCACTATGCCGAATGGAATAAGTTCCAATATGCCATCGATAAAGAACAATGGGATACCAACCCCCTCTACGGTTTCTGCAACAAGAACACCAAACCCGATGGCACCCCCTATGACCTCTATCAGGACGGCCTGCGGGTCTACACCACCATCGACTCCCGCATGCAACGCTATGCTGAACAAGCCGTACACGAACACATCACCTATTTGCAACAACGATTCTTCATCGAAAAGAAGAAAAAATCCTATGCCCCCTTCTCGCGTGACCTCACCACCGAAGAGATAAACGGTCTCATGACGCGATCCATGCGACAGAGTGAACGCTACCGCGTGATGAAAAAGAGCGGCATGAGTGACAAGGAGATTCGCCAGGTATTTGAGACCCCAATCGAAATGCGCATCTTTACCTACGACGGTTTTCGCGATACCGTCATGAGCCCGATGGACAGCATACGCTGGCAAAAATACTTCCTGCGTTGCGGATTTATGTCCATGGATCCCCACACGGGACATGTCAAAGCCTATGTCGGTGGACCGGATTTTGCCCAGTTCCAGTACGATATGGTCACCACCGGACGACGTCAGGTCGGTTCTACCGTCAAACCCTACCTCTACACCCTCGCCATGGACGAAGGCATGTGGCCATGCGACCAAACCATCAACCAAAGCGTCACCCTCATTGACGGCAACGGCGTCGAATGGACACCGCGCGATGAACATACCAAGAACCTCGGAGATACCGTCACCCTCACCTGGGGACTGCAGCAGTCTTCCAACTGGATCTCCGCATACCTCATGTCCCTGTTCACACCCGAACAACTCGTACGCCTCATGAAGTCCTTCGGCATCAAAGGACCCCTCGATCCCGTGGTCAGCATCTGCCTCGGACCCTGCGAGGTGAGCGTCCAGGAAATGGTCGACGCCTATACCACCTATGCCAACAAAGGTATCCGTACCGAACCCCTCTACGTCACCCGCATTGAGGATAACAACGGGAACCTGCTCGCTACTTTCTCACCACTCACGCACGAGATTATCAGCGAAGAGACTTCGTACAAGATGATATACATGCTTCGCCATGTCATCGACCACGGAACAGGCGTCCGCGCCCGCTTCCGCTATGGACTCAAAGCACCCATGGCCGGTAAAACAGGTACCACACAAAACAACTCCGACGGTTGGTTCGTGGGCTTCACCCCCTCTCTGGTCAGCGGATGCTGGGTGGGCGGCGAAGACCGTGCCGTGCACTTTGATACCATGTCCGAAGGACAGGGCGCCAATATGGCCCTGCCTATCTTTGCCATTTATATGCAAAAGATATTCGCCGACACCGAATTGGGTTATACCGAATCCGAACCGTTCGATATCCCCGAATGGTTCGACCCCGAAGCCGGATGCCAGTGATGCTAGTTTAGAGTTTAGAGTTTAGAGTTTAGAGAACGGAGCTTTGCTCCTACAGTTTAGAGAACGCGGCTTTGCCGCTACAGTTTCATCATTGAGCCCGCAAGGGCGCTCAATAGGCCGTAAGGCCGCATCATTCCATCAATGAAAAAACTAGTTTTTTTCCTCGCCTTTTGCCTTTCGCCTTTAGCCTTTCGCCTTTCGCCTACGGCTCAGGCTCAATTCAACACCGACCGCCTCACGGCCATCGGACGCAATGCGCTGTATTTTGATGACTATGTCGTGTCTATTCAGTACTTCAACCAGGTCATCAAACTCAAACCCTACCTCTACGAACCCTACCTGCTCCGAGCCATTGCCAAAATCCAACTCTCCGATTACCAGGGTGCCCTGCAGGACCTCAATACCACCATCGCACGCAACCCCTTCCAACCCGGAGCCTTCTATACACGCGGGTATGTCTATCGCCAAATGGGAGACTATGTGGCGGCAGAAAAAGATTTTAACGATGCCCTCGTCTTCTCGCCGGAAAATAAAACCTACCTCATCCTGCGCGCTGACGTGCTCAGTCAACAGCAACGCTACGATCAGGCCATGGCCGACATCGACTTCCTGCTGCGCAAAGAACCCCGTTCTCCCAACCTCCTGTTCGAGAAAGGTGTCATCTGTATGCAAAAGCAGGATACGGCCTGCGCCCATGACTATTTTACCCAAACCACCCTCGTGGACAGCCGTAACCCCGGTAACTGGTCCGCACTCGGCGTGGTCGATATGATGCTCCATCGCGACAGCGACGCCTACCGACATCTGTCCCAGGCCATTAACCTCGGCAGCAAATGGGCCGGTGATTACATGAACCGAGGCATCGTGGCCTATCACATGAATAACTATCGAGGCGCCGTGGCCGATTATGACAAAGCCGTCGAACTCGCGCCCAAAGACCCTCAGTGTATCTACAACCGAGGCATCCTGCGTCACGAACTGGGAGACAAAAACCGCGCACTACAGGATTTTAACAAGGCCATCAGCCTCAATCCCGAACAGGTCGAGATGCGCTACAATCGGGCAGTCACCCTCATCGAACTCCAACAGTGGCAAGAAGCCATCGCGGACTTGCAAACCCTGCGCGCTCGCTATCCCAATTTCCTGCCTGCCTACTCGCTTGAAGCACAGGCGCAAACCGCCCTGGGACATACCCAACAGGCGTATGCCCTTCGACAGGAAGCCCTCGAACGGGAACAACACCGAAATGATCCTACCTATGTACATCAGGGTGCCGATACTCTCGCGCCCAATACGGATATGCAAATAGCCAAGGCACAAACCCAACGACGAGATCGACGCAAAGAGTTCTCCGCTCGGGCGGCGGAAAATCAGGACGAACCCCTCACCGACGAAGATCAGGCCTACGATTCCAACACGCGCGGCAGCATCCAAAACAAGAATGTGGCCGTCATGAACGAACCAAACATCACCCTCAGCTACTATCGTCCTACCTCCTCCCTGCGACAGACACACTACGACCATTACTGTGTGGACGAGTTTAACCGACTCTACCTGCTGCCATCCCCCTTGCGCCTGACACGAGACGACCAGACACTCACGGCCGATCTGGTCAATTACCATTTTGAACAAATCAACCGCCTCACCATTCGTCTCCAGTCCGTCGCTGAACTCGATCTTACCCACCAGGCAGCCCTCTATTTCTCCCGCGCCATGGAGTTTGCACTCGTTCAGGACTACGTCTCCGCCATCGATGACTGCACCCAGGCCATTCTGCGTCAGCCCAATTGGATATTCATGTACTTCGCTCGCGCTACGTGGCGATACAAAATCATTGAGTATCAACGCATTTCAGGTGGAGAAAAAACCGAAATGGACTTCGAAATCATGTTCCGCGAATACGATTATATTACGTCCAAACAACCCGACTTCGCATTTGCATATTACAACAAAGCCAATGTCCTTTGCCTCCAGCGTGAATGGGAGGATGCCATCCGCAATTATACCCTCGCCATTGCCATTGATGACGATTTTGCCGAAGCGTATTTCAACCGCGGATTGACCTATATCTACACCGATCGCATTGAGGAAGGCATACGCGACCTGAGCAAGGCCGGCGAATTGGGTATCTACCAGGCTTATAACTTAATCACTCGTTTCCAATGATCTCCCTACCCCGCTATATTAAGGTTGTATTGATATCAATCATCATTCATCAATCATCATTCATCAATAATTTCGTCCAGGCTCAAGTCCTGTACGAAATTAGCGGCAACTCTGCCGCCAAGAAATCCTATCTTCTGGCCACCAACCGCCTTGTCGATCGCACGTTCATTGATTCCATACCCAACGTGTTCTCCTGCTATACCAAGTGTAATAAGGTGCTCACCGAGTTTGCCATGCAGGACTACGAAGCCATTGCCGCCCTGCGCCAGGCCTCTATCCTGCCCGATTCTGTCAAACTGCACAAGTACTATTCCGAGGACGATTATGCCGCCATTGATGAGGCGCTGAACCTCACACTCAATATGGGTCTGGATAAACTGTGTCGAATGAAACCCTCCTACCTCACGGAACTCTATCGGGCGGAATTATTCCGGCGATGGCTCAACTATGATGAGCAGCGAAGCATGGAAACGTTCTTCGAAGAAGTGGCGCAACAAACCGATAAACCCATTTTTGGCATAGATAATGTAGGAGAAACGATGTATATGCTTTTTGACCGCGAACCATTTCACTGGCAGTGCGAGGAACTCAAGAAGGTCATTGACTTCCCCGAACAGGAAGTGCGACTCGAGCGCACCATTCGTTCCATGTACCTCAATGGCCGACTCAACGACATCGCTTTCCTCGTCCAGGGACCGGATAATACGTCCTCCCTGTCCTATTCGGACTATCAGGTCTATTGCCAGCGCAACCAGCAATGGGTCAAGCGCCTGGAGCCCTACCTCACGGATGGCAGCTGCTTCATCACCCTCAATTGCATCTACCTCGGCGGCGATAAGGGCCTCATCGCCCAACTCCGCAACGCCGGCTACAAAGTCAAACCCGTTAATCGCAAATAAGAATGAAAAAACTCCTTCAGCCCTTAGCCACGCCAGTGGCGCGCCTTTCAGCCCTTCTGCCCTTCCTCCTTCTCGCCTTATCGCCTCATAGCCTCATCGCCTATGGCCAAACTTACTACGAAAACGGCTACAAATACCTCTACGATTACGACCACCGTATTGTCATACGGGAGTGTGTAGCATGTACAGAAGATTACCAGGACTTATGGAATGGCGACTATGTGCGCCTGCGCAACAACCGCGTCTATATCTATTCCAATGGCACGCAAGTCACTTGGGGAGACCGGGTGTGGTTGGAGCACACGGGTCAATACACGGTGAAGCGCGGTAGTAACATGTACTTACAGGATGCTTATGGCAACGACACCGGCGTCTGGGGAGAAAATATCTATGTGTTTTGGAATGGCGTTTGTTCCGTTACCCGCGGCAACAATAAGTACCTCTATACTTCCAACAACTACCGCCTGGGCAGCGTCTATTCCAATGACGATATTTATATCTACTGGAACGGGTATTACGCCTATCACACCAATTATTGGTACATAGCTGATCCCGATGGTCACACGGTCAGCAATACCTACTCCGACGAATCCCCGGACCTTACCTCCGCCGGCTATTTTAAGTGCTACCGTAACGGCCAAACCTACCTCATCGACACCCGCGGCAACCGTGTCTATTAATTATAGTTTAGAGGACGCTTCGCTACAGTTTAGAGTTTAGAGAACGGCACTGCGTGCCTACAGTTTAATTGTGCATTTTGAATTTTGAATTAGGGCTTTGCCCGTGCATTAGGCCTCCGGCCGCTCATTACTCATAGAGTAAATACGGCTTTCGTTGCTCGATAAACCGCTCTACATCGTTCGCCCACATGGCGCGAATCTCTTCGTTGCTCTTGCCGGCAATGATCATCTTGCGCACATACCCCACACCAATCAGTTTTTCAAAGAACGGCCGGAAAAAGTAATTGTCCATTTTCAGTGCATGGTACGCATCTATCAGGTAGTTGAGGTTGATACCCATGCTTCGGGCATCTGCTTCACTTATTGGGCTTAAATCGCGTCCCACGCACTCCCGCCCTTCCTGTGTGGACTGGTTGGGGGTAAATCGTATCTTTTTGCCCCTATAGTTCTCTTTGCCCAAATTTCCGTTTTTCTCTTCGTACAGCGGGTGACCGTAGCACATAAAGGGTATGTCGGTTCCGCGACCAATGGATATCGGAGTCGCTTCAAACAGGCATAAAGAGGGATACAGATAAATGGCTTTCGTACACCTTAGGTTCGGGGAGGTGCGCACCGGTATCTGATAACTCGTGTCGTGGGTGTAGTTTTGACAGGATATAACCTTCAGATCCACTTTCAGTCCGTCCGGCAACCATCCCTCACCATTCACCATCAGTGCCAATTCGCCCAAGGTCATTCCATAGACCACAGGAATGGGTAGCCACCCTACTCCGGATTTGTATTGCATATCCAATATGGGACCATCTACATAGTGTCCATTGGGGTTTGGACGGTCAAATACCATAAACTGTTTGCCATATCGGGCGCAGGCTTCCATCATTTTCACCATCGTGATATGGTAGGTGGAGAATCGTAGACCTACGTCTTGCAAATCGGCAATGAGGACATCAAACTTACCCATGCTCTCCGCACTGGGCAAACCGTCTAAACCATCGTATAACGACAAAATGGGAATACCGGTCTCTTCGTCAACGGTGCTGCTCACCAGTTCCCCTTCACGGGCAATCCCCCGAAATCCATGTTCCGGAGCAAAGACGGCAGTCACTTGGGCACCATTTTCCAGTAAGTAATTGAGCACATGCACCACTTCTTGGGTTCCGGGTCGGTACACGATGCTGGAGTGATTACCCAACAGGGCCACACGCTTGCCTTGTAACAGCGGCATATAGACTTCCACTTGTGCTGCACCTACGCCCACATCCGCCAAGGTAGCTTCTTTGGCACATGCACTCACACATGCCCATGCAATCCAGAAGGTAAGAAGAGTATGTTTCATCATCATGTTATTATTTAAGGTCATATAATTAGTGAGGCAATTGGCACCAAGTGTCAAACGGGTTGGCGAGTTTCCACTCTAATTGAAGCATACCGAATTGCCATGCGTGCGCGGTAAGACAAACCTTACCATTTGCGCCTATTTTGTGCGCAAGTTCCCAATCTTTTTCCATTTGCGCTTTCGCTTCCGGTGTTGAGAAGCGTTCCTTCATTTGTGCATGGGCATAAGCAAAAGCCTGAGCAGTCCATTTTTGCTTTGGAGAATGATGTTGGTGATAGGACTCATCCCGTTTACGGAAGAGTTGTTTACCACTGGCGGTTGTATAGAAATATCCATCATCCGTCTTTTTCATTTTTCCCATCATTGCACCGACGGGGCTTACAAAGATTACATTTGCCATAGTAAATAGAATATTTTATTGGGTTATTTTTCGATTATGCGTGCTGTATCCCAGCCTTAGGGTATGACCGACTTACGCTCTGCTTACGGTCTGCTTACGGCCCACTTACGGGCGACTTACGGAAGTAGCAGCAAAAAATCGGCAAAGAATAGTCCGCTGCGCTCATCTAGAAGCGCTAGACGTTCTAGTAGGCAGATCGCATCTGCCAAAATAAACAAAAGGAAACCCCTCTGACTCCCCTCGTAGGAGAGAGAGAAGTGCACCATCGATTATGCCAAATAGGCTTTTACATTTTCTATGAAGTTCTTCACCTGAGGCAGCAATGGTTTCATTTCTGCCTCATTTGTTTTATAAGAACAATTATAGTCAGCTTTTTGACGCATACTGATGAGTTTGGCATATAGTTTAGCATCCTCTAAACTAAACTTACCTGTAACCACAAAATATTGACCAAATTGATTTTGTGCGCCAGCATGGGTACCGACTTGCAATCCTTCGGAGACCAATAATGCAATTACAGCATGATAAGTTGCATAATACAAGCGATTAGACACGACACTCCACAATTGTATTTGAGCATTAGCCTCTGCCTCATGAAAAGTGTTCTCTGCTTTTTCAATTTCGAGATTGACTATGATATTTCTGTCTTGCTCACTTAGTCCCATACTAAATCAATTCTATTTTATCACGCTCTACATTATGCCAAAATAGGGAAGACGAACTCCTTTTCCACTCTTCCTGCGTATATAAGATGGGATTGATATCCATATTGGTTTTCCAACCTAACATACTAAGAGGG
Organism: Bacteroidales bacterium UBA1714; assembly: GCA_002317295.1. Taxonomy (GTDB): domain Bacteria; phylum Bacteroidota; class Bacteroidia; order Bacteroidales; family Paludibacteraceae; genus Colicola. The sequence goes on from DCIY01000025.1 coordinate 61,063, forward strand.
AATGCATAATTATCATAATCACTACTTTCTATTGTTTCTTTGTCCAAAAGAATAAGCAAATCCCAATCTGAAGATGGTTTTTCATCTCCTCTTGCACGAGAACCATATAGCCATAAATGGCCATTTTTAGGCAATACTTGCTGCCCTATATTAGTAATTTCTTTTATAGACTCGCTTTTCTTCATTAGCTACGAATGACTAATTCGACCGCAAAGATACAGTTTATTTTTGACATTTGCAAATAATTTGGAAATAAAATTTGGTAGAATCGATTTTTTTTCGTAATTTTGCAGCCGTAATGTCTTCATACGGGTAGCGGGCGGGTGACTGCTCAATGACCCAAAGAGAGGCATTGCGGACATAGGCGATTTGAATGAATCGCAGAAAAGCGTTTATTGACGCTTGTTTTGGTCACTAGAAAATCTGGTAAATTTTGTACCCAAAGCAAGTGAGCGGTAAATGTCTTTGTTGGTGTGTATTACACTCGCATTATTGTGTGTACATATCGGCGTGGAGACATTACGGCTTATTCTTGTACAAGGGTTTACCAGAGCCTCTAGTGAGAGAATAAGTAAGATAAGGTTCCACGCTTTTTTGTTGCAGTATAGTTTGGACGATTTGGAACCGGTGGTCCGAAAGCAACAAAAGAATGAGTTTCTCATCTATTCGTAATTTTCTACAATCACATAATGGTACATTACGCTACTTTAGTAGTTTATTTCTATTACTGCTTATTCTCATATATCCGTGTATTATATCCACAATAAAGAATGATATTGGGTTCAGTTATCTTTTGACAAGTGCCATTTTTACATTACCCATTTTAGGGTTTGTCTCCTTAATCCATCACAAATGGGTTTATTGGGTTGTTTTAATTCTATGCACCATCTTATCTATTGCAGAATTAACCATGGTTGATTTGTATGGTGAATACTTATTGCCTGGTTCTATCTATTCACTTATACGTACGAATCCGCAAGAAGCCAACGAGTTTTACAACACCAACTTAGGTGAAGTAATAAATTGGATTCCTCTTATCATTATATGTATTGGTTGTGGCCTCATTTATAGTATTCTAAAATGCACGCGACAGATTAAGAGCATCATATTGTTGATAACCTTAATAATACCATTTGGCTATGTAACTTATAAAATGGTTGGCCATTATCATCATACGATAACATTACGATATTATGTTAACAATCGTATTTGGAATCGACCACCTTACAATAGCATCTATCAAAGCATTCAAACGTATAAAGAAATACAAAAACGCAATGCTGTTGAACACACAAAAGATATTGATTTTGGGGCAAAGCCAATGACCGATATTAATAAGAAACAAGTCTATATAGTGGCAATTGGAGAGTCTCTTCGGTATGATAATCTATCATTAAATGGTAAATATGCACGTTCTACCACTCCGCGATTGGAGGCCTTAGAAAATTTGGTTCTATTTGACGATTACTATTCACAAGCATGCCTTACCATGTATTCTATTCCTCAATTAGTCACCAGAGCTACCCCTGACAATTATGAGCTTAACTTTGCAGAACGTTCCATAGTAGAACCTTTTCGTGAAGCTGGATTTAGCACGTACGCCGTAGTCAGTCAAACTAACCTTTTATCGTATGAAACCTACCTAACAAATGGTGTTGATTCTCTTATTATTGTACCCAATATAGTAAAAAATGGCGAAATCATATCTGGTGACAAGACGATAGTGCATATCATAGATTCCCTCACTCATAAGAATGACAGATTGTTCATCATTACTCAATTTTATGGAAATCATAGTTTCTTCACCAATTATGAAAGTGAGTTTGATATTTATCAACCCAATTCCAATAATCAAGGAGCATCCAGAGATAGTATTTTATTAACCAATGCGTACGATAATAGTATCCTATACACGGACTATATTCTATCATCAATTATTGATATTATCAACATGCCAGACGTCATTTCGGGTTTCATGTTCATGTCTGATCATGGCGAAGATATCTGTGGCGACGGCGCTGGGCATGGAGGTAATTGTACTCCATTAAAGACTGAATATCACGTGCCTTTTATATTTTGGTGGTCGGAGAATTATGCACAACTATTTCCTGAAAAAGTTGCTATGGCCAAAGCTCATAAAAAAGCAAAAATAAACGGTGACTGTATTTTCTATTCTGTATGTGATATGGCCGATATTCAGCTCGATTCTCTTTATAATGAACCCACATGGAGCGTTCTATCCTCTCATTTTAAAGAGCATACAAGATTGATTCTTGTGCCAGATGGAGTAACCACCATTTCTCCAGATTAACAATAAGACAACCCAAAGCAAAAAGAAATCGAAACACAAGGCCATAAGGGGAGCGCCCCGCGGCAAGGGGAAAATCCCAGACGAGCGGAGAGCGAAAAAGGCGATACGGCAAAACGCGGGAGCAGCAAAGATACAAAATAATTTTGATATGTCACAAATTTTCCTTATCTTTGCAACAAATTTCAAAATTATAAACCATTATGTTAGAAATAGGAAGTACCATACCCGCATTTAGCGTGGAAGATCAGGATGGTAAGGTCGTTACCCGCGAGACCTTACTGGGTCACAAAACCGTCATTTATTTTTATCCCAAGGACAGTACTCCCGGCTGCACGGCCGAAGCTTGCGATATTCGGGATAACTATCACCGCTTTATCAGTTCGGGATATCAGGTGTATGGCGTCAGCAAAGACTCCAAGGCTTCGCATATCCGTTTTCGCGAAACACATCAATTGCCCTTCCCTCTCCTATCCGACCCCACTACACAGATGCTGCAGGCGTTTGGCGCTTGGGGAGAAAAGAAAATGTGCGGAAAAACATGCGTGGGAACGCTGCGAACCACCTTTGTGGTGGATGAGAAAGGAATCGTGACCGACATCATCACTAAGGTAGATACCAAGAACCATAGTGCGCAGATATTGGGCGTTTAGAAGCCGAAGCTGAAGCCAAGGGAGGCGCTGAAGTTCTGGCCCTGATAGAAGGCGGGACAGAAGGCGTTGAGGAAATAATCGGCCGTGCCGGTTACTTCGCTATATAAATCTATAGGTTTTCCAGTTCTCGGATCGATACTTGTACGCGTTACGTGGTCATACCCACGGGCATTGTTGTACAGGAAGTTGGCCCGAACATACATATTGGGATGCACCTCGTAGACCACATTAAAGGCCACTTCTTCGTTGCGATAAATCTTATCCTTAAACGGATCCTGCGCAATGGCGTTGCCTATATCCCGACGCAGGTAGTTATACTGATTATAACGCGTATCGTGCGTGTAACTCAGTCCCAGGAACATGCCTCGAATGGGACGGTAACTCAGTTCCACAAAGATGGATTGGGCATTGTCGCCCATATAGTGTCCCAGGCAGTAGCTGTTACTTTGATACGTAATGGCGTCTATGCTGTGGGTGTAGCAGGCAATGTACGAACGCATAAACTCGGACTTGAGGCTCAACCCTCGTACCGGCCACCCACCCCAGTCGAATCCGACGATATAAGAGATAGGATTGCGTTGAGGATTGGAGGACTTGAAGCGCGAGAACTTGAGTTCATCGATATACACCGAGGAGTAGAGTTTGAGGTGGTCCACCGGACGCACCGTAATGGTCGCAAACGCTTGCGAGTTTTGGTTTTGGGTATTGAGCCCTTTGGTTAACAGATGGTCCAGAGACTTGTAAAAAGCAATGGGAATGAAGTACGCTGCCTGCACATTGTCTTCCCCATAGATGATGGAATTACCGATGGAGAAATGCACATACTTGCAGGGCATAAAAGTGAGCATATTGGCCGCCATAAACTTGTTGGCAGGACGGTAGTTGCGCACCTGAATGGGGTTACCCTGACCATCCACCGATTGCTCGATATAGTAAGACGTGGAATCCAGCACGTTGGACACCAGCCAGGCATGGAAATAGTCAAACTGTAACCACTTAACGGGCGTGAGTTGCAACGTGATCATGGGCGCTGCGGGCGCACGACCTGCCAGGATATTGGAGCAATGGTAAGCATCTCCCCAGCGGATATTCTCACGACTCACGCCAATACTACCCCACCAGGTATAGAGACTGATACCTCCTTTGCTGTCCGAAAAGTCGCCTCCATAATTGGCCTCCTTGTACTGCACTCCCAACAGGTTATTCAGATACGGACCCTTGGTCAGGCGGGCGCCATCGACCACTCCTGCCGGGAAATATTCCGGTTTGAGTCCCAGTTCACCATTCCAACTGATATCACGCAGCGAACCCCATATACTGAGGTGAGAAGCAATGTCCATTTTGAGTTCCGCCCCATACCAGCGCTTGATAATGGCGCCCTTTTTGGACGCAATCACATCCATGCCCAAGATGGGACGAATCTGCATCTTAAACATATTATTGGCCGTGCGGTAAGAGAACTGTGGATCACACAGACTGAGGTTGTAGGTCGAGTGGTCGGTGTACTGCACATACGCCTCGCGCATGGTGTCGCGCGCCAGTGCGTACTCATTAAGGTAAAAGTCCAAATCGCGTACCTGACGCCGATTTAACTGCTCACGACGATGGTCTGCCGAATCCAGCAAAAGGACGATTTGGCGCTCCGTAAACGGCCGAACGGCCTCGTTGAGCTGGATAATACCGTCCGTGGACAGTTCGTCCAAAAAATCATAGATGCGGCTGTACTGCAGCGACACCGGATTGTTCTGTGCCATCAGCGACACAGAACAAACCAGCATCAATATGAGTGTCCTAACTCTCAACTCTAAACTCTAAACTGTAGCGCCACCGGCGCGTTCTCTAAACTGTAGCGGCAACGCCGCGTTAGGCGCAGCCGTCTAAACTTACTTTCCCAATCGTGCATTCATGCCCTCAATCACAGCAGCGGTGATATCATAGCCTTCAGCAGCCATGAGGACATTGTCGTTCATGTTGTTGGCCAGGATGATCTGGAAACGGTGATCGGCATTAAACTCGGCGAGGAACGCATTCAGGCTGTCAGCGAGTTGGCTGTTCAGATCCTGTTGCTCGAGCAAAATCTCGTTGGTCAGTTTCTGGTTCAGTTCCTCCAACTGTTGTTGCTTCAATTGAATACGCTGATACTCACTCTGTGCACGTTCCTGACTGAGGAAAGCACCACCGTCCAACTTGCGTTGAAAATCAGCCATTTCGTTTTGCAGCGAACGACCACGGGTGTTGAGCTTGAGACGAGCGTCCTCCTGTTTGTTCAACAGTTTCTCTTGGGCTTCTTGAGCAAAAATGTAGTTCACCAGCAGGCTGTCGGTGTTGAGGTAAGCGATGGGCATATTGCCTTCTGCTACCACGGCCTGTGCAGGAGCCTGTTTTTTGCAGCAGGGCTTAACGGCAAAGATAATGACAAACAGTGCAATCACAGCGACTGCGAGAACGACATTGATAAGCGATTGAATCTTGTTCATGATACTTAAAATTAATTGTTTTTATAATTGTGATACATCTATTTTCGGATGCTTCGGATGGCGAGCCTCATAGTCCTGGGTGTTGACACAATGGATACCACGCTGCCTCATGGCCTGTGATTGCGAAATATGTTTGGACGAAAATCGACCATTCTTTTTCAATATCACACGCACGCTCAACAGCACCACGGCCACTGCGACCAAACCGATGACATAGAGTATCTCACGCATACGAATACAATATTCAGCCCACAAAAGTACAAAAACTTATTCATTTGCGCAAACAAACATACATTTTTTTTAGAAAAAACAGGCGTACCCTTGCGTATGTGGATATTTTTTTCTAAATTTGCACGCTTAAATTTGGAAAATTATGGCACAGACACAACAACCAGTTTCCGGCACGCTGTATAACGCCCTGACTGCCGGGAGTAAGATTATCGGAACCATCATTGCTGATTCGGATATCCGTATTGATGGTCAAGTAGAGGGAGACATCGAGTGCTCCGGTAAAGTCGTTATCGGCGAAAAGGGTCAATTGAAAGGAACGATCTCCTGCCAAAACGCGGAGATTATGGGTCATGTAGAAGGCAAGGTAGCCGTGAAACAAACCCTGGCCATGCGTGCCACCTCCAACCTCAAGGGAGAGGTGAATACCCAGACGCTCATTGTGGAGCCCAATGCTATCTTTAACGGTACCTGTAGTATGGGCGGAAAGGCCGGGCAAAGCCCTGAAGGCGGAAAGGCGAAAGGCAATTAGAGTGGCAAAGGCCACGATAATGGTGGCCAAGGCCACGATAGTGGTAACCAAAGGTTACGATAGTGGTAAGCAGAGCTTACGATACTGGTGGCAAAACCAATATCGCGAAGCCACTATCGTGAAACCAATATCGCGAAGCAACTATCGCGAAGCCACTATCGCGAAGCAACTATCGTGAAACAACTATCGTGAGCGAAAAGCGAACATCATTATGAAAGTAAGACCATTTAAAGGAATACGTCCGCCACGGAGGTTGGTGGAGCGGGTTAATTCACGTCCCTACGATGTGCTCAGCAGCGAAGAAGCGGCACAAGAAGCACAGGGAAATGAGATGTCACTGTATCATATCATCAAACCCGAAATCAATTTTACCCCCCTGGCCGGGGAGTATGAGGAGCGCGTCTATGCCATGGCGCGCGAGCAGTTTGATATGTTTAAGGCCAAAGGATGGCTGGTACAGGACGAACAACCCATGTATTACATCTATGCCCAAACCATGGGTGAGCGAACTCAGTACGGACTCGTAGTGGCTGCTTCGGTGGACGACTACATGAAGGGCAAAATCAAAAAACACGAATTAACTCGGCGGGACAAAGAGGACGATCGCATGCGCCATGTACAGGTCAACAATGCCAATATTGAACCCGTTTTCTTTGCCTACCATCATCGTAAGGACTTGGACGCCATTGTTGCGAATATCACTGCTACCAAACCCGAATACGACTTCGTAGCCCAAAATGATGGATTCCGACATCGTTTCTGGGTGATTGACAACGAAAATACGATTGCCCATATTACCCATATCATGGGCCAGATCGATACGATGTATATCGCAGATGGTCACCACCGCAGCGCTGCTGCTGCCCGTGTGGGAGACGAGATGCGTCAACATCATGCCCACCACAGTGGCGAGGAAGAGTACAATTATTTTTTGGCCGTATGCTTCCCCGACAACCAACTGCAGGTGATGGACTACAACCGCGTGGTCAAGGACCTGAATGGCATGTCGAGCGAACAGTTCCTGCATCGGTTGGCAGAGGATTTTGAGGTGCAGGCCATGGGAACGGAAGTATACCACCCTGCCCAATTGCACGAGTTCAGTCTCTACCTGGACCACACTTGGTATCGCCTCCGCGCTCGTGAAGGACGTTATGATGACAACGATGTGATTGGTGTATTGGACGTGAGTATCAGTTCGTCCCTGATCTTGAACAAGCTGTTGGGCATCACGGATCTGAGAAGCGATAAACGAATCGATTTTGTAGGCGGTATACGGGGACTGGAAGAACTGCAACGCCGCGTAGACAGTGGGGAAATGGCTATGGCACTGGCACTCTATCCGGTGTCCATGGACCAAATCATAGCCATTGCCGATGCGGGCAAGATCATGCCCCCCAAGGCGACCTGGTTTGAACCCAAATTGCGTTCCGGTTTAGTTATACATGAATTGGAATAAACTGATCATATGCATATTGGCCGTCCTGACCCTGAGCGGTTGTGGCATCAAGACCAAGATCAAACGGGCGGATCGTAAGTTTGCCATTGGCGAATATTACGATGCGGCGGATGTGTATCGTCAGATCTATCCCCGATTGGGTAAAAAAGACAAAGAAGTCAAGGCCCGCGTGGCGTTTAATCAGGCAGAGTGCTACCGCATTCTCAATAATGCCCGCGCCATCAACTCGTATCAGAATGCCATTCGTTACCACTATCCGGACAGCATCACCTACCTGCGTTTGGCCCAGTGTCAGCAGTATCAGGGCAAGTACAGGGAGGCCGAGAAAAACTATCGTCTGTACCTGCAAACCTACCCTACGGACTATGTGGCCCAGGCAGGATTGTATGCATGTATGCAGGTAGGCGATTGGAAAAAATCTCCCAGCCGGTATAAAGTGACCCTGGCCAAAGAGTTTAATGCCAAAAAGTCCTCCAATTATGCCCCAGCCTACATCGGTGAAGAAACCGATGCCATCATGTTTACCAGCAACCGGGAAGCCAGCAAATCGTCTTCCAATGTGAAGACCCGTCGCGACAGTCCGGTGACCGGACAACAAACGGGTAACCTGTTTTCGACACGCAAGAATGCCAACGGACAATGGGAAGATATTGCACTGGCTGAAGGATTGTATGGCGACGCAGACGAAGACGAAGACGTAAACGAAGACCAAAACGAAAACCAAAACGACAGTGTGGGCGGCAAGACGGGTAAACCCGAATTGGGGGTTTGTTCGTTTACCGGCGATGGCAAAACGATGTATTTTACCTATTCCCAACCCAAAAACGGACAGGATCAGGGGGCTAAGATCTATGTCAGTGCCCGCGCCGGAGGCGAATGGGGCGAACCGCGTGAGGTCAAACTGTTTAACGACAGCAGCATCACCGTCGGCCACCCTGCCATCAACAGTGTCGGCGATACCCTGTATTTTGCTTCCGATGCACCCGGCGGATGGGGAGGAAAGGATATATGGATGGCCGTCAAAGAGGGCGAGGAATGGTTAGCTCCGGTCAATCTGGGTTCCAGCATCAACACCTCCTGCGATGAGATGTTCCCCGCGTTGCATCCCAACGGCACCTTGTATTTTTCCTCCAACGGTCACCCAGGCTATGGCGGACTGGATATTTTTCAGGCCATTCCGTCTGCAGACAAGGATTCCAACGACATGCCCGTGAGTTGGGAGTTGTTTAATATGGCCACACCCCTCAACAGCAATGGAGATGATTTTGGCATCACGTTCAGTTCCAAGGCGGCCGAAGGATATTTCTCCTCCAACCGGGGACAAAAACGGGGTTATGACCTCATCTACCACTTTGTGCTGCCGGAAATGGTCTTTATGGTGGAAGGAATGGTGAGCGATAATGCGGGAGACCCGATTATTGACGGCACTCTGCGCCTGGTCGGAACCGATGGAACCAACCAGAAAGTGCAGATTCGTCGCGATGGCACATACAGTCTGCGAATCAACCGCGATGCCAAATATGCCATGCTGGCCACCTGCCGTGGTTATCTGAATGAGAAACAGCAATTGGAAACCTTCGGCCTGACAGACAGTAAAACGTATCATCAGAATTTTATTCTCTCCCCCATCTCCAAACCCATCAAAATGGACAATATCTTTTATGAGTTTGGCAAATGGGACCTGACCCAGGAATCGGAAGTGGGATTGCAACAATTGGTCAAACTGCTCAATGATAACCCCAATATCACCATTGAACTGTCCGCGCACACGGACCTGAAAGGCGATTCGGTATTTAATATGCGCCTCAGTGAGAAACGTGCCCAATCCGTAGTCACCTACCTCATTAACGCCGGCATCGAAAAAGAGCGTCTCACGCCGGTGGGATATGGCAAAACCAAACCGGTCGTGGTGGACAAAACGTTGCATAAACAATATAGTTTCCTGCCCATCAATCAGACACTGGATGCCACCTATATCCTGTCCCTGAGCGAGGAACAACAGGAGATATGCAACGCCATTAACCGACGCACGGAGTTTAAGGTGCTGAAAACTACGTATAAACTATACTAGTATGAAACAATATTTGGAATTATGTCAGCGGGTGCTGAACGAAGGTGTAGAGAAGCATGATCGCACGGGAACGGGAACGTTGTCGGTGTTTGGTCACCAGATGCGGTTTAATATGGCCGAGGGTTTTCCATTGCTCACGACCAAGCAACTGCACCTCAAGAGTATCATCTACGAATTGTTGTGGTTTCTCAACGGAGATACCAATGTCCGCTATCTGCAAGACCATGGTGTCCGCATATGGAACGAATGGGCCGACGAAAATGGCGAACTGGGACCCGTCTATGGTCATCAGTGGCGCAGTTGGCCGGACTATAACGGGGGTACGATAGACCAAATCGCCAAACTGGTGGAGCAAATACGCCATAACCCCGATTCTCGCCGACTCATGGTCAGCGCATGGAACGTGGCCGAAGTGGACAAGATGGCCCTGCCTCCGTGTCACTGCCTGTTTCAGTTCTATGTAGCGGATAACACCCTGAGCCTGCAACTGTATCAGCGTTCAGCCGATATCTTCCTTGGGGTACCGTTTAACATCGCTTCGTACGCGCTGCTGCTGCAAATGATGGCCCAGGTAACGGGACTACAGGTTGGTGAGTTTGTGCACACCTTAGGCGATGCCCATATCTATCTCAACCACCTGGATCAGGTGCGGCTGCAACTCACGCGCGAGCCTAAACCATTACCCCAGATGCATATTAACCCCGAGGTGAAGGATATCTTTGGTTTTCAGTTTGAAGATTTTACCCTCACGGACTATAATCCCCACCCTCATATTGCAGGAAAAGTAAGTGTATGATTAGTATTATCGTTGCCATATCCCAAGAAAACGCCATTGGCATACGCGGTGGCTTGCTCTGTCATTTGCCCGGCGATTTGCGTCATTTTAAGGTTGTTACCAGCGGCAAAACCGTCCTTATGGGCGAACGGACGTATTTTTCCCTACCCCGTCACCCGCTGCCCAATCGGCGCAATATCGTGCTGACCGACCGCATGGAGTTTAACGAAGAGGGCGTGGAAGCCGTTCACAGCATGGACGAAGCATTGGCCCTCATCGCCAGCATGGATGAAGAAGTGTTTATCATTGGTGGCGGCATGGTTTATCGCCAGTTTATGCCCCACGCCGACCGACTCTACATCACCCATATGCACCATTCCTGGCCCGACGCCGACACGTTCTTCCCGGAGATTGATTCCCAAATTTGGGAGCCTGTTGTCCGCGAAGCACATGAGGCCAACGAACAAGACCCCTATTCGTACACCATTGTCACTTATAAACGTAAATAAATAATTCACACATAAATGGATAAAAATACCTGGTTCGGCTTTTTACTCATCGCCGCAATTATCGTAGGATTCAGTTTAATCAACCGTCCCTCCAAAGAGGAAATGGCGCAGCGTCAGCATATCAATGATTCGATTGCCTTGGCGCGCCAATTGGAAATAGAAGCACAACAACTCTCAGCCCAAATCGATGCCGCCATAGCGGCGGAACAACAGGCCAACACTGTCAACGAAGAGGCGCTGGAGCAACAGATTCAGTCCCTGTATGGAGCCTTGGCTCCTGCCGCTCAGGGAGAAGATATACCCGTGATGATGGAGAACGACGTCATCCGTTTGTGGGTCAACACCAAGGGGGGTCGCATTGCCCGTGCCGAGTTAAAGGAATATAAAGCCTACGGCGACAGTGTGAACAACCTGTGCCTGTTTCGTGGGGACGAATCGTCCTTGGCGTTTACGCTCGTGACCAACAACAACCGTGTCATCTCTACGGCCAATTTGTATTTTGAACCCATTCAACCCAATGCGCAGAACCTGATTATGCGTCTGAAGACGGATAGGAACGATGCGTATATGGATTTTGTGTACACCTTGCATGAGGGTGACTATATGTTTGACTTTGCCATCCAGCCGCATAACATGCAAATGGTTTTGGCCCAGAATGTCAATTCGATGGAGATGGTGTGGAGTCAGCGTATCCCGCAACAAGAACGCGGACGCAAGTTTGAGGAGCGTTATGCCCAACTGCAATACCTGTTGGCCGGAGGCGAGGTGGAAAAACTCAGTGAACAGAAACACGATACCAAGAAAGAGTCCGCACGCGTGCGCTGGATTGGATACAAAGATCAGTTCTTCTCCACGGTGATGATTGCCAATGAAGATTTCTCTTCCACCGAGATGGAATCGACTCCCATGAACAAGAACTCCCGTTATATCAAGGAATATACCACCCACTCCTCGGTAGCGCTGGATATCACGGGTGCCAAACCCACCACGTTCCGTTACTACATGGGACCCAATCAGTACAATCAGCTGAAGGCCTATGATAAGGATCAGGAGGCCGAGGACAAACTGCACCTGAAGACCCTCGTTCCACTGGGTTGGAAGATCGTGGCTTGGATTAACATGATATTGGTCATTCCGATGTTTGACTTATTCACCGGTTGGGGCCTGCATATTGGTTTGGTCATTCTGCTCATGACCCTGGTCATCAAACTGATTATTCTGCCCTTTGTGTTTGCCTCCTATCGCAGCAGCGCCAAGATGCGTGTACTCAAACCACAGATAGACGAAATCAATGCCAAGTACCCTGCGGATAAGATGCAGGAGCGTCAGCAGGCCACCATGGCGCTGTATCAGAAAGCGGGTGTTTCTCCGATGTCGGGCTGTCTGCCGATGTTATTCCAGTTCCCCGTGTTGATGGCGATGTTCTGGTTCTTCCCTACGGCCATCGAACTGCGTGGTCAATCGTTCCTGTGGGCAGACGATCTGAGTGCCTATGATGCGATACTGACCTGGAGCCACCCTATTCCACTGTTTGGCGATCACCTGAGTTTATTCTGCTTACTGATGACCGTGGCTAACTTTGGATATACGTTTGTGACCATGCAACAACAGGCCACGGATCCGAATATGAAAATCATGAAGTACATGATGTACCTCATGCCTGTGATGTTCCTGTTTATCTTTAACGATTACGCAGCCGGTTTGAGTTACTACTACCTGCTCAGTTTAGGATTTACCATTCTGCAAACCATGATCTTCCGTTGGTCATTGGATGATCAGAAACTGCTGGCCGAAATGGAAGCCAATGCCAAGAAACGGGGTAACAGTCCCAAGAAATCGGGTTTCATGGCACGACTGGAAAAGATGCAGCAGGAGCAGCAACGCATGGCTCGCGAGCAGGCGAAGCAAAATGCGAAGCGGTATAAGTAGGCGAAAGGCTCGCCACTAACGTGGCTAAGGGCAGAAGGGCTGAAAGGCAATATGAAGATCATCATTATAGGCAAGGGAAATGTGGCGGTCAACCTGCAACATGCGTTTCAGGTGGTGCGTATCGATAGCGAGATGGTGTCCAGTCGTGAGGGACTGGAAACCATTCGCCAGGATGCGGATGTGTATATCTATGCCGTCAAAGATACCGCTCTCGCCCAGGTAGTCAGTCAGGTACATGTACCTGCCCGTGCCCTGCACCTGCACACCTCCGGTACCATGCCCATCACCGTGTTTGGCGATGACAAACCCCATGCCGGTATTCTCTATCCGTTTCAAACCTTCAGTAAAACGCATATATTAGAGGACTTCTCCCGTGTACCCCTGTTTATCGAAGGTAAGGACATCGATGATGTAGCGGCTATTTTTACTTTGGCCCAATCGTTATCCAGTCTCATATACGAAGCCAATCAGCATGATCGGGAACGGTTGCACGTGGCAGGTGTGATGGTCAATAACTTCTCCAACGCGATGTTTCATATGGCACAACAGATGTTACGGGAAACGCATATACCGTTTCAGGCACTGTTACCGATTATTGACCAAACAGCAGCCAAAGTGCACAGTCTCAGTCCGTACGATGCGCAAACAGGTCCTGCCAGACGCGGAGACAGAAATGTGATAAAACACCACGAGGACCTGATAACAGATCCCCGTGTACGTGACATTTATCGTCTGATTTCGGAATATATCCTTACCAATTACGGTACATCTGAGTGACCGCAATGATCCCTTTTTCCCACACTTCCAAATCCATGGACTCATTGGGCGAGTGAATCGCATTCTGCTCCAGTCCAAATCCCATGAGCACGGTTTTGACGCCTAAGATGCGTTCAAAATCGGCTATAATCGGTATACTGCCCCCTCGGCGTGCTGCCAAAGGACGAACACCAAACGCCTCGGTCATTCCTTTTTCCGCTGCCCGATAAGCCGGCAAATCAATCGGACACACATATCCGCTGCCGCCGTGCATGGGCGTTACTTTCACCCGTACCCCTGCCGGAGCGATACGGGTTAGATAATCCACCATGGATTGAGATATACGATGATGATCCTGATTGGCCACCAGGCGGCAACTTATTTTGGCAAACGCCTTGGACGGCAAGACGGTTTTGCTACCCTCCCCCGTGTAACCGCCCCATATACCACAGATATCAAAACTCGGGCGACACGAATTGCGTTCGAGGGTCGAATACCCCTCTTCCCCACATTCCTGATCGATACCTATGGCCTCATTATAGCGTTGCTGGTTAAACGGTATCTGGGCAATCATAGCTCGTTCTTCCTCGGGAATAGGCAACACATCGTCATAGAAGCCGGGAATGAGGATGCGACCGGTTTGCGGGTCAATGACCTGACTGAGCATCTCACACAGCGCCTGAATGGGATTTTTGACCGCACCGCCAAAGTGTCCGGAGTGCAAATCACGATTGGGTCCCTCTACTTCCACCTGCCAATACGCCAAACCGCGCAAACCCGTGGTGAGAGACGGAGTATCCTTGCCTATCATAGACGTATCGCTCACCAAAATGGTATCGCAAGCCAGCAGATCTTTATGCTCGGATATAAACGCCTCGAGTGAGGGAGAACCTATCTCTTCTTCGCCTTCGAGAATAAACTTGATATGATGATTCATCTCTCCTTCCGCCACCATATACTCAAACGCCTTGACCTGAATCATCGTTTGTCCCTTATCATCATCCGCTCCGCGGGCATAGAGTCTTCCGGAACGTATATCCGGTTCCCAGGGATTACTCTTCCACTGTTCGAGTGGTTCAACGGGCATCACATCATAGTGGCCATAGATGAGTATCGTTTGGGTAGACGGCGAGGGATTGGGGCAGCGATACGAACCAAAGACAAACGGATTGCCCTTGGACGGCAATATATCCACCTGTTGGCATCCGGCTTGCAGCAGCAGTTGTTGCCAGCGTTGGGCGCAGCGTAACATATCCTCTTGGTGTTCAGGTTGGCAACTCACGGACGGAATCCGTATCAGCGAAGCCCACTCTTCGAGGAAGCGGGCACGATGTTGGGAGATATACGATTGTATAGTCATAGATTAGATCAATTATTGCAAACTGTTGACGAGCATGCCGCAGGCCGCGAGGATATCTTCACCGCGCGAGCGACGAATGGTGGTCGTAAGACCATGTTGGGTCAGGTAATCGCGAAACCATACCATCTGTTGATCGTTCGAGGCAGGAAAATCGCGGTTCACGCCTTCGTGAAAACGAATGAGGTTGACGCGGCAGGGAATATGTTGAAACAGACGCAGCAGTTCATTGGCATGTTTGAGGGTATCATTGACACCCGACCAGCATATATATTCCAGACTCAATCGGCGCTGATGGCTCCAGTCGTAGGGTTTGACCATCTGAATGACCTGAGACAAATGATACATCTTATCCGCCGGCATGATGGTTTGGCGCTCGATGGTAAACGGGTTATGCAGCGAGATGGCCAAATGACATTCGCTTTCGTCCAAGAATCGTTGGAGTCCGGGCAGAATGCCTACCGTGGAAACCGTGATGCGTCTGGGCGACCACGCACAGGCCCAATCCGAGGTCATTACGTTGAGGGAACGAAGCACTTCGTCGATATTATCCATCGGTTCGCCTTCGCCCATATACACAATATTGGTCAGTCCCTGTCCATCAGAGGACAAGGTGCAGGCAATGGCATCTATTTCCAATATCTGGTTAAGTATCTCCCCCGCGGACAGGTTACCATGAAATCCGAGGGTGCCGGTCATGCAAAAGCGGCAACCCATTTTGCAGCCCATTTGGGTACTGACGCATAAGGTAGCGCGTTCGCTCGTTTCTTCGTCCTGAACGGGGATATAGACCGATTCGACAAACTGCTCTCCCACCTGAAACAGGTACTTGCGGGTGCCATCAACAGAAACCGCTTCGCGCACGGGTGCATGACGTCCTATGGTATAGTGCTGTTTGAGCGCCTCACGGGCCGATAGGGACAGGTTGGTCATTTCGTCTATCGTTCGTACCCGTTTAACATACAACCACTGGGCCAGTTGCTTGCCCGCATACTTAGGTAAGCCCAATTCTTGGGCGATGGTTTGCAGTTCGTTGATATTTTTACCCAAAAGCGTTGTCATTAGCGAATACGATCCGCAGCGCGAACGAGCGCTTCATCCTTGAGGATACGGCGCGTAGCCATGAGGGTAAGGATAAAACAGATAAGGGGCAGGCAGGCACCAAAATCCAGATGCCACTCGCACCCCAGTTGGTTTTTGCCCACCCAGATAAAGAGGCCCAATACGGCATAGTAACCGATGCAAAAGGCCGCCAGGAAGATATTCCAACGCGATTGGAAGATGCGGTTCTTGTATAGAAAAATATCCACCAAAGCCAAGAAGGGAATGATGAGTGTGGCCATCATCAACCCCCACAGTCCATTCAGAGTAGGCACTTCGTCCGGTGTGGAGATTTGTTCGGTCACTTCATGCAATCCTCGTGCGGACAGTTCATACAAATGTTGTTCCATGGCCGTTTCAGGAGAAGCAAACTGAACCACAGGCAGGGCAAACAGGATAACGCCTAAGATGACGATAGCCAATAGGATAAGGGTTTGAACACGTTGAATCATAGTAATTGAACTTGTTGGTTAATGAATTGATATTTTTCTCCGGTAGCCGGGCAAACGGCTATCCCTTCGTGATTAAACTCCAATTTTTCACCATTTCGACTTACCCAACCGATTCGTCGTGCCGGATTACCGGCCATGAGTGCATAGGGTTCGACATCCTTGGTCACCACGCTGCCGGCGCCTATCATGCAATATTCGCCCAAGGTGTGTCCGCAAACGATGGTGGCATTGGCGCCGACACTCACCCCACGGCGCAAGATCGTTTCGCGATACTCGCTTTTGCGGTTCACCGCTGCACGAGGGTTCATCACATTGGTAAACACCATACTGGGTCCCAGGAACACATCGTCCTCGCAACGAACACCGGTATAGACGGAGACGTTGTTTTGGATTTTGCAGTTACGTCCCAGAACCACATTGGGAGAGATGACCACATTCTGACCGATATTGCAGTCCTCCCCTATTTCACAACCGGACATGATGTGGCAGAAGTGCCAGATCTTGGTTCCGCGTCCAATGGCGCAGTTATCGTCTACATACGAAGATGAGTGAACAAAATATTCCATATACTAAAAGAAGAAACGAATGACATCATTAAAGTTAGCGACTACCAGCAGGGCAATGAGTAACCAAAATCCGACGGTGTTGGCGCGCTCCAGGAACTTGTCGCTGGGTTGTTTACCGGAGAACAGTTCGACGAGCAGGAAGAGGAAATATCCGCCATCCAAAGCCGGTATAGGCAGGAAGTTCATGAACGCCAATATCAGGGACAGGAACGCAGTCATGTGCCAGAACGCATACCAGTTCCACAGGCTGGGGAACATACTGCCAATGGCTCCAAAGCCGCCTAAAGATTGAGCCCCCTCTTTGGTGAACACCAGACGGAACTGTTTAATATACATCACCAATGTGTCCCAACCGTAACGTATACCTGCTTTGGCAGCGCCCAAGAGCGAATAATCGGTATGTTCGGTGGCAAAATAATCATATTTGCTGCGTGCAATGACGCCCATTTGGCACTTATCGCCCAAAAAGAGTCCGCACTCCATATATTCGCCCTGACGATACAGTCCCACGATGATGCTGTCACACGGATGGAGACTCAGTTCATTTTGCACCATCATAAACGCAGGTGTGGCTATGCCGTTGATGCTGACGATACTGTCTTTGGCCATCAGTCCTCCCAAATCGGCTGCTGTGCCTTCGGCCACCGAATCAATAACAAACGGGAAGAACTCACTGATGAGCACATAGTTACGCTTGGTATACGACGGATCACGACGGGCGTGCTGGTTCTCCTGACGCTGAAACTCATTTTGCAACGACAGCAGGCGGGTGCCTAAGTCCTCACTCATCCTCAGACACAGCGTATCTTCCCCACGCGCCACCACTACATTGCGTTTGCCTTCGATGATCAGCCACTGCACGATATCGCCCAATTCCTCGGGTTGTATGCCGTCAATAGCGATGATCTTATCGCCCTGAGCAAAACCTTCTTCCTGCATGAGGGCCGAATAGTACAGACCGCGATCGACATTCTTGAGCGGCAGGGAGTCCGA
Source organism: Bacteroidales bacterium UBA1714 (assembly GCA_002317295.1). GTDB lineage: Bacteria > Bacteroidota > Bacteroidia > Bacteroidales > Paludibacteraceae > Colicola. Next base: position 79,226 of record DCIY01000025.1, read on the forward strand.
ACCCCAGTGATGGAAGATGGCGCCAAAGATGATGAGAGCCGCAATAAAGTTAACGAATATACCGCCCAGAATGATGGTCATTCTCTGCCACACATTCTTGCTGCGAAACTCCCAGGGTTGGGCGGGCGTCTTGGCCAGATCCTCTGCCTTGCTCGTTTCGTCCACCATGCCGGCAATGGCACAGTAGCCGCCAAACGGTACCCAACCTATACCCCATTCGGTAGAATCGGGATGTTGTCCCCATTCGTCGTCCTCGGTGGTATTGGGTGCAAAGAAACGCACGTGCCAACGACCGTCAAACTTCTTGAAGCGGACAATGGAGAACTGGGGGTTAAAGAACATGTAGAACTTGTTGACACGCACCTTCCACAGGCGTGCAAAGCAGAAATGTCCCAGTTCGTGAATGATCACGAGAAAACTCAGGGACAGAATCAGTTGTATCAGTTTAATCATAATTGGTTAGCAATTTGACGGGCTGCCAAGTCGGTAGCCACATAATCTTCGTAAGTAGGTTTGGCAATAAACGGAGCCTGATCCATGGTGGCCTCAATGATGCGGGTCATTCCCAGGAAGGATGTTTGTGATTCGCGGAACTTAAGGTTCGCCACCTCATTGGCCGCGTTGAGGATACAGGGCATATTACCTCCACGTTCGATGGCCTGATAAGCCAGTCTTAAATTGGGGAAGCGTTGCATATCGGGCTGATAGAACGTCAGGTTCTGAATCTGTGTCAGGTTCAGTCGTTCCCGCTCGAGTGGCAGGCGTTCCGGGTACGTGAGGGCATACTGAATGGGCAGATGCATATCGGGCATACCCAGTTGTGCCTTCACGCTGCCATCACGATACTGAACGGCGGAGTGAACGATGGACTGGGGATGAACGAGCACTTCTATCTGGTCGTAATGAACCCCAAACAGCCATTTGGCCTCAATCACCTCAAAACCTTTATTCATCATGGAAGCCGAATCGATGGTAATCTTGGCACCCATTTCCCAATTGGGATGCTTAAGCGCCTGTGCGGCCGTCACATGCTCCATTTGCTCATAGGTAAAATCCCTAAACGGGCCTCCGCTGGCCGTGAGCAGAATCTTCTCCACCTCATTGGGATTTTCGCCCTGCAGGCTCTGGAAGATAGCCGAATGTTCGCTGTCAACAGGCAGAATAGGCGTATGATATTGCATGGCGAGGGAGGTGATGATTTCGCCCGCCACGACCAGTGTTTCCTTATTGGCAAGGGCAATCGTTTTACCGGCCCGTATGGCGGCCATTGTGGGTTGGAGTCCTGCATAGCCGACCATGGCAGCCACCACGATATCGATGGACGGAAAGGTCACCATATCGCAGATACTCTGAGTTCCTGCCCACACCTTAATATCCATATCGCTTAAGGCCTGTTTGAGGGGAAGGTAACAAGCCTCGTCGGCAATGCAAACCACTTCGGGATGAAACTCCCGTGCCTGGGCAATGAGGGTATCTACACTGCGGTTGGCACTGAGGGCATAGACTTCAAAGCGGTCGGGGTTGGCGCGTACGATATCCAGCGTCTGCGTGCCGATGGAACCGGTAGAACCAAGTATGGCTATCTGTTTCTTCATTTAAAATGCAATTACGGATTGAGGATCCATTACACGTCCTTTTTGCCACAACTCAAACTGCAGGGACAATGCCTTATCCATCACGCCCAAGGTCTCACCGGCCTGTACATAATCGCCCGGATGGCGCAGGATACGTCCTATGCCACTGTAGATAGACAGATAATTGACATGTTGCACCATCATTCGCCATGTGTCATTTTCCAGTTGTTCCACAAACACCACAGCTCCCGCCAGCACAGCGGTTACATTCTCATTTTTGGGCGTCGTGATGGTGACATAGTGGAGTCCATGCTCTATATCGGCGGATTGAGAAATCACTCCATGAACAGGTCTGAAGAGGGTAATCATTGGAGTAACGTCCTGCACATCAAACAGTTGCAGATTATCTTTTTCCCCTTGTTCATATTGAGCCACAAACTCCTCGGTCGCCTGTTGTTTAGCCAGCAGCAGTTCTTCACGGGCAATCAGTTGCATCGAGTCGAGTCGTTGAATAGTGTCAGACTGTATCTCACCCGCCATGATTTGTTGAATCACGGTCAGGTATTGTCGTTGCAGTTCCATGCTCGTTTCCAACGAGTCCACACGTTCATTGGACTGAACGAGCGAATGACGTATATCTTCGGTATAGCCGGGCAGGATAGTACGAATCGGCGTAAAGATGATGAGTGCTGACAGCAGGCACAAGGTGAGAAGGAATAATAACATTCCCACTACCAACGCTCCCAAACCGGAGAGGCGTACATGCCACAACTCCGTCCAGGTTTCTTCATTCATGACGCTCAACCGATACGGAAATCTCAGTCGCGCCCATAGACTCTTCTTCTCTTCAGCCATATTTAGTTCGCTACGCTCACGATAATTGTTTCACGATAATTGTTTCACGATAATGGTTCGCTACGCTCACGATAGTTGCTTTGCGAATTTCGTGGCTCTGCCACCACTATCGTAAGCTCCGCTTACCACTATCGTAACCTTTGGTTACCACTATCGTAGCCTTTGGCTACATTATTGTGCAGCCTTCGCAAGGCTTAAGTTGCTTAAAGAAGTCGTTTCCCTTGTCATCCACGAGGATAAAGGCAGGGAAATTCTCCACTTCGATTTTCCAGATAGCTTCCATGCCGAGTTCGGGATACTCTACGCACTCAATGGATTTGATATTCTCCTGTGCCAGAATAGCAGCGGGACCTCCGATGGAACCGAGGTAAAAACCTCCGTGCTTTTGGCACGCGTTGGTTACATCAATGGAGCGGTTACCCTTAGCCAGCATAATCAGGCTGCCCCCATGATCCTGAAACTCGTCTACATACGGATCCATACGACCTGCGGTCGTGGGTCCCATACTGCCGCAAGGCATACCTGCCGGAGTCTTGGCGGGTCCTGCATAGTAGATAGGGTGATTTTTCAGATACTCGGGCATGGGTTCGCCAGCATCCAGACGTGCCTTGATTTTAGCATGTGCTATATCACGACCTACAATAATGGTGCCATTGAGGCTCAGGCGGGTACCTATGGTATATTGGCTGAGAATCTTGCATACCTCAGACATAGGTTGATTCAAATCAATGCGAACAGCACTACCCTCGCCTGCCTGACGCAATTCGCACGGAATCAGTTCGCCGGGATTCACATCCATCTTCTCAATCCATATGCCGTCTTTATTGATTTTACATTTAATATTTCGGTCTGCAGAGCAGCTGACACCGAGTCCGATTGGGCAGCTGGCGCCATGGCGAGGCAGACGAATGACGCGCACATCGTGGGCCATATACTTGCCACCAAACTGTGCACCGAGGCCAATCTTGTAGGCTTCCTGCAGCAGTTGTTTCTCCAGTTCGATATCGCGGAACGCACGACCGGCTTCGTTACCCGTAGTGGGCAGTGAATCATAGTAATGCGTAGAAGCGAGTTTAACGGTTTGGAGGTTCTTTTCCGCCGATGTACCGCCGATAACAATGGCGATATGGTACGGAGGACAAGCCGCGGTACCGAGGCTCTTCATTTTCTCTACAAGGAACGGAATGAGCGTGCCGGGATTTTGGATACGGGCCTTGGTTTCCTGATACAGGTACACCTTATTGGCACTTCCGCCGCCCTTGGTCACGCACAGAAAACGGTATTCGTTACCCTGAGTAGCCTCGATGTCGATTTGTGCCGGCAGGTTACACTTGGTATTGACCTCATCATACATGGTGAGAGGAGCGTTTTGCGAGTAACGCAGGTTGCACTGGGTATAGGTATTGTATACGCCTTCGCTCAGCGCTTCTTCGTCCTCAAATCCGGTATAGACCAATTGGCCTTTTTCGCCATGCACGATAGCGGTTCCGGTGTCCTGACACAGAGGCAGTTGGCCTTTGGCAGCCACTTCGGCGTTGCGCAAGAACGTGAGGGCTACATATTTATCGTTATCACTGGCTTCGGGGTCGCGAAGAATCTTAGCCACCTGGAGGTTATGACTGCGGCGCAGCATAAAACTCACATCATGGAAAGCCTGTTGGGCCATGAGGGTCAGACCTTCTTTGCTCACCTTGAGCACTTCTTTGCCTTCAAACTCGCTCACCGAGACATGGTCTTTGGTCAGCAGATAGTACTCGGTCGTGTCCGGACCGAGTTGAAACATGGGTTCGTAATGAAAATTCATATTATAGTTGTTCTTTAAGTTCGGCTACGATTTGGTCAATGAGGGCCTTGTCACAATGTTGCATGATGACCACATGGGACAGATCGCCACCAAACTGCTCATCATAACTGCAAGCCAGTGAGTAACGCTTCACCGTCTCGTCATTGGGGCGACGGAAGAAGATGGTATTGCTGTACTCATTTGCCCAGTTAGGCCAACCTATCTCGTCCATTTTAGCCTTCATATACTGCGTATTCTCGAGCATGCCCGTGGCATCCTTGGTCCAGCGCTCCTCGCCTACATGCTTCATGAGCCACCAGAATTTGAGGGCATCGGTAGCGGAACGAGAGCAGGAGATCATCTTCATGTTTTCGTTGAGGTAAGCGATATTGTACTGACTCTGATTGGCATATACATCCTTGGAAGTGATGTACAGTCCAGCCGGTTCGTCCATACCAAAGAACTTGTGGCCGCTGATGGCGATGGATTCATACTTATGCTTGTTGTGGTCGAGCATCTCGCGGAACTGGGTGAAGGGCAGATAACCGCCAAACAGAGCGCCATCTACATGACGGAAGACGGGCACTTCGGGGTGACGGGCCAATACCTCATTAAGAGCGTCCATATCGTCGATGGCACCACGGAAGGTCGAACCAAAGGCGTACACGATGAGTGCGGGACGGGTAAGGTCGAGGTTTTTCTCCAGCTCCTCAGGAATCATACGACCCATTTTGTCACTCTTGATCATACGCATCTCCAGGTGCTGAACATCCGCCAGACGGGCATTGGAATAGTGTGCCTCATCGCTGACATAGAAGACGGGAGTCTTGCCTGTGGTATTCTTGAGGTAGTTGTAACCAAAGTACATACCATGGGCGTTGCCGTCCGTACCGGAGTTGGTCACAAATCCCCATACGTTCTCCTTAGACCAGCCATACATTGGAGCGAACCACTCGATAACCTCGCGCTCAAACTTGCAGGCGTTGGTGCAGAAGCCGTCACCGGTGGAAAATGGGTCGCCCACGTTATTGAGCATCACTTTTTCCAGTTCGTTGGCCTGGTACCAGCGATAGAAGCCCTCAAGTTCTATATTCATATTCGTAGGGTAACCCATCACTTCACGTTTGATTTGCACAACGCGCTCAGCCCATTCGTCCAACTCCGGGAAACCTGATTTTTTGTACTTTTGATCACAATTGCCGCATGAAGCTACGGTTAACGCAACGGTCGCTAAAATCAGCGATACTTTCATTAATTCTTTTTTCATACTTTTACCTTAAATTTACATAACACCTGTGTGCGCCTATGCAGGCGCAACTTAATTTGGCCACAAAGTTACGCTTTTTTTGGCAAATATCCAAATTTTTCCTTTCATTCGTAGTATTTAGTCTGCAATTTAGAAACAAAATGCAAAAAAATCGCATTTTTTTAACGAATTATTTGCACATATGGAAAAAAAGCAGTACTTTTGCACCCGCTTTTGCAAAAAAGCAACAATGAGTCTCCCTAGCTCAGTTGGTAG
>DCIY01000015.1:0-38422 GCA_002317295.1 Bacteroidales bacterium UBA1714
ATCGCTTTGAGTCTGAAGAGTACCGCTACCGGTGTATGTGTACAAACTGCATGCTATCAGGTGGCATTTGACTATGCAGGCAATGTTTACGTAATTGAAAATGGTAAGGCACTGAAAGCTGTTTCCTTTGCCAATACCAACAACAGCAAAGTTACTCCGGCTGCTGCAGCAAAAACGATTGTAGTGGAAGGTCCTAAGACATTGGCAAGCGTACTGGCAGACAAGACCATTCGCCGTGCACTCAATGACCAGGAGCATGTCTATGTACTGGCTATCGATGCTGACAAGAACCCGACCTTGGTGAAGGCTGATTTCGAAGGCAATGTAGTAACCGAATATGCTACCGACTTCTGCACAGTAACTGCTGATGGCGTGATGAAACTCAGTGACATCGCTATGACCGAAGACGGCGTGCTCATCGGTTGCAACCAGGAAAAGTGCGTGTTTGATTATTCCGGTAACACCAATCCTTTCCAGGTTTACAAATGGGCTGCTGATGGAACGGGTGAAGTTGCATTGACCTATTCCTACGCTTATCTGGTATCCATGACATGGAGCAATGGTTATACCGGTGTAACCATGGCATACAAAGGCACTCTTGCCGATGGTCAAATGCTGGTAGCCGGTAAATCGGCAAGCGGTAGCGCAAAAGATAAGATGAAGCAGCTGTTGCTAGAGATCAAGGCAGATACCGTTTCGAAAGCATCCGTGAATACCAACGAAAAGAAAATCATTGCTGGTTTGCAAAACCTCAATTACCCTGCTGACTTGCAATTTATCACGCTGGGTTCGGAAAAAGTTCCTCAGTTGTTTACCTATGTGAACACGGGTGGCATTGACAAGTATGAGACCATTCATAGTTCTTTGGCTGCTGCTTACAGCGGTGCACAGGGTGCATCCGTTGCCAAGAAAGGTGATGCCGTTTGGATGATGATTCCGTCAATTGATGGTGTAGAGATTCTGGATATCACCGCCGGTTTGGCTTCGGCTCCTCAGGTGCATGAATTGGCTGCTGCCAGCTCCTTGGAGGCTGATTTCCTCTATGCCGGTTTGGTAGAAGACGGTAAGAAAGTTGTGCTGATGCGTGGTGCTAACCTCGAAGTCATCAGTCTTCCTAAGTATTTGAATGAGGTATTGGCAGACAAGACCATTCGTCGCGTGGTGAACGACCAAGAGCATGTGTATGTACTGGCTGTTGATGCTGACAAGAACCCGACCTTGGTAAAGGCTGACTTCGACGGCAAAATAGTGAGAGAATATGCCACGGACTTCTGCTCGAAAGTGGGCACTGTGGGACTGGAAATGGTATTGTCAGATATCGCTCTGACCGAGGACGGTGTGCTGGTAGGTTGTAACTTGGAGAACTGTAGATACGATGCTCCGGTGGCCACCAATCCATTTAATGTCTATGGTTGGAATGAGGACGGAACGGGTTCTGTAGTATTTACCTACACCAAACCTTTCTGGGCTTCTGCTTGTTGGACCAATGGTTTGACAGGTCCTACAATGGCGTTCAAAGGCACGTTGGCTAATGGTCAAATGCTGGTTGCCGGAAGACATGGTAATAACCTTGCCAGCCAACGTCACAAACAAGTGCTGATGGCTATCAAAGACAGCGCCGTTCTTCAGGCTACCGTCAATGAAGGTCAAAGTTATACGGAAATACCTCTGCCTGATTTACAAAATGTCAACCATCCAGATTCAGCTCAATTTATCACCTTGGCTTCGAATAAGGTTCCTCAACTGTTTGAGTATATCAACACAGGTGCCAGTGCAACCAAAGTGGAGACCTTGAAGGGTGCTTTGGCTGCTACTTACAGCGGTGCAAAGGGTGTATCCGTTGCCAAGAAGGACGCTGCCGTTTGGATGATGATTCCTTCCATCAGTGGTGTGGAGATTCTGAACATTACCGCCGGTTTGACTTCGGCTCCTCAGGAACATAACCTGGCTGCTGCCAGCTCCTTGGAGGCTGATTTCCTCTATGCCGGACTGGTAGAAGACGGCGAGAAGGTCGTTCTGATGCGTGGCACCAGTCTCGAACTCATCGATATTCCGGGCACGGGCACGGAGCTGGAAGAGATTGAAGCTGCTGGCGCAGAGGTGAAGAAAGTAATCGTCAATGGTCACATCTTCATCATCCGCGAAGGACATATGTATGACATGAACGGTATGCAAGTGAAGTAAGACAGCATCCCTGATTTTCAATAAACGGCTACATTTCCGAACGGACTTGTAGCCGTTTTTTTATGGGCAAAAAAAACGTAACTTCGGCAAGCTGCCTTGCCCGTTGGGCAATTCCCCCGAATGACCGTTCGCACCCCTATTAAAATGTGCAAGAATTAAACAAAAAGGGCTCTGCCCAAAATAACACCTTTTACTGCCAACTTATATAAGTAAACTTCTAACATTGGCCATAAATGATGTTATATTTCGATAAAATCTCATTTTTTGTTTGATTTATTTGCACATTCCAGATTTTTGTAGTAAATTTGCGCGTTCATTGAAAATGAACACCAATTAGTACGAACAGACTTTGAGCTTAGCTCAAGCTATAACTAACATTCACTAACAACTAAAACTTACAAAAACATGAAGAAATTATTCTCATTGTTCGCGGCATGTTTGCTTGCCATCACGATGGTAGCCAAGAATGCCACTATCTACCTGGATGGCGCAGCAACCGGCCTATCGGGTACAGCAACTGCTGCTGAGACCAGCATCAGTGAAAGTGGAATCACCTACAATTTCAGTAAGGGTGCTAAAATCCAATCTGTACCTAAAGACGCCGTTAATGCGTTTAACAAAAATGCAGGTGCTATTTTGATTGGTAAAGAAAATGCGTACATTTACAACACCAAGGCTTTTGGTGACAGTATTGCATCTTTCAAGATTTACTACAATAAGAGTGCTTCCGCAAAGGCTACTTTCTCTGTAACCTTCAGTCGTTTCCCCATTACAGCAGCCGGTGTTTCCGGTTCGGATTCTGTTATGGCAACTTTAGGTGTAGTGGATTCCGTATTTGATTGCACCGATCAGGTGATGAGCGGCGCCAAGTATTTCTACTACAAAGTGACCAATGCCAACAATACGCAGGTACAATTTGAGATTAACTATGCAAAGCCTGCTGGCGAAGTTGATGCTCCCGCGTTTACTCCCACTGCTGTCAACCATGTAGACAGTGTGATTGTCAGTCTGACACAAGAAGATGCTACCGCTATCTATTACACCATTGATGGCACAGAACCAAGTAATACGAATGGCGTATTGTATGAGGCTCCGTTTGCTGTAAAAAGTGATTTGACCGTTAAGGCCATTGCCTATAATAACACCAATGCCAGTGAAGTGTCATCGATGGAATACAAAGTGATTGCAGGATCTACCTGTGCACAAGTGAATGCTGCTTCCAAAGGCACCAAAATGGGTTTAAATCCCGTTACCGTAGTTTATGTCAATGGTGCTAATGCTTATTTAAAAGACGCCAGTGGTTCGACGCTTCTTTATTTGTACAATAACGGTTTGAAAGCCGGTGACCAAGTAAGCAATATCATCGGTGAAGTGGATGTTTTCAATGGTCTGCCCGAGTTGAAACCTTCGAATGCTACCGATTGGACGATTGTTGCAGGTGAAGCTCCTGCCATTGAGGAAGCTACTGCTGCTCCCGTAGCTGCTGATGTGAATAAGGTGCTGACTTGGAAAGGTGTGAAGATCAACGGTACATTCACCACAGATAACAAGACGACCTTGAAGGGTGTATTTGGTAACGATACCATTGCGTTCTACAACAACTTTAAGATTGCGCAAGCATTTGATGCAGCGAATGACTACGATATCACCGGTGCGGTGGCCGTAAGCAACGATAATGTTCAAGTTTACTACATTTCCTGCGTAGAGAATAAGCCGATGCAAGGTGCTTACACCATCGGTGGTGAAGATGCTGACTTTGCATCGCTGTACGAGGCTTGCGAAGCTGTAAAGACGAATATGTTGGCCGGTAAGGTGGCCGGCGACGTAGAGTTGCTGATTGCTGCTAACCTGGACAATCAAAAGAACGTAGGTATTTTCAACAACACCGAGCACACGATTACCATTCGCCCAGACAAGGATGAACCTCGTACGATTACCTTCAGTGCTACCACCGATGCCAATGTTGGTCCTTCGGGCGCTATCATGATTGGTATCAAGAACGGAACTCTGCCTCACGATGATGCAGTGGCTTCTCAAAATATCATTATTGATGGTTTGGCCAGCGAAACGGCTACTAACAAGATGGTGATTACTACCACCTCTACTTACCACAATTCCGGTTACCTGGTGGTTATGTATGGCCAAGTCACCAATTCGGTGGTTCGCAACTGCGTGCTGACCAACAACCGTACGACCGGTTCCACATACGCTGTATGCTTCCGGTCACAAAAGGATGGCTACGGACCTAAGGGCGCTATCGTAGAAAACTGCGAAATGAACTGTATCGCTTCGACTTCCGGTCAAGGTGTGAACTATAATGGTGTCAACAATAATGCATTGGATTACCCAGACAGCTGTATCGTTCGTAATAATGTGATTCGCGTTAAATCTCGCGGTGTCTTCCTCAATGGTGGTCAAAATGCCTTCATCGAGGGTAATGAGTTCTACGTAGACGGTGCCGGCGGATTCTTAGTAACCGGTATTTATGGTAACAAACAGAAAGGTGAAACCCATGTTCGCAACAACCGCTTCTTGCAACTGCAAACGGCTAACAAGAATGCCGGTGACTACGGAGTGACGGGTATTCTCGCTTCCGGTGGTGGTACTTGGGAGATTACCAATAACCTGTTTACCGGATTTGAGTTGACTCAGGATGCTGCTAACGGATCTCGTATCGTAGGTATTCGTTGCGGCAACGCCTGCACGGTTCGTCACAATACCTTTATCCTGAACGAGCTGTCTCACCACCCGGGCAATGCTTATAAGAGCACGAACCCCGTAGCATGTATCTACGCTGCCGCTGCCGGTCAAACCATTCAAAACAATATCTTTGTGGTGAACGAGACCGAGTCCAACGCCAGCTGCTATCGTGGTGCACTGGAAGCCAATACGACGGGTAACAACTTCTTTGTCAAAGTGGCTGAAAACTCGAAGGCTGTGTATGTAGACGGTGCCAGCACCTTGGCTACTTATGCTCAATTGGATAGTGCACAACGTGCAGATAACCGCAATATCGATCCTCAATTTACGGACGGATATATATTTGAGAGCAAACCTGCCATGAAGGTGGCTGCTATCGCCGGTATCACCTTGGATATCGATGGTAATGAGCGCGGAACGGTGAGCGTATATCCAGGTTGCTATGAACCCGAGGAAGACCCGACCGAAATCGAGGAAATGGTAGCCGAAGAAGAAGCTCCTGTTGCCAAGAAAGTGATGATTAACGGTCACATCTACATCCTTCGTGGTGAGAAGATGTACGACATGAACGGCAGATTGGTTAAATAATCAACGGCCGATAAACTCAGGCAGGGGAGGCTGATTACCTCCTCTGCTTACTAACACAAAACCAACTAAAAACAAACAATGAAAAAAACTCCCCTTCTCATTTTGGCGGCGACGCTGCTGACGATGGCAGCCTACGCAGACAATCCCAAGCGCGAGATGCGCGCAACCTGGTTGACAACTGTGGTGAACATTGACTGGCCAGGAAGTAGCACGACCTCCGTGAGCGGTCAGAAAAAAGAATTAACCAAAATGCTGGACTCGATTGCCTCGCTGAACATGAACACGGTGCTGTTTCATATCCGTCCGGCATCTGATGCACTATATGTGTCGAAATACGAGCCTTGGTCGTCGTATCTGAATCATCCCCGTGGCACGTACCCAGGGTATGATCCGTTGCAGTTCTGCATCGAGGAATGCCATAAGCGCGGACTCACCTGTCACGGATGGATTAACCCCTACCGCTATAATAACCGCGCTACCAAAGGCGACTGGACGGGAAACAATGATACCACAGTGCTGAACTATAAGCACAGTCATCCGGAATGGCTGCTGTGGTATACCAATGATATCATCTTGGACCCGGCATTGCCGGAAGTGGTGCAACGCATCAAGGATGTGATTGGCGATATCATCAACAACTACGATATCGATGGCATACTGATGGACGACTACTTCTATCCCTACGGCGGCACTACGACTCAGGATGCCGCTTCGGTGGCTGCCTATTGCCCAGCGGGCAAGAATGTAGGCGATTGGCGTCGAGAGAACGTCAACCGCATGGTCAAAGCGTGCTATGATACGATTCAGGCCGTGAAACCTTGGGTAACCTTTGGTGTATCGCCATTTGGTATATGGACGACCAATTATGTGGTGGCGCAGCAACGCGGTTATACCCTACCCGATGGCATCAGTGGCGGCAATATGTATGCTGAGATCTATTGTGACCCGATGGCCTGGTTGGAAGAAGGCACGGTGGACTATATCTCGCCGCAGCTGTACTGGAAGATTGGTGGCGGGCAGGACTATGTCAAACTGAGCAAATGGTGGGGCAAGCAGTGCAGCATGTTTGGTAAACATTTCTATTCATCCATGGCTGCCTATCGTTACGCCAATGGAGAGACCAGTTTCCCCATCACGGAGATGCAAGCAGAGGCCCAACAGAACCGTTCGGCCGTGACGGATAACGCTCCTGGAACGGTACTTTACAACACCAAGGCGTGGGTGTATGACAAGGTATTCCGCAACGCGTTCCGCGCTTCGGAGTTTAAATATTTGGCATTGCCACCGGCCATCAACTGGAAACCTGCGCAGGAGCGCGTGATGGTGGATTCGCTGGTTGCCAACGGTCAGGAAATCAGTTGGGCTTATGCGGATGAGGATGTGCGCTATGCTATCTACGCAGTACCCAATTCGTTCCGCAGTCGTGCCAGCATCTTCTCCAAGGGAGATGCCTTGTTGGCTGTGACGTATGATAAGCACTACACTTTACCGGCCGGCATTTCAACTGGCGCGTATAAGATTGGAGTGAGTGTGGTGGACCGCTACAATAACGAGTACTCGCTGCGCGTGCTCAATGAGAGTGAAGATACTCCGGTGGCCACGATGGTAAAAGTGCCCGCTAACGGCAGTCAGTACAAGTTACCGATTACGTTCAGCTGGGATGCCGTGAAGAAAGCCGATTCGTATGTGATTCAAATGGCAGAAGACAGCACGTTCCAAAATATTATCATGGCACAGGAAGTGACGGAAACGACTTTCTCGTCAGAGAATCGTCACAATATCAAGCGTTTGCCCTATGGCGAGTACTGGTTCCGTGTGAAGACCCGCAAAGCCAACTGCAACGACATATGGTCAGCGCCGGTGAAGTTTCGCATTGATGCCACCAGTGGCATAGAGGGCAGTTATGTGGAGAAGGACGAGGTGCAGAAGGTGCTGGTAGATGGGAAAGTGGCGATTGTCAGCCCAACGAGCACTTACAGTGTGTTGGGGCAAAGGCGATGAGGCGGAGTGCGGACTATTGATCGCCCTTACGGGCTCAATGATGAAATGATGCGGGCAAAGCCCTAATGATGAAATGATGCGGACTGCGTCCTAATGATGAATGACAACTAGATTAACTAATATATTCCTAGTTTAACCTAGAGAACTAACAAACAAAAAAACACAATGAAAAAACTGTTACTATCTTTGGCACTTATGGTGGCGATAGCTGCTATGGGTCAGAGTGTACGAATTGAGGACCAAAAAATGGTGCTCACTTCGGCAGATGGTATCGAGACTATCCTCACTCCTAATGGGGATGATGCCAGTTACTTTTGGGCCAGTCTCAGCCCAAATGGACAACACCTTGTTTACACGACCGCGCACCTAGGCACGTACGTGTGCGACATCAACGGCCAAAATGTACAATGCATGGGTCGTTTGAATGCTCCTAAGTGGGCTGATGATGCGCACGTGTTTGGTATGCAGGAGTTCTACAATGACAACGATGAGATTGACCACATCCGGTATATCAGCCGTGATATCACCGGTCGTATCACTCGTGAGTTGAACACGGTAGAACGCGATCATTTCATCCAGGCAGAGGAACTTCGTCTCGCCCGAGAGAAAGCTCGTCAAGATGCCCGTATTCGTGCTCGCAAGGCCGTACATCAGGCAGGTCTGAGTGGAATCAAGATTTATATCAATCCTGGCCACGGAGGCTATAATGCCAACGACCGCAGCTGCTGGACGATACCTGTTCCTGCTACGTGGACGGATAGTACCGGCTACTGGGAGAGCAAGTCGAATTTGATGAAGGGTTTGATTCTGAAAGAGCTGTTGGAAGGTGCGGGTGCTACCGTATATATCTCGCGTACGACCAACAAGTCGGGTGCTCGTGATATCGAGTATTACCCCGGAGCCACTCCTGAGCAATTGCTGGAGTTGCAAAACGGTGATGACCGCGACCTGAGCGCGATTGCTGAAGAGGCCAATGCCAATAATGTGGACCACTTCATTTCCGTTCACTCCAACGCCCTGAACTCGCAGACCAACTACCTGTTGATGTTATGGCACGGAACAACTGCTGCACCGACGGTAGCCAACAGTGACTCGATGGCTATTTCGTCCGGAACTATTCAGTTCCAAAACGAGTTGACCGTTTGGACTACTTCCGCTCCTCTCTTCCGCGGTGACCTGACGTTCTACAATGACGATATGGGTCTGGGCGTATTGCGTCCGTTGACCGTTCCGGGCTTCTTGAGTGAAGGTTCGTTCCACGACTACCCACCTGAAACCCACCGTCTGATGAACTACGACTATTGCAAACTGGAAGCTACTCGTATGTATCAGCACTTCCATCGTTACTTCAAACGCGATTTGCCTCAAACGGGTATTATCTCCGGTTGGGTAAAATCCAGCAACGAGTTGGTAGATGTATTGAATCAACCTAAGTTCCTGTATATCAAGAACAGTGATGACCAATGGTTGCCTATCAATGGCGCTATGGTAGAGTTGCTGCAAGACGGCAATCCGATTGATACCGCCATTACGGATAACTGGTATAATGGTGTGTTTGCGTTCTATAACCTGACTCCGGGTACCTATGTACTGCGCGTATCGGCTACCAACTACAAATCCATGACCGATACCGTGGTGGTAGCAGCTGAGCAAATCGCCTGCGAGAAGATTCGTCTGAAGAATATTCACCTGAATCCGGCCGATTATCCGGAACCCGAGACCTCTGCTTCTGCATTGGACAGCTACGAGTTCAAACTCATCAAGGACAGTGCTATGGCTAAGCCTAACTTCAAGCGCATCAAATACCGCAATGGATATATCTATGCATTGGACGGCAATGTGATTTATCGTTATGATCTGAACATGGAGAACCCTGTGGCTCTGGAGATGCCTGCCAGTGTAGAGTTCAGTGATATTGCTTTCGCTTCGGACGACTATCTGTTTGCGAAAGTGAAAGACGCTGAAACCCTGTATATGTGGGATGACGAGTGCAAGAATCCGGAGATCAGTACTTTTGTGGCTCCTGTGGCTACGGAAAATAATATCGCTGTAAAGGGTCCTCACTGGGGTCCGACTATTTTCAGCGCCAATGAATATGTCGTAGTTTCGTTTGCAGGAACGGCTTTGATCGAAAACGGTGCTTTGTTCCGCTATGCAGGCCATGCATACGATGCTCACCTGAGCAATACCTCCGGCAATCTGCAATGGCAGCTGCTGGATATGACCACGGCTCCTAATTTTACTTTGGCCAGTGATTTGTATCCTGCTACGCCGGTTCAAGCCGACGCTTGGGCTAATATCGCAGCATGGACAGAAGGTAAGACGCTGCACGTGATCTTTATGACCGATCAGCACTTCTATCACTATGCTTCGTACAATCCTCCTACGCTGAACATCTACGCCAGCGAGATTAAGTTTGAGAATGATCAATTCTCGTTCCGTCTGAATGAGAATGCCACGGCAGTGAAGATTGCCATTGAGACCGATGGCACAGAAACCGCCAGCCATGACTGCGGTGCACTGAACAAAGGTGTGCACACGATAGCTAATCCGTTTGGAGGTATGGGTTGGGATGCATTCAGCATCACCGCCAGCGCTCGTCCCGTAGCCGATGTAACCAAGGTGAGCGACGACAGCGAAATTTTCCAATTCTATGCACCCCGTGGTGTATGTGTGGACAAGAACCCGCAGAGCCCGAACTTCGGTCGCATCTACGCTGCTGAGGCAGTGGGTGGTCCTTGCTCGGAGGTTTGGTATGATACTCCGGCAGCCTTCCGTACGGTGACCCAAGGTATCTATATTATCGGTGCTGACTTTACGGACGTAACCGGCCAAGGCGAAACCGCCTACAACGGCGGTATTGAATGGGGAACCAATGCCGGTGGCAGTTATCAGTTTGCCCTGACTCGTCCCTGCGCTGCTCCGGACGGTGATGTATTCGTAGGATCGTCTACGCTGGAAGCTTCGGGTGCTTATATCATGGATGGTCAAAACCCAAGTGCTCCGTTCAAACCGGTATTTGATGGTAAGCGCAGTGCAAGTAACGGTCAGTTGAAGGCCGGTAAGAATGTGGTTTGCAACCAAGTAATGAACAGCTATATCGAAGGTACGGGTAAGGACGAAATTCTCTATACCTACGACCGTGATATTTCGGCCGGTGTGAGTGGCTGTATCTGGCAATACAATATCGGCGAAGTAGATTCGCTGCCTTGGAAGGCTAAACCGACCAAAGTGTTCTTTGAAAACTCTACGCAAGATAACCACATGCAGAACTCCAATGGTCAGATAGCCAGCGACCATCGTGGTGGCTTCTTCCTCAGCCAATATCGTTTCAACTCCTCTTGGGCTGTACCTGCACTGCTGCACTGCAACGCTCAGGGTGTGAAGGACTTCAATATCTCCAACAACGGCATTGACGCTGCGCAACAGGGTGGTATGAATACCAGCGTGGACGGAAACATGATTGGTATGGGTGCCGAACTGGGTACCATCCGTATCTGGGACGTAGCCTACAACGATGCCGGTGCACCGACGCTGACTTCCAAGTACGAAATCGTATGGGCAGAAGGTGGCAGAGGTAACACCTATGGTGTAGACTTTGACTATGCCGGTAACGTGTACATCATCTCCAACTCCAACGAGCGCTTGATGGTATACGCATTGCCTAAGGTGGACAACACCTGCACCGTGCGCGTGATCAACGAGCATAAGGGAACGGGATTTGAGGAAATGCACAATGCAGAATGCGAGATGCAGAATGTACAGAAGATTATTCGTCATGGACAACTCTATATCCTGCGTGATGGTAAGTTATACAATGCGCAAGGTATTGTTATGCAATAAACTAATTACTAATTAAAAACACAATCATTATGAAAAAGGTTCTATTTTCTCTGATGTGCCTGGTAGCTGCTATATGCATGCAGGCCGCAGAATTGAACATTTTTGCTTCAAAACTATCGGTAGATGAAGTGGGTACACAAGCTACCATCAGTTATGATCTCAATGCTCCGGCTACAGCCCTAACATTGCAATTGCTTAACGCAGCAGGTGAAGTGGTAAAACAATATCCCATTTCCGATGCTGCCAACCTGACTAAGGGTTCACACATGGCCATCGTGACCACTGATGAAATTTCGGAAGAAGGACAAACTTGGGCTATCAAGGCCGATGGGGCTGCCATTGAGACCTCTGCTATTGTTGCCGTAGATAGCACCGCACTGGTTACTCCTCGTGGTGTAGCAGTGGATACAGACCCCATGAGTCCTTATTTTGGAACCATTTATGTAGCAGACCCTGTCAGCAAATTAGTTTCCGGAGGTTTGTATATGTACAGCGCGCTGGGTAAGAGAGACACTATGATGCTGAACGGTGCATTTAATCTGGCTGCCGCAAGTCCTATGCACCTGTATGTAGCAGAAGATCATCAGGTCATCGTTTCTGACTGGAGTGATGTCAATCCGAACATTGTGGTCTTTGATCCCGCCCAACCTACTGTCGTAAAGCGTGTCTTTGCCAACAATCATTGTAATGGTGATGGTGTCGATACCACTGCCACCGGAGAGCAGATTCACGGATCCATGGCAGGAGCTATTACGAAAGGCGTTGGTGCCAATCGTGTGCTCTATACCATAGACGAGGATGTCAAAGTGAATGGTAATTTAGCTATCTTCCGTTACAATATTGGTGAAATGAGTTCTTTGTGGGACAAAGTTCCTTCGGATACTTTCTTTATGAACACGGATAATTTGCTTCAAAACGCCTGCAACATCATTTGCCCTGATAAAAATGGTGGATTGTGGGTTAGTCAATATCGTTGGACAGACGGCAAGGGTATTCCTTCGTTGATGCACATTACCGCTGCCGGTGCAGTAGATTATAATTCTGCCGGTGCATTACAAATTGGAAAAACTACCGCTAACCGTGGCGCATTTGCTTTAAGTCCAGACCAAACCGAAATTGCCGTGATTGTAGATACCGAGTTGCGCCTCTATACCATAGAGTACCCGAAAGCTGATTCGATCGCTTTGAGTCTGAAGAGTACCGTTGCCGGTGTATGTGTACAAAATGCATGCTATCAGGTGGCATTTGACTATGCAGGCAATGTTTACGTAATTGAAAATGGTAAGGCACTGAAAGCCGTTTCGTTTGCCAATGCCAACAACAGCAAAGTCACTCCGGCTTACAAGCACACTCGTTTGGACAATGCCGCTCCTGAGCTGAATATCTTTGCTTCTCAGGTAGCAGTAGCTGCTGACGCAGGCAATAGCGTGGAAGTACACTATGTACTGAATGCTCAGGCTAAAGAATTGGCGCTCATCGTTTGCGACGCTGCCGGTGCTGAAGTAAGCAGCAATGCGATTACCGACATGATTCACATGACCAAAGGCAAACATCAGTTCAAGATGAACGTGGCTGCTATGCCGGGTGCTGATCAACATTGGGCTATCAAGGCCAGTGCTAAGCCTGTGAAAGAGTATGCAGAAATTACCAATGACACCACGAACGCTTATAATTTCTATTTGCCTCAGGGCGTTGCTGTGAACAATATTCCCAGCAATCCGTACTTTGGCCAAATATATGTAACTAATCCTGTGGGAGGAAATACAGGAAAAGGAAGAAGTGTTAAGGCCGGTTTGTATGTTTTTGATGCAGCACTGAATGCTGAAAACGAAGAAGCTTACCAGTTTGGACTCACCTATGCAACAGCAGATGCTAACCGTACGCAGTTCAAGCGGGTGAAAGTGGGCGATGACGGCATGATCTATGTCAACCGTCAAGACGCTACTACTTGCATCTATAAGATTGATCCGAAAAACATGGGCGCTGTGGCCGAAACCATTACCGACAATAAGTTCACCAAGATTGCTGCTTTTGCTCCTGATGGTGACAAGATGTGGGTTTTGGATTATGGTACTGAGTACACCGTATACAAAATACAAAGTGGCGTGGCTACCAAGGTGGTTGCCAGTGCTACGTTTGCAAATGCTGATGTGGATATGGTACCCGATGGCCGTGGCGGTGTATGGATTGCACAAAACCGTTGGAATGCCGATACGTATAGTGCACTGACGCACATTGGTGCTGCGGATACCATTGATTTTAAGTTGACTAAAACTGTCCGTGATGCCAGCACAAAGTTGCAAGACTTATTCCCACAAGCAAATAACATTTCTCAGCGTGGTACTTTGGCGCTCAACTCCGACAAGAGCATTTTGGCTTTCGGCGGTAATAAAGTCGTTTCCCTGTATGCGGTATCGTATGACGCATCTACGGGAGTTCCTTCCATTGATTCTGTCATTTGGCGCTCCGGAACAATTGGTGGTAATATCGATGGTATTGCTTTCGACGCTGTGGATAACCTGTACTTCAACTCCGCTTCTACTGAGCGCTTCTATGTATACACCACCCCACAGGCTGAGAACAGCTTTATCTCTCCCGCTACCAGCGACGAGATGCCGGGTACGGTTCACGTAGACAGCATTGTGATTACACCTAAAGCCTCTACCGATATCGAAGTAGGTGACAATTTCACCTTCAATGCCGCTATATTCCCAGCCAATGCTACCAATAAGAAATATACCTGGTCCATTGCTGACGAGAACATCGCCACTATCAGTACCAAGGGTGTGGTAACGGCTGTAGCTAAGGGTAACACCATGGTTTATGCTGTATCGGACGACAATCCTGCGGCTATTGACTCGGCCGTTGTTACGGTGATTGACAAGATTTGGTACTATCCAAATATCTACGCTTCCGCTCTGGAAATCGTTCCTGCTAACGAAGAGAACCAATTCCACGTAGCCTATGTACTGAACGCTCCTGCAACGGGTGTAAACCTGATTGTTACCGACACCGCAGGCAATCAGCAATCCATTGCTTTGTCCGGTTTAGAGGTAGGTGAAAACGCTGAAGATGTTAACCTCGATGCACTCGCAGGTGGTATGTATACTTGGGCTATCGAAGCCAAGGCTGAACTTAAGAGTGACGAAGAGGCTATCTTGTGCAACGTAGGCAACAGTCCTACTTTCGTTACTCCGCGTGGTGTGGCTGTTAACAATAATCCTGCCAGCAAGTATTTTGGTAATGTATATGTTACCGAGAGCAACAGCATCAGCGACAGCGCCGGTCTGTACATGTTCGACGCTACCTATTATACCGACGGTATCATGCACCTGCATCACAGCACTTGGGGCACTAATCATTACAGCCCAATGCGTGTTACTATCGGTGAGGACGACGATATGTTGTACATCAGCGACTGGAGCGACATCAATCCGAACATCCACGTAGTAAATCCTGCCAATTTGGATCAAGAAACGTTGGTATTTGGCGGTACACCGGATGCTACCGGCATGACCACCAGCGGCAGTGACAGTATCCATGGTTCGATGTCTTCCTGCTACGTTCGTGGCACAGGCGCCAACCGCGTACTCTACACCTTCGATGAGGATATGAATACCGGCTTACATGCTAAGGGTCTGTTCCAATACAATATCGGTGAACTTACCGCTCCTTGGACAGCTAAGCCCTCTGCAGTGGTATATGACAATGCTGCCAACTATGAGAAAAACGGTAACAGCGTGATCATTCCGGACGCATTCGGCGGATGGTGGATCAGCCAAGACCGTGCAACCGACGGTTCTGAGGTTCCGGCTTTGATTCACATAGATGCTACCGGTGCAGTGAACTATAATTCGAGCGGTTTGCTCGGCGGCCGTACTCGTGGCGCTATTGCTTTCAATAAAGATCAATCCATGTGTGTCAGCGCTGCTGATAACGCCATTATCGTCTTCCTGATCGAGTGGAATGAGAATCATGTTCCTACCCTGACCAAGGACTATGTCATCTCTACCGGTTACGGTTCACAAAACAGCACTTGCCTCTACAGCCTGGCTCTCGACCCTGCATACAATATCTATGCAGTCGTAGATAAGAAGCCTCTGCAAGTATGGGCTGCTATCGTAGAAGAGAACAAGACCGTGATTGACGGCGTAGGAACGATTGAAATCGTCAAGACAACCGGCTTGATCGAGATGGGCGAAGAAGAAGTAGGCGATGTTCATAAAGAACTGGAGAATG
Organism: Bacteroidales bacterium UBA1714; assembly: GCA_002317295.1. Taxonomy (GTDB): domain Bacteria; phylum Bacteroidota; class Bacteroidia; order Bacteroidales; family Paludibacteraceae; genus Colicola. Next base: position 15,556 of record DCIY01000015.1, read on the forward strand.
GTCGCGTAGTCATCATTCGCAACGGACAAAAATATAACATGATAGGTGGAAATCTATGAAGAAATTATTAAGTATCTTACTGGTGCTGGGACTCACACTCCCAGCATCAGCTGAGATTGTCCATGGTCGCGTCACTGACGCCGCAGGGGAGCCCCTGATTGGCGTTAGTGTCGCCATCTCGGGCACTCAGCAAGGAACCATTACCGACATTGACGGTAATTATGAACTGGAGGCTGCCAACATTGGTGAGTTGGAGTTCTCTTACATCGGTTACAAATCTCACAAAGAAAAAGCCAACAAGCGCGCTGAGATCAATGTAACCTTGGCAGAAGACAATCAACTGCTGGAAGAAGTAGTGGTTGTAGGTTATGGAACCCAGCGCAAGGCCAACCTGACCGGTGCGGTGGCTTCCGTCAGTATGGAAGATCAGGTAGACAGCCGTCCTATCACCAATATCGGTGATGGTCTGCAAGGTGCTACTCCCGGTTTGACGATTACCAACACCAGCGGACGTATCGGTGAAACGCCTCAGTTCCGTATTCGTGGTGCCGTGGGTACATTGCTCAACGAAAGTGGTAGCCAACCGCTTATCCTGGTGGATGGTGTGGAAATCAGCGATGTATCGATGGTTAACCCAGACGACATCAAGGACATTTCCGTCCTCAAGGATGCTGCTTCGTCCTCTATTTACGGTACTCGTGCAGCGTTCGGTGTGATCTTGATTACCACCAAGAGCGGAACCGCACTGGATCGTAAGTTCACCATCTCCTACTCCAACAACTTCTCTTGGGCTACGCCTACTGCACTGCCGGAGGCTGCCAAATCCTATGAAGGAGCTTCCATGGCCCTGCAGGCTCGTAACCGCCGTGTGCCGGGTACCACTGTATTTACCAATTCGTGTGGTCTGACCTGGGATGCCGAGGATATTGAGTATATGAAAGAATGGGATCGTATGTATTCGGGTTTGGACCTTGGCCAAGAAATGGTATTGGGTCGTGACTTCCTGATTAAGAACGGTGCACCTCACTTCTATCGCAGCTGGAATGCCGCTGATGAGTATGTGAAGGACTGGTCGTTCTCTCAACAGCACAACCTGAGTGTCGGTGGAACCGTGGGTAGCACCAACTACTATGTAGGTTTGGGCTATATGGGTCAAGGCGGTGTCGTAAAGGTTAACCCTGATGATTACAAGCGTTATTCCATCAATTTCGGTACCGAAACAGACATTAATAAATGGGTACGCGTGCGCACGAAAGCCTTATATACGCGCACGAATCTGGAGACTCCGTTTAACTTCGGAACCACCTCTTACGATGCCTTGTACTATCTGTATCGCTGGCCGACGATTATGCCTTATGGTACTTACCAGGGCAAGCCGTTCCGTAACTCGCTGGCAGAAACTGCTGCAGCCAATATGGATACGGATATCAAAGATTATATGCGTGTATCCGTAGGTGCTACGTTTACGCTGGGTATACCTGATTTGACCTTGGATGTAGACTATACCTACAACCTGGATAACGAAGACAAGACCATGCGCGGCGGAACCGTCGGTGGTTGGGACTTCTGGTCAGGAAGTATGTCACTCGTGGACAACTGGGCCAGTGCTTCCCGCAACAAGATTGATCGATATATATGGCATACCAACTACCATGCCGGTAACGCCGTATTGCGCTACAAACATACCTGGAACGAGGCTCACAACTTCTCGGCATTCTTGGGTTATAATATTGAGTACAAAGAGACCGAATATACCAATGCAGAAAAACGTGACCTGTTGGATATGAACAAGGCAGAAATCAGTTTGGCCACCGGTGAAAACTACATCTACGGCAGCCACTCGTCTTGGGCTATCATGGGTGCATTTGCTCGTGTGAACTATAACTACAAAAACCGTTATCTCGTGGAGTTGAATGGTCGTTTAGACGGTTCATCTCGTTTTCCGAAAGATCAACAATGGGGCTTCTTCCCATCTGGTTCTCTTGGCTGGGTAGCCAGTGAAGAAAACTTCTGGGAAGTAATGAAACCTTATTGGTCATTCTGGAAAGTACGTGCTTCTTATGGTTCGATTGGTAACCAGGATATCGGTGACAACCGCTTCCGCTCCATTCTTACTTCGAGTGAATCGGGTTGGCTGATTGGCGGAACCAATAACCTGACCTTCTCCCTGCCGACCGCTTTGGCTTCAGGCTTTACATGGGAGACGATTAAGACCATCGATGCCGGTACCGACATGCGATTCTTTAACGATGACCTCGGCCTGACCTTTGACTGGTATCGTCGAATCAACGACGCTATGGTCGTAGGTGGAGAGGAAGTACCTTCCTCCTTCGGTGCCAGCGCTCCTTATCAGAACGCAGCCCAATTGACGACCAATGGTTGGGAATTGGCTTTGGACTATCACCATCGTTTTGCTAACGGCTTCCAACTCAACTTAACGGCTAACCTCAGCGATGCCCGCACCTTCATTACCAAGCACCCTCGTTCGGCTAACTCCGTGATTGACGGTAGCAACTATGTGGGTAAAGAGATCGGTGAAATATGGGGCTTCACAACCGACCGCTTGTTCCAGGAAGACGACTTCAATGCCGACGGAACACTCAAGTCCGGTATTGCTTCGCAAGCATACTTTGAGAAATCCAGTGGTTATGGTTATGTCTATGGTCCCGGTGACGTGAAGTACAAAGATTTGGATGGTGATGGCCAAATCACCTGGGGCAAAAAGACTGCCAATGACCATGGTGACTGGTCGATTATCGGTAACTCCACTCCTCGCTATGAGTACAACTTCACCATTGGTGCAGAATGGTATGGCATTGACCTGCGTATCTTCTTCCAGGGTGTAGGTAAGCGTGACTACTGGGCAACCGGTACGATGATGATTCCGGGTTGGAACTTCTCCGAGGGTGCTTACTACGCACACCAAACCGACTATTGGACTCCTGAGAATACCAACGCCTGGTATCCTCGTCTGACCGAGACCAACCAACCGGGTCAGTATAGCGCAGCAGGCTTTAACTTCCTGTGCCAAACGCGTTACCTGCTCGATATGAGTTATCTGCGTCTCAAGAACGTGACTATCGGTTATTCGTTGCCTAAGAAAGTGCTCAAGAAAATGCACTTCGAGAAATTCCGTATCTATTTCTCAGGTGAGAATATTGCCGAGTTTGATCATCTTGGCAATCTGCCTATCGATCCGGAAACGGCTACTTCTACCGGTGACGGTGGCAGCATGGGTTGGGGACGTATTTATCCGTTCACTCGTAAGATGTCCTGTGGTTTGCAAATTGCCCTCTAAGAGTATGAATACACTAATTTAAGAAAGGATGATGAATATGAAAAATAGTATAAAAAACCTTCTTCTCTGCTCTTATGGCTTGATGGTTATGGTTCTCATGGCTGGTTGTAACGACTTTTTGAATCAGCCTGTATATGATGATTTCACCGATGATGAATACTGGAAAACGGAAGATCAGGCTCGTACGTATATGTACGGCTTCTATCCCACCGCTTTTGCCGGTTACGGCAGTGGCTACAGCCATGGTCCGTTCCTGATGGGTGAAAGTTCAAATGACGATTATGTATCGGCCAAAGATCAGCTTGATCTCCAACCGACCGTAGTTCCGGAAACGTCCGGCAGTTGGTCCTTCACGACCATTCGCCGTGCCAATTATGCATATCAATCCGCTGCTCGCATCGATGCCGATGCTGCTTCGATTGCTCACTGGCAAGGTGTGGCTCGATTCTTCCGCGCAGTGGCTTACAGCAAACTTGTCTTCACTTTTGGCGATGTACCCTGGTATGATCAGATTCCTAAGGTAAGTACCGCTAAGGAAGATTTGGACTATCTGTACAAAGATCGCGATTCTCGTACATATGTGGACGAGAAGATCATGGAAGATTATCGTTTTGCTATCGATAATGTACGCGCCAACGATGGTGCGCTCCAAGTGAATAAGTATGTGGTAGCCGCTATGGCTTCTCGCTATTTGCTTAAGGAAGGTACCTATCTGAAGTATCACGAGATTGACCAAGCCATGGCACTCAAGTGCCTGAAGATGGCCAAAGAGTGCGCACTGATCGTGATGAATAGTGGTAAGTACAGCATTGCTCCTTCGTTTATGTCCCTGTTTGTCAGCGAAGATTTGGGGTCAAATCCGGAGGTATTAATGTCTCGTCACTATGAAGACGGTGTACTCTCTCACTCCACCCTCACCTACTCGTTTACCGAGGCTCAAGGTGGACTGAGCAAAGCGCTGGCCATGGCGTTTGTAGCCAAAGATGGTCTGCCTGTATTTGTGAAAAACGAGTTCTGGAATCCGACATCGGAGGAGGACTTCTATGCCAACCGTGATCCCCGTATGACCTTCACCATGCGTCCTCGCAACTACATCAAGGGTACGGACTGCACGCCTTATGGCTATTCGCTGTCCGGTATCAGTTGGCGTAAGTTTATGGACGATGAGAATGTGGCTACGGTAAAGTCTACCTGGTCGGGTAGCAAGAACGTAACCGATGCTCCGTGCATCCGTTATGCAGAAGTGCTGCTCAACTATGCAGAGGCTGCTTACGAGGTAGCACAAATGGATCCGAGTGAGACATTTGGCAACGCTGATTTGGATAAATCCATCAACCTGATTCGTGCCCGTGCGGATGTCAATCTGCCTGCACTCAAGGTAGAGGGTGACCGTCCTATGATTGGAACAACCGCATTTGACGATCCGATGCGTCTGCAAATCGAAAACGAAGCCGATGGTCCTGTGACCTCTTCCATCCTGTGGGAGATTCGTCGTGAACGCCGTGTAGAATTGGCATTGGAAGGTTTCCGTCACGACGATTTGGTTCGTTGGAAGAAATTGGACTACTTATGGAATGGTTGCAATTCCGATATTCGCTACGGTGCTTATGTGGTACTGAGCAATTATACTCCGGAACAAATCACTAATGGTGAAATCGTGCTGGATGATCCTTCGATGACAGAAGGTTTCTTGCTGCGCAACACCTTGGGTCAACGCAATCGTCCTATTGAGCGTAACTACATTGCTCCGATTCCTTCGGGCCAGATTACGCTATATGAGGCTAAAGGTTATCATTTGTCACAAAATAAAGAATGGCTATAATGAAAAAGAATCTTTTATTTTTAGTAGTATGCGCTCTTGTGTTGGCGCTCACCGGTTGCGACGAGAAAAAACAAGACTGGTCACGCGTAGAAGCGTTTATTAAGTCACTCAATATCACCAATGCCGGTATTTCCGGTGGTGAGTCCATTTCGGGTGTGGTAGATAACACCGCCTTGACCGTGACCTTCAATAATGTGCCCGCAGAAACCAATATCACAGCCATCAAACTCGATGGTAAGTACTCTTTGGGTGCTAAATTGGACACAACCGTATATGATTTTACCAAAGGGGCTGACCCTCAAGCCAAGACATTGACTCAAACGGTAGGCATCAGCAACTATGGTGATAAGCACAATACGTATGTCGTTACCATTAACCTAAAGGACCCGGAGAATGCTCCGATTTTGGAGAAAATGATTTTGGCCGATAATGAGGGTAATACCTATGTCGCCAATATCATTGCCGAAGAAGGGACTATCTACCTGGGTATGGAAGGCAAAGGCCAGGCGATTATTCGCAACATGGTAGTTACGCCGGCCCGCTCGTCGGTGACCTTCTCCAATATCGTTTCAGACAGTATCATTTCCGAAACGACTCCGGGTACACTGACCTTGGACTTCCTGGGCCTCAAGACGGAGTATAAGATTGACTTTACCTCCGGTTCTGCCGGTGGTGTCGATTGGACCTCTGCTAAGGTGCACGATTTCTCTGTAGCCACCGACAATTGCCCCGATTACTTCGCCGGCGAATTGGTTCGTGGTAGTGATTTTGATGGCGAGCATGTACTCATTGTCAGCCGTACAGCAGACCCTGCCGCTACGCCACGCTTGCTCAAGGTGAGCGACCTGCTCAACGATGACGCATCCAAGGCTATCATGCTTAATGTCACCGGTATCGAAGGTGGTACCCACCTGGTGAGTGCCGGTCGTCTGAGTCACGGACATATTTATATCTGTAACCTGAGTACCGGTATCAGTTCGGATCCGATGAAGGTTTATCACTACACCAATGCCAGCGCTGCTCCGGAAGTAGTTCTGAGTTGGGATGGAACAGGAATTTCCAATGCCGAAGATCCTTATTCGGGTCGTTTGGGAGACAATATCTCCGTTAACCTGGATGAGAATGGTGATGGTTATGCCTTCTTCTGCAAGCAGGAGCCGGGCGATAAGATTTATCGCTTTACGGTAAAGGGTTGGACCACCTTCTCCGATCCTTATGAGATTGACCTGGGTGCCGTTTGCTCGTACTATGGTTATGTCAACGAGGTTCCCGCAGAACCGGGTAATTATGTATTTACCTCGTCGTATGTACCAACCTATCGTCTGATGGACAAGGATGGTACTACCCTGTATGAGTTGGAGGTAGACTGGACCACGAATGGTGCCCGCCCCAACCACGGTGTGGACCCGCGCGTGATTGTGTTCAACCGCAGTCGTTACCTGTTGTTTACCGTGGCTAACTCCCAAGGTATGCACTGGAACTTTGGTCCGGCACTCTATATATCGGATATCACCGACGGCTTTAACACATTGGCTGCGTTCAGTAAACTCGATGACCGTATCTGGGCAGAGGAGTCTGACTACGAACCCGTTTATGAGTACTTCATTGGTTTGGAGGATGGAACGACAACTGCTTCTGCCTGCTCTGCTCAGTGTAATGCAGCAGAGATCAACGGCAAACTCGTCGTTTATACTGCCGCTGTCAATGCCGGATTTGCCCTTATCGAATTTGAGAAAGCGAAATAAACGCTCTCAATGCCTATAGAAAATCCCCGGTTGCACAAAGCAATCGGGGATTTTTGATGACGATGGTTTTCTGTTGACCGTTATCCCAAATAGGATCGGAGTACTTTGGAACGGGATGAGTCTTGGAGTTTCTTGATGGCTTTCTCCTTAATCTGGCGAACACGCTCACGCGTGAGATCCAAATCTTCACCGATTTCTTCCAGCGTCTTCTCCGGAACACCTATTCCAAAGAACTTACGCAGGATATCTGCTTCACGAGCGGTCAACAGACCTAAAGCACGATCCACTTCACGGGTAAGAGATTCGTTAATCAAACCACGGTCCGCATTGGGACTGTCCTCATTCACCATCACGTCAATGAGACAGTTGTCCTCACCTTCCACAAAAGGTGCATCCACGCTCACGTGACGACCCGACATTTTGAGAGTGTCGGCAATCTTCTCTACAGGAATGTCCAATACTTCTGCTAACTCTTCTGCAGACGGCTTGCGTTCATGTTCCTGTTCAAAACGCTGAAAAGCCTTGTTAATTTTGTTGAGCGAACCTACCTGGTTCAACGGCAAACGCACAATACGCGATTGCTCTGCCAATGCCTGAAGAATGGATTGACGAATCCACCATACGGCATACGAAATAAATTTAAATCCACGGGTTTCATCAAACTTTTCCGCTGCCTTAATTAGGCCTAAATTGCCTTCATTGATCAAGTCCGGGAGACTGAGTCCCTGATTCTGATACTGCTTAGCTACACTGACAACGAATCGTAGATTAGCCTTGGTCAGACGCTCTAACGCAGCGCGATCGCCATTGCGAATACGCCCCGCCAGTTCGACTTCTTCTTCCACCGAAACCAGATCCTCACGACCTATCTCCTGAAGATACTTATCCAGGGAGGCGGACTCACGGTTGGTGATTGATTTTGTAATTTTTAATTGACGCATAAAGTTTAGTTAATGGTCTGTTTATGATCGTGATCCGGTCGGGATTCGAACCCGAGACCCACAGCTTAGAAGGCTGTTGCTCTATCCAACTGAGCTACCAGACCCTGCCTAATTCGCCTATGTGGGCAAATTAGGGCGCAAAGATACTACAAAAATTTGATTTGTGCAAATTTTTACTATTTTTTTACACAAGTTCTTCAAAAATTTGGGTTAAATCGGGTTTACGGGCTGCTCCTACATGGCGATTCACCAACTCTCCCTTTTTAAAGAACAGCATCGTTGGAATATTCATGATACCAAACTGCTCACACAATTCCGGATTTTCATCCACATTGAGTTTGCCCACACGAATACGTCCTTCATACTCATTGGCCAGTTCTTCCATAGTAGGAAGCATCATCTTACATGGGCCACACCAAGGTGCCCAAAAATCTACTACGAGGGGACTTCCCTCTGCCAATAACTCTTGGAAATTGGCATCTGTTACATCAAATGTCATAGCGTTTTTATAGTTTATTTATTTTTATTTTTTCTATCGTTGGGTTAGCCATAATCTGCTGAATAATCGCTTCTTCCAAATAGGTTTGAATGGCACGACGAATCGGGCGTGCGCCATTTTTGGGATCATAAGCCTGATCAAACAACTGTTGCTCCACTGCACCTCCTACGGTCAATTGTCGCGATTGGGCACGCATGCGTTGTTGCAACTGAGCAATCTCGTGATGCAAAATCTGCATCAAAATCGATTTGGATAAGGGTGCAAAGGTAATGATATCATCTACGCGGTTGATAAACTCAGGCGGAAAGGTCTTTTCCAATGCCTTACGCAATGTTTGAGCAGCATAAGTGGCAGTCATCTCTGCTACATCAAAGCCCACACCGGCCCCAAATTCGCTCAACTGACGGGTACCTACATTACTGGTCATAATGATAATGGTATTGCGAAAATCCACCATTCGGCCTTGACGATCCGTCAGTCGGCCCTCATCCAAAACCTGCAACAACAGGTTGAATACATCAGGGTGTGCCTTTTCGATTTCGTCTAATAACACAATCGAGTACGGGTGTTGTTTAACCGCCTCTGTCAGTTTGCCCCCATTCTCATAACCCACATATCCCGGAGGCGCTCCTACCAATAAAGAGATCGTATGTTTCTCTTTATATTCGGACATATCAATACGAATGAGTGCATCGCGAGAACCAAACATTTGCTCGGCCAAACATTGGGCCAAATAGGTTTTACCCACACCGGTAGAACCCAAGAAGAAGAAGGAACCGATAGGACGACGACTGTCTTGCATACCCATGCGGGAGCGGATGATGGCCCTGGTTAACCGATGAATGGCTTCCTGCTGACCCAAAACCTGTTGGTTGAGCGTTTCTTCCATTTTAACCAACCGCTCCATTTCACAGGAACGAATCTGCTCCGTCGGAACTCCCGTCATAGCACTCACAGCTTGAGCCACATCCTGTTCCCGCAAGAGCGTGAGATGGTTGATTGCACGAGATGTTGTATGGTGCATCACACCCGTTTCATCCATCACATCAAAAGCCTTGGCAGGCAAAGCACTCTGGGTCATATATCGCTCGGACATGGCAATACAAGCCCGTAAGGCATCGTCCGTATACAACACATGATGATGGCGTTCAAATCTTGATTTAGCCACATGGAGCATATCAAATGCCTGCTTGGCCGTAGGTGGTTCTACGCGCACCTGTTGAAACAACGAAGCAAACGAAGTGTCGGATTCAATCCAATGGCTATATGCCTGAGGGGTCGTGGTAGCGATGCAGCGGAACTTCCCTTCCTGCAATGCTATCTTGAGCAAACCTGCACCATCAAAACCTCCAGACATACCTCGTCCTCCATCCATGATATTATGCAAATCCGGAATAAACAACACGCTGTTTTTTTCACTCTTCACCAGGTCCATCACCGACTTCATACGCATCTCAAACTGTCCTTTATAAGATGCTCCGGCCACTAAGGCGGTATAATCCAACTCATAGACAGACCCTAATTCACGATACTTTCCATGCAGCACATGTTGCTGTGCTAACAGTTGCACCAGTGAACGCTTGCCCACTCCGGATGCTCCGATGAGTAGAGGATTATTTTGCGTCAAACGATTCATAATATGCATGATGCGTTTGAGTTCGCTTTGGCGACCACACAGCAGCAGGGATGCCAGAGTGTCCTTATCCCACTGATGACAATACGGATTAGGTTGATTATCTTGTCCTATTTGGGCCTCCGGACCTATCTCGTCATCTGCAGGGGGCATCATGGGATCCGCTCCAAAAATCTGCATGGAAACCAGTTTACCTGGGGGCATTTTGTCCAAACCCAACACCTTATCCAGACCTAACTTTGCCAAATCAAAGCCCTTAATCGGAATATCCGCTTTGGATTCCGAAGGTGTTACCGGATAGAGATTTTCATACAGTTCTGCCATCTTTTCATAGTCCAGGTTATAGTGCTCCTTGAGATAAACAGTGGGTTTGTGCACCCGCTCGCGCAGGATGCCCAACAACAGATGAGCAGAATTGGCTTGTTTGTCATTACAAAGATCTGCTTCGATCGTTGATAATCTCATCAGCCGCTCTCCGGCACGAGACAGGGAAACCGAACCTTCCATAGGAGTATCTTTGGCTAATGAATGCAGATACGTATCCATTGCGTTGATATCTACCCGAGCAGTCTGTAAGAGATGATAGGCTCTGCAACTGGGAACCCGAATCATCGAATACACGATATGTTCAGGCTCTACCTGTGGAGAACCAAATTGAGCTGCCCAAAACATGGCCTGCTCCATAATACTATCAAATGCTTTGGTATATTTCACCATCTTCCAAATAAAAAATTACTTATTAAAATGAAACGCCAACCCCGCACGGAAAACTCCGGGATTCATGGGGTAATAGGGCAAAATAAAATATTCTCTTCCGGCAAACGATGCATCCCAATGCTGGTATTGGGCAAAGAAACGCAATCGAAGCAATCGTACATAAAAGTTAGCATAGGCGGATAACATGGGATAATTACCCACTTTTACCTCCTGCTGCACACAAAACTGCCCCGTAGCGGCATTCAGATAGGGAGCATAATAGGCTGTGTTGTATTTTAAATCGACTCCAATTTGTGCTTCCAACGCCTTAAACCAGGTGCCATGGTAATACAGGTTGGAGTACAACGCAATCGTCGGTAACGGCATCGTGTACGAGGACGAATACTGATACACAACACTATTGTCCAAATTCACCCACGGAGTGGTCACATTCAGTTGCAAATCGGCTGCCAATACACTGATATTCTGTTCACACTGTGTAGGATTGCCTAATCCTTCAAAATAGATATGATTGGTGATATTGGCATAGTCAATTTTTAAAGCGGGTTGGACCCAACGGGTCGGATAAGCCACCTGTCCGCCCACATGCAAGGTGTACACGCTCTTGAACTCGTTATCCCAGCGATAGTGATTACTCAGATAGTGCTGCAGATAGTATTCCGGGCGCTCACCATGAAACGAGGCATAGGCTTGCACTGTCATACTGTCTTTGCCTAACCGCCAACCCAAATCCACGTTACCATGTACCTGAAAATCTCCTAACTTATATCCGGCCAGACATACATCTCCTCCTGCGGCATAACGCAGGTTGCGTCCCTGTTTCTTACTAATCTCCCCTCCTACCCAGGTGTTGTTGGTCCACTTGTAGTTATACAAACTATCCTGCCATTGTCCCTCTTCCGGAGCCACAGCCAACAAATAACGTTGAAACTCATTGATGGCATAAGCGGTAATACCAAACTTCAGTTTTTGGTTAAACGACTCCTCAAACGTCACCGACAGGGTGTTGCGAATATTCAGCACTGCCGAAGAGTCATTGGTTTGAGAGGGATTACGAAAATAGTCGGTATAAAACGCTTGCGGAGATTTCTCCAAATACCGACGCACCTGTTCGTTGATATCCAACACATGGCGAAACGTAGTCACAGGAATATAAAGGACACGGGCTGAATCGCGTACCTGCCATTGACCAAACGCATCACGTTCTCGAATTTGAATCGTATCTGGACGTTCCACACAGATGCTGTAATAGTGGTTGATATAACCCGACAGATACCTGAAACCGGACATGCCATACAGGTTAACCGGCAAATCGGAGGATTGTAAATCCACATTTTTGAGCGATTCCATATCCGTCAAACCACCATTTTCAAAATTACTCAACGACGCAAATGTAAACGCTGCCTGAATGGAATAGTGGTTGCCATTGTACGAACCAAAAACCGAACCATTCACCACTTTACCCGACTGGTTCTTGTAATGTCCTGCTGCGTTGACATAATTCAACTCGGTGCCCAGATTGGTATGCGGAGACAGGTTACCGGTGAACATAAAGTGCAAATCGTTATCCTCATGGTAGGTGGTAAATCCTTTCTTATACGAGATACTCGAGTAAGGGGTTGTCGTGTTGTAAAACTTGACATCCTGAGGCGTAATCGTGTAGGGATTGTACTGTTTACCAAAAATACTGTTGGTGGTATTGGTTCGCTTAAAATAAATAGCCGACTCTACCGGTGACACCAGATTTCCATTGTAGTGATTGCATATCGAATAATCGTACAGCATATCGCGCATTGGAAAATTGAGGTACGCAGAGTCTTGGCCCGCACATACTGTATCGGCCTGAGCTACCGGATTGGGTAACACCCAGGCACGCACTACCGTAGCAGGTAATGTGTTCTTCGCTGCCCATACGGGGAGAACGGATACGATCAGCACAACGAGGATACTATGCTTTCTTTTTAAGCGCACGCAGTTTTTTGTTCAGTTCAGCGATCTCTTTTTCCTGACTGTTAATCGTTTGGAGCAAACCATTCAGTTCCTCATTATCAATCGTGGTCGGATACTGTTCCTCCACGCGCTGGAGAAAATCAGCCAATACATTCATATAATTGATAAACGCATCGTAAGAAGTATCAAAATTCGATGGGCCACGATCGATATGGTTCATATAATGCAGATAATTAACATCCTGCAACAGCAACCAGTCTGCCTTCAGTTGACTGTCCTTGCACAGGTGCACACGCTCCGCTACCGCATAGAGTTTATGGAAAGTTTCCTGCTGCAAATCGTTTCCCAGGAATAAACGCAAATCCTTGTCCGAACCCGACCAGGTCAACGGATACGAAGAAGAAATGGCATCATTGACCGGTTTGTAGGTTTTCACCACCTCAGACGGCGTGACAAAACCAATACTATTCTCCATCGCAAAATAGGGAATGGCCTTCAGGAATTCAAAAATGCCGGTATTGGCCGGTTGCCAGATTCCAAATGCTTCCGCTCCCATCCACAGATTTACCAGTTGTTCCTCTTCAGGCAACGCATTCACCATATGCACAAATTTCTCTGCATCCATCGGATATTCCGGACTCATCGGATCCGAAAAATGGAAACTCAGCATATCTGACAAGGCCATATTACGCATCAGCACACGCAACTTGGACGATACACAGGAGGGATACAGGTAGTTGGGCGATTTCCACGACAGGATATGCTTGGCACCTTCGGTCATGATGGCCTTGTACCCCAAACCCAAAACCTGAGAGGCAATCTCATCCGAATAGAGCAGTTCCGTATTCCATAACACCTGAGACTGCACATTAAACAATTCCTTCACCTTGAGAGCCTGTTTTTGCAATTGCTCCACCAATTCCGTTTCACTACCTTGAGCCGCCAATGAATACGCATACGGAGTGGCCACAAATTCCACACACTTGGTTTGAGCCAACGCCTTGAGCACATCAATCATTTCCGGCACATACTGCTCCCACAACTCCAACAGGGTTCCACTGACCGACAGGGCACAATGAAAGCGGTTTTTGGACAAACGAATCATTTCCAGCAGGGTCTTACCCAAAGGCAGATAAGATGTTTGAGTCAACCAGGTCACATATTCTTCCGTGGCCATGTCGTCATAATAATAATGGTCCTGCCCTATCTCAAAGAAACGATACCTTTTAATACGATAGGGAGCATGAAATTGAAAACAAAAACAGATATTTTTCATAAGATACTCTATTTTTACCAGTGATTAATAACTTTATCATAGATGGCACGAACCTTTAACCCGGCATCATACCAGCGAATATTATTGACCTCTTCCCGACCCAGTTCGCTCAGCGACTTATACATGGCCGGATACTTGACAATGGCATAGATAGCGTCCGCCATCGCATCAATATCCCAATAGTCGGTCTTAATCGCGTGTTGCAGAATCTCGGCACAACCCGACTGATGAGAGATAATACTCGGGCAACCCACCTGCATCGCCTCCAAGGGAGAAATGCCAAAAGGCTCCGAAACCGAAGGCATGATGTACACATCGGAATCAGCCAACACCTCCTGCACCTGACGACCTCGCATAAAACCCGGAAAATGGAACTTATCCGCAATGCCTCGTTTGGCTACCAGATCAATCATCTTGGTCATCATATCACCACTGCCCGCCATGACAAAACGAACGCCATTCGTTTTTTCCAACACACGAGCCGCAGCCTCCACAAAATACTCTGGTCCCTTCTGCATGGTGATTCGACCCAAAAAAGTGACAATCTTATCCTTGCGCTCATGCTTGACAAACTCCTCCGGATGTTCCAGTGGTTCTACGGCATTATGCACCGTGGATACCTTGCTGGGGTCCTGACCATATTTTTCGATGACGGTTTGACGCGTCAGATTGGACACACACATGATATGATCCGCTTCGTCCATTCCGCGACGCTCAATGGCATAAACCGTCGGATTGACATTGCCACGGGAACGATCAAAATCCGTAGCATGCACATGAATAACCAGCGGTTTGCCACTGATATGCTTGGCCGCTACGCCGGCCGGATAGGTTAACCAATCATGGGAATGAATGATATCAAAATGCTCTGTCCAGGCTAACTGACAGGCTACCGCCTCGTAGTTACCTATTTCTTCCACCAGATTATCGGGATAACGTCCGGAGAACTCAATGCAACCTCTGCCGGGAACCGACACCGAATTGGCGCCAATGATTCGCAGAAACGATTGATCTTCATCTCCCCACGGACGTGGCAGCACAAAGGTGATATGCATATCCTCCTGCTGCGCCATTCCACGCGTTAATCCATAACTGGCTGTTCCCAATCCTCCCAAAATGTGGGGCGGGAACTCCCAACCAAACATCAATGCTGTCATATCTTATTTATCAAAATCATTCAAGGTATTACACAATGCGATCACCGCACTCACACTGGGTGCATAACTCATTCCGCCGTGACCCTTAAACGGTGGGTTGCCATCATACAACTCATTAATGGTTCCTATGCACAACTCACTCATCTCTGCTTCATAGCCTACCAGTAACCGACGAATAAAACTCTCCCCGCTGCGCTGATAAACCTTGAGGTACGCCTTGCCGTATGCGGAAATGGTAAACGGCCAAACCGGACCATTGTGATAATTGCGATCACGCTCTTTTTGTCCTCCTATATAGACGGGACGATAGTATCCGCTCTTGGGAGAAATCGTACGCAACCCTTTGGGCGTATACAGTTCCTTGGTGCAAATATCGACCACCGCCTTTTGTTGCTTACGATCCAGAGGAGAATAGGGCAACGATACCGCCCATATCTGATTGGGCCGAACCTCTTTGTCATGGTAACTGTCTACCACATAATCGTCCAAATACATGCCGTTCCAGAAGGTAGAAACAAAGGAGGTTTGCAATTGCTCGGCCTTGTAGTCCATCATATCGGCCATCGTATCCCGTTGTAACAGACGCATCAGCTCCGCCACAAACCGAATGGCATTATACCACAATGCATTGATTTCCACCACATAACCGGTGCGAGGTGTAATCGGTCGGCCATCTTCCACAGCATTCATCCATGTAGCAGGTTCGTGCGTACCATCCACCCACAGCAATCCGTTGCTGTGTAACCGCAATCGTGGATGCTGCTGGCGACGAATAAAGACCAGAATATTCCAGAGTAAATCACCGTACTTTTGTGCCACGGTCTTGCGATCCACATAGTAGGCATATTCCTGTATCGAACGAACAAACCACAATAACGCATCCGGTGCATCCATCTGTTGCAAAGCCACTTTTTCCAAATGACCTTCGATATAAGCCGTCACTTCCGGAACCGCTGTTTTGTCCATAATCACCTCCCAATATTCGGGACGTCCAATACCCATCGTACAGGAGCAGGCACTGAAGAACTCTTCACGGGCAGAAGCGTGGAACCATGGATAACCGGCAATCAGGTAACATGTATCCCCATCGCGCTTATAAAACTGTTGCGCCGAATTCTTCAAACACGCAAACATATCCACACGAGGTGCACGACGCTCCAGATCCTTTTTCCACATCGTCTTCAGTACCGCAGGATTGACTTCGGATATGCCGGCAGAAAAAATCACCGATTCGCCTTTTTTCATCGGCAATTCAAAATATCCGGGAACCAGTTGATCCTCCTGATAGTCATATCCGCGTTCCTGTTCCTTGATATACTCGATGCCCCGATACCATGCCGGAGCATGGTGATAAGTGACCTGTTTGGAGAACTGCATGTACAGCGAAGGGAACTCTTCGTACATACGATTGACGCGCCCGTTCGCGCACTCATCCATATTGGCGCATGCACGAGGATTGGCTTGTGCCAATTCATTCACGCTGCGAAAAACCAAATAGGGACGAAAACGCAGCAGCGTCGGCGAACCCGATTCCACCAACGTATAGCGAATCAACACACGGGGTTCAAAACTGACCAGCATACGCTCTTTGGTGAGGACCACACCGCCTACCCGATACGTGGTCTTGGAAATCACCTCGCAGTCAAACTCACGAATATACTTATTCCCCGATGGATTATAGGTATTTTCACCATATTTGTGTACTCCCAAATTAAATTCAGCACCGTGCTGAATCACCGTTTCGTCCAACGAGGACAATAACACATAGTTATCGTCGCTCAGGTGAGGCAATGGAAGCACCAGTTGTCCATGATACTTGCGGGTATTGCAATCCACCAGGGTGGTCGAATTGTATGCACCGGCTCGGTTGGTTCGAATCATCTCCTTGCTCAGAGAACGATCCAGATTGGCCAGCAATGTTTTATCAAAATTAAGGTATGCCATAGTCCCATTAATTAATGCGTCCGTTATACGTTATTTCCACATCCTTCACAATTTGGCGAATCTGATTTTCTTCGTCCTTTGGGCAAATAAGCAACACACCATCCGATTCGGCCACAATCATATTCTTCAACCCCCTCACAACCGCCACATGGCCCTTGGGCATGGCCACCATATTGCCTTCGCTCTCATAATACGACGCTTCGCCATTCAGGGTGACATTTTGATGGTCATCCTTCTCACTCAAATCGTACAACGATCCCCATGTTCCCAAATCGCTCCAGCCAAAATCGGCCTGTAATACATGCACGGATTGGGCCTTTTCCATCACCCCATAATCGATGCTGATATTCGGGCAGGTGGGGAACATGCCCTGGATAAAGGCTTCCTCCTGTGGCGTACCCATCAGAGACTCCCCTTCCATAAACTTATGGGTCATATCCGGCAACAGTCGGGCCATTTCCTGGCGAATGGTACGCAGATTCCAAAGGAAAATACCACTGTTCCAAAGGAACTCACCCGACTGCAAAAACACTTGGGCCAATTCCAGATTGGGCTTTTCTGTAAACGTCTTCACAGCAAAAATACCATTCTCTTCCTGCGGTTTTTGACGATTCATCTGAATATATCCATATCCCGTCTCGGGACGATTGGGTTTCATGCCCAAGGTCAATAAGGTATCGTGATGCGCCACAAAATCCAATCCCTGACGAATCACCTGAATAAATGTATTCTCCTGCAAAATAAGGTGATCAGACGGGGCCACAATGATGTTCACATTCAGGGAATCATCATCCCAATCTGCCTGGTCGGCCGTCAAACCGGCACGACGACGGACAATGCCCTTGATATGCGCTACCGCATAAGCAATGCACGGAGCTGTGTTGCGGCGCGCAGGTTCACACAGGATCTGCTCCGGTTGCAAATCGGGAATCTGATGGAGAATAATATCCTTGTAACTCACATTGGTCACAATGAGCATATTCTCTATCGGAACGATCGAACGAAAACGATCCACCGTCATTTGCAACAGAGAACGACCGGTACCCAAAAAATCCAAAAACTGTTTTGGACGATGATTACGCGAATAAGGCCAAAAGCGACTGCCAATACCACCCGCCATAATCACACAAAAATTCTTATCACTCTTATTTTCCATAATAAACCTAATTAACCAATTTGCGTGCAAAGATACAACTATTTTTCCATATACGCAAGCGCGAACGAATTATTTTCTAAATAATTTGGAAATTTCATTTTTTTTTACTACTTTTGCAGTCTAAATTGATATATACTGCCTATTTATGATCTCACACCTGCGTTGGTATATGGTTCTTGCCCTGCTCCTGATATTAATGGGAGCATGCCGTCGTGTATCCATTCCCAAAGAGTATGGTTACTGCCGTATCGACCTGCCCATGGCGCAGTACACATCCTTTCCATGGAGAGGTTATCCCTATCGTTTTGAATACAATACACGGGCACAGTTGCATCCTATACAGCAAGACAAGGAAGTCTATTGGCTCAATATCGATTACCCCGATATCAACGCCACCATTCACTGCAGTTACAAACCGGTTTGTCATAACCTGGGCACCTTGAGTGCAGATGCTCAGGAGTTCGTGTACAACCATGCCATGAAGGCCTCTAAGATAGACCAAACCGAATACGTCAACGATACCGTGGGTGTATATGGTATCCTCTATGAGTTGGAAGGCAACACGGCTTCTTGCTTGCAGTTTTTTCTCACCGATTCGCTCCACCACTTTTTTCGCGGGGCGGTGTACTTTAACTGCAAACCCAATCAAGACTCTCTGGCACCGATGATGGATTATGTGCGTCAAGATGCCATTCACATGATAGAATCTTTCCAATGGCAATGACCGTCTATGAACATATTCTTCATCACAAGCAGGCTTCACACAAGATGCTGGCCGTTCTCATCGATCCGGAAAAACCGCTGCACCTGCAACGAGAACAATTAGCCGATGTGGATTGGATACTGGTTGGCGGATCCACCGGCGAAATTTCCGATGAATTCATGGATTCTGTCCGTTCCATTGCCTCCTGCCCCATTCTGCTGTTTCCCGGCAACCATCGCCAGTTTCACCCCAAGGCGGATGCATTATTGATGCTGTCTTTGCTCAACGCCACCGACTCCGAATGGTTGGTGGGTCAATCGATTCGGGTAGCCCGTCAGGTGGCTCAATCGGGCATCGAGGTGATTCCCATGGGTTATATCCTCGTGGATGGAGGTCGTGTCAGCAGTGTAGAGCGTGTATCCCATACCCAACCCATGGACCAACGAGATATAGACCGTATCGTAGACATGGCCATCGCAGCAGAATTGATGGGTAAAAAACTCATTTATCTGGAAGCTGGAAGTGGCGCTCAAAACCCTGTTCAAATCGATGTTATACGTGCCGTGAAGAAATGGATTCATGTGCCGTTGATTGTCGGCGGAGGTATAGGGGATAAACGGGACATGCGTAGGGGATGGGACGCAGGAGCCGATATCGTAGTCATTGGTAATTATTTCGAAAATCATCCGGAAAGTATACCCGAGTTTTGCCATGCAAGAAGATGAAAAATATATGTCATTAGCGCTTGAAGAGGCGCGCCTGGCTGCCCAACAGGATGAGATACCGGTTGGCTGTATTATTGTGAGCCAGGGACAGATTATCGGTCGGGGGCACAACCTCACTCAGACCCTGCAGGATGTCACCGCCCATGCCGAAATTCAGGCCATCACCGCCGCAGCTCAGACATTGGGAGGCAAATACCTCACTCAGGCCACCCTCTATGTGACCTTGGAACCATGTGTCATGTGCGCTGGGGCGATTGGTTGGGCACAAATCAGTCGACTGGTGTATGGAGCCAGCGATGACAAACGGGGATACACCCGGTTTGCCCCCCAGGCATTACACCCAAAATGCGTGGTTTCATCGGGAATTTTCGCCGATGAGTGTCAACAGTTATTGCAAGATTTTTTTCAACATAAACGCTTATGAAAAATCGTCCCGTTCCTGCTCTTGTGATTAAAACAGGTGCTTTCCTGGCCCTGATAGCGCTGTGCGTATATTTGTATCCGTTGGTAGAGAGCAATGCTAAGTTTCATTTTCAGTTGGGCAAGCCTTGGACCTATGAACTGATTACCGCCGCTTACGATTTTCCCATTTACAAAACCGAGGAACAACTGTCTAAGGAGCAAACCAAGGCGATGCAGGATTTTACGCCCTATTTTACCATGATTTCGGAAGCCTCATCCAACCACCATCTGTATATCATTTCCCTGCAGGACAAATCGATGTTGGAGGAGCAACAACATAAACATATTGCTATTGTTCAAGGTAAACGAGTTCATCAGATTGTTTCCACTCAGCAACTGTATACGCCAAAATCGGCCTATATGCAATTGGGATATGAAGTGATACCCAACCTGAAACTGGACAGTGCGATGACCGCCCACATGCAGCAGAGTATCCTTTCCAATATTGCCCTGACCGAAGGCATGGTGCAGGCGGGAGAAAAAATCATCGACCGCGGAGAAATTGTTACGGATGAGACCTATCGTATGCTCACTTCGTATATTCGAGCAGAGGATGAACGTCACGCCCCGTCCCAGCAATTGGGGCTCACTCGTTTGGGCGTGGGACTGATGAGTGCCATGATTATTGGACTATTCATCGTTTACCTCATCGTGTTCAGACGGAGTCTTTGGGAAGATGTGCGCGCCGTATTACTGTTCTGCATGTTGTGTGGAATCATGGTACTTGCCTCCTATCTGGCCATGCGCAGCAAGAATGCCGTGTTTATTCTCAGTCTTATTCCTTTCACATGGGTACCGATTACTGCCCGTGTGTTTTACGATTCGCGCACAGCCATGATGCTCCATCTGACCACCATTGCCCTGGTAGCCATGGCCACCCCCGTTCCGTATCAGTTTTTGATGGTTCAACTCGTTGCCGGATCCATTACCATTGCCTGCCTCAAAGATATGTCCCAACGGGCCCAACTGGCTACTACTGCGGGACTGGTGCTGGTAGGCATGAGTGCTATTTATACCTGTATATTGCTGGTCACCAACGGCAGTTTACGCATGTGCAGCGGATATACTTATTTGGCCTATGGCATCAATGCCCTGCTGATCATATGTGTGTATGGTGTTATCTATCTCATTGAAAAACTGTTCCGTCTGGTCAGCAGTCTGACCCTGGTGGAACTGACCAATATCAACAGCAACCTCATGCTCGATTTTGCCGAAAAAGCGCCGGGCACTTTCCAACACTCGCTACAGGTGAGCAATCTGGCAACAGAGGCCGCCAAAAAGATTGGTGCCAAGGTGTTACTCGTTCGTACAGGAGCCATGTACCATGATATAGGCAAGATGTTGCACCCGCAGTACTTTACCGAAAACCAAGCCGATGGTATCAACCCGTTGCTGACCATGTCCTATCGCGAAGCGGCACAAACGGTGATTCGGCACATTACGGATGGTGAGCAGTTGGCTCGTAAACGCCATTTGCCCGAAGCGGTCATTCACTTTATCACCACCCACCACGGCACTTCCCTGGTGCGCTATTTCTACAACTGTGAAGTGAATGCCCATCCGAATGAAGAGGTCCAAGAAGCCGATTTCCGGTACCCGGGTCCCAAACCCACCACCAAAGAGAGTGCTATTCTGATGATGGCAGATGCTATCGAAGCACGGTCGCGCAGTTTAAAAGATTTTGCACCGGATACCGTTCGTAATATGGTGAACGAAATGATTGAGGCCCAAGTCTTGGATGGTCAGTTCTCCCAAACGCCATTGTCCTTCCGCGATGTGGAACAGATCAAACAGGTCTTTACCCAACGTCTGTTGGTCATCAACCACCGCCGTGTCCAGTATCCCACCCTCAATAACCAATAATCAATGTACCCACTCTACTTAGCTCCCATGGAGGATGTCACCGATCCCGCCTTTCGTTTATTGTGCAAACGATTTGGCGCCAATCGGGTATATACGGAGTTTGTCAATGCAGACGCTCTGGTGCGTGATGTCAGTTCGACCTTGCGCAAACTGACCATTGCCGATGAGGAACGACCGGTGGCCATTCAGATTTATGGTCGTGATCCCGAATCCATGGCCGATGCGGCCCGCATTGTCGAGCAGGCTCACCCGGATATGATTGATATCAATTTTGGATGCCCGGTAAAGAAAGTGGCAGGCAAGGGTGCGGGAGCCGGGCTGCTGCGCGATGTGCCCAAGATGCTGGCCATCACCCGCGCGGTGGTGAATGCCGTGCAGTTGCCGGTAACCGCCAAGACGCGCCTGGGGTGGAACGAGGAGGAAAAAATCATTGTCGATTTGGCAGAAGCCTTGCAGGATTGCGGTATACGCGAATTGGCCATTCATGGTCGTACTCGTGCACAGATGTACACCGGCGAAGCAGATTGGACCCTAATTGGTCAGGTCAAAAACAATCCTCGCATGCATATACCCATTATAGGCAACGGCGATGTCACCACCCCTCAACGAGCCAAAGAGTGCTTTGACCGCTATGGAGTCGATGCCATTATGATTGGCCGCGGCACCTTCGGTTGTCCGTGGATATTTGAAGATATCCGATACTTCCTTGACCATGGTGAACTGCTGCCTCCACGCACGATGGCTTGGGCGATGGAGATACTCAAAGAACATGTACGGCGCAGCATTGAGTGGATAGGAGATGAGCGCAAAGGCATTGTTCACTCACGCCGCCATTTTGCCAATTCGCCCATACTCAAAGGATTATACGACTTCAAATCCACCCGCATTGAACTGCTGAGAGCGGAAACGCAAGACGAGGTATTCGCCATCATGGACCGGATTGTGGATTTATGGGGTAGTGGGGTAGTGGAGTAGT
>DCIY01000015.1:38481-90540 GCA_002317295.1 Bacteroidales bacterium UBA1714
GTAGTGGGGTAGTGGAGTAGTGGAAATTAAATAAACATATATGAAGATTATTCTAAAATCCGATTTACATCGGGAGTTGGTTGAACTCCCATTTGCCATTACCGCGGAGTGGGAAGAACAATATCAGGTAGTCATCGTGCTGACCGGTGGCAGCGAGAACCTGTTTTTACAAGAGGTTCAGGCCGGTCATATAGACCTCAATCGACCGATTCTGTTGGTAGCAGGACTACAATCCAATGCCCTGCCGGCTTCGCTGGAAATTCTCGCGTGGATAAACTCCCACAATGGTCATGGACTGGTAACCACTACCGCTGAATTACCTCAACACAGCCATCAGACTTCGACCATTCATCCCTTAGTATATACTCCTGAAGCCGAACCTTTGCGATTGGGAGTGATTGGCCAGCCCAGCGATTGGTTGATTTCATCGCGTGTGGATTACACAATGGTTCAATCTAAGTTTCATATCGAATTGGTGGATATACCACTGGACTCCATTATTGCCTTGGGCGAAGTGGATTCGGGTTTGGAGGGAGCCAAGGCCATTCATCGCGAACTGGTTCGTATGGTGGAACAATATCACCTGAGTGGTCTTACCCTTCGTTGTTTCGATTTGCTGACCACCGTGAAGAACACCGGTTGTTGGGCACTGAGTATGCTCAATGACGCGGGTATTCCTGCAGCCTGCGAAGGCGATATACCCTTGTTGCTCACCATGATGCTCGCTCGTCAGCGTTACCACGCACCGGGTTTCCAGGTCAACCCCGCACGCATCTATCCGGATGGTCGCATTCTGTTTGCCCATTGCACCCTACCGCTGAGTATGACCACCAAGTACTCGCTCACCACCCATTTTGAATCGGGTATTGGCGTAGGTATCCACGGTGAACTGCCGTTAGGCGAATATCGACTGATGAAGATTAGTTCCGATTTGCAAACCATGATGGATGAACCGGTAAGGTTGATTCTCAACCAATTTGAACCCACCTTGTGCCGTACACAGGTTTGGGTACAGGCATCGCGTGAGTTGGCGCAACAGATGTTGACTCATCCTTTGGCCAACCATCACTTATTAGTCAAGTGCTGATATGTGGATTCTGTTAGCGGTTTGCTCCGCTGTATTTTTGGGGTGTTATGATATTGCCAAGAAAAAGTCGCTTACCACTTTTTCCGTATTGGATGTACTGACATTCAGTGTGATCCTATCGTGTCTGTTATTGATACCCATGCTGCTGGGTTCTCGGTGGTGTGAAGATAGCATGCCCGCGTTATTGTATGTACCACGGGTTTCGTGGCAGGGGCACGGGCTTATCCTGCTCAAGTCCTGCATCGTGTTGTCGAGTTGGCTATGTTCGTATGTGGCACTCAAACATCTGGCCATTTCCGTCGTGGCGCCCATGCAGGCTACACGACCCATGTGGACGCTGGTAGGCGCGATGCTGATTTTTGG
The DNA here is from genome assembly GCA_002317295.1 of Bacteroidales bacterium UBA1714. Lineage (GTDB taxonomy): Bacteria > Bacteroidota > Bacteroidia > Bacteroidales > Paludibacteraceae > Colicola. Next base: position 39,932 of record DCIY01000015.1, read on the forward strand.
CGAGCGCCTCAATCTGCACCAAAGCATAGGCGTCGCGTGTGCCCTGGGAAGTATTTTTCTTTTTTCTGTCTGGGAACATCCTCGGGGAGGATTCAGTTGGAAAGGGGAAGGTAAGTACTATTTATTGCTCATCGCGGGCATCCTGTTGGGTTCCACCAGCGGGCTTTATGACAAGTACATGATGCGTCATTGGGACCATAATGCGGTACAGGTATACTACACCATCTATCAGGCTCTATTGATGGGAACCGTATGGTTGGTTGTGCGACGCCATCCCCGACTCGCACTGCGTTCGCTCGTGCAACATGGGGTACCTTGGTCGATTGTGGCCATTTCGGTGTTGCTGGTGGTCAGTGATTTTGTCTATTTATTGGCGCTCTCATATCCCGATTCGCTCATAGCAGTGGTGTCCACCATTCGCCGTGGCGGAACCATCATTCCATTCCTGTATGGCATTCTCATTCTGCGGGAAAAAGACCCGTGGAAGAAGATTGTCTGCACCCTGGGCATCGCCATAGGCCTCGCCTTCCTCATTATCGGGTAAGGAAGGCGGATCTGGTTATCTTTCCCTAAATAAAGTTGACTCTTCCCGATGCGGAAAAATGGGAAAACAGAAAAGGACAAATGGTAGTCTATCCCTTCGGTATGGGTACGGTATCCCTTCGGTAGCGGACATGTCCAATGATTATTCCATCTTTCCATATTTCCGCATCCGGAAGAGTTAAAATATATACCCAGTAGCAGCTCATACACCAGACCATGACCCTTATTTGGGAAAAGTCAGCGAGTTTGCCAAATTGCCATATTGCCGGATGCGAAAGAGCTCAACTGCTGAATTGGGAGGAAATGGCATAAAACGGGGTAAAAAAGAACCCAAATTTAGGGGAGTAGGGGTTATATATTATAATATATATTATATTACATATTTTTTGGGTGGGTATCAACTCTTCAAAATGTGGCAATATGGCAAAGTGGCAAAGTGACGCCACTTTGCCACTTTGCCACTTTGCCGGATAATTTTGTGTTGATTAGTGGGATTGAGAGCAGAGCAAGAGCATACTATCCTCTCACTATCCTCATACTCGGACGAGCTTGCTCGTACGACACGTGCTGCGCACTACGACACGCGGCTAAGCCGCTACGACAACCACGCCCGAAAGGGCTAACGAATGGCCTCCGGTCTGATGTCAACAAATTTAGGACAAGTGTCTACCTTTTTAGGAAAAAGTCAACAAAATCAGGACAACAACGGCGATGATAAAAAACGGTGGCTCCCCGCAGGAAGCCACCAATTTTCAATAGCGTAGCGAGGTCGTTAGTTCGAAGGGCTAATTCTTATAAACAGCTACGGGGGTGGATTTTAAGAAAGGAATTCTGACACTGCCATTATCAATCCAACTGTCAGAGGTGGGTATTCCACCATTGATCAGATTAACAAGAGCCGATACGGAATTATATGCCATATCAATGAGAGACTTGTCAACCGTCATATACTGTTTACCCTGTTCGATGTATTGCTTTGCACTTTCCAGATTGTCCTGACCGGTGATAAATGGAAATTCTTTGAGACTGTATTGTGCTTCATCAAAGGCAGCAATCGCTCCTTCAGCCGTCATGTCATTGGGAGCAAGAACCAAATCCACCTTGGTTGCAGAATCATATTTCTTCAATCTTTCCTTCATTTCTGCCTTGGCGGCCTCGGCAGTCCATTCAGGCAGTGCTGCCTGGTGGAAAGAACACTTGCCGCTGACGATATTCAATGTGCCGTTGTTGATATAGGTTTTGAGGACGTCATAGGCTCCATCGAAGAAAGCTTCGGAGTTTTCGTCTGATGCGGGACCTGCCAGCATCTCAAGGTTCATTACTTCCTTTCCCGACAGATCGAAAGCCATAATAAGATACTGTCCCTGCAACCGACCGATTTCACGTGCATCACAAGACGAATAAGCACCAATGTTTGTATTGGATTTGATCAGTCTGTCGTGACATACAATTCGAATATTCGTCATTTCTTTCATCGCTTCATTGAGAGTTGCCTGGTCAATGGCTGTGATGATGAAATTTCTTGTGCCGTTATGATACGCTTCCTTCAGTTGATTGGCCTGCGTTGTGGCTCCCTGTGTAGATTCCGGTGCACTATAATAGGTTACTTTTGAAGCATTTACCTGTTTGAATGCCTTTTCCATGTTTGCCTTGTCGGAAATCCAGCGGTTATTGGCCGCCCCGTCCGGAAGCAGTACTGCGATGGGTTGATTGGTTACCGAAATCGGTTCATCAGGAGAACAAGAGACCAACGCAAGCGCAGTCACAACCAGTAGCATAAAAAAACTCGTTTTTTTCATAATTATCTATAAAAATTCTGGGGAAGATGGTGGAGTATAGCGGACTCGAACCGCTCACCTCGACACTGCCAGTGTCGCGCTCTAGCCAGATGAGCTAATACCCCATTTGTCGTTAGACGCTGCAAAATTACAACAATTTTTTCACATACGCAAAAAAAAACGCCAATTTTCTGATAAAATGGCATTTTTTTTAGTTTATAATAACTGCTCCAGACACCTGTTCAGCGAATCGGTCCAATAAGGAATAGCAATTCCAAAGGTGGCTTTGACCTTGGATTTGTCCAGCACACTGTAATGGGGACGGGGGGTTTTGTACGCATACGCCTCGGAGAGAATGGGTAATACCGGTGTGGTAATACCTGCAGCACGCAATATCGCTACCGTAAAATCAAACCACGAGCACACACCCTCATTGGTGTAGTGATAGATACCGGCATGCCAGGTATCGCACTCGATGGCCGCATAGATGGCGCGTGCGAGGTCTTGGGCATAGGTCGGCGTACCTATCTGGTCAAACACCACACTCAGACATTCTTTTTCCCGGCCCAAACGAAGCATGGTTTTGACAAAATTGTTGCCATAGGGTGAATATAGCCATGCCGTACGGAAGATAATGGCCTCGGGACAAACCTCCAGTAATGCCTGTTCACCGGCCAATTTGGTACGTCCGTAGGCGGTACGCGGAGCTACAGGGTCGGACTCTCGGCAGGGGCAATGTTCATCGCCGGAAAAGACATAATCGGTGGAGACATGGATGATCTTTGGGCATGCCTGTCCCAAATTGCGCACCGCATCGGCATTGATGGTGAGCGCCGTAGGTTCATCCTCCTCTGCCCGATCGACATTGGTGTATGCGGCACAGTTGACGATGAGATCAATGGCATGGGTTTGGACAAAATCCCGAACCGCCTCACGCGAGGTGATATCCAGTTCTGCCACATCGGTAAAAAAGTATTGATGGGAAGGATGCTCGACACTGAGGTTGCGCATCTCGGTACCCAATTGGCCATTGGCTCCGGTAATCAGTATATTCATAAGGGATCAAAAGGGATTATCCAATTCGCTTAATAACGGGTGACGCTTATCCTTGTCACTGAGGATACGCTGGTCTTGTGGTATTTGCCAATCAATGGCCAGGGCGGGATCGCTGAGCAAAATGCCCCCATCGGCCTCCGGGTGATAGAGTTCATCGCATTTGTAACTGAATACGGCTTCCTGACTGAGCACGCTGAACCCATGGGCAAAACCCTTAGGGATAAAGAACTGTTTATGATTTTCCGCACTCAGTTCTACCCCATACCACTGTCCATACGTGGGACTGTCTTTGCGCAGATCCACTGCTATATCCAGCACCCGGCCCAATGTGCAACATACCAGTTTGGCCTGGGTAAACGGCGGACGCTGAAAATGCAAACCCCGTACCACACCGTAACAGGAGCAAGACTGATTGTCCTGCACAAACTGTGCATCTATACCCGCCTCACGATAGCGCTGCTCATTATACGTTTCTATAAAGTACCCGCGTGCATCCGCGAACACTTGAGGTTCAATGACCTTTAATCCGGCAATGGGAGTATCGTAAACTTTCATCGTATAAAAATAATTGGACTGCAAAATTACAAAAAATTACGGATATATGCAAATATTTGGTACAAAAATATAACAAATGGCGCCTCCCTGAAGCGGAAAGCGCCATTGCTCATAGATGAGAGTAGGATATTAACTTTTATCCATTTGTGATAGACGGTGCAAAATTAATACAATATTCTCATCGGTACAAATTCTTCATTAAGTTTTGACAAATCGTGTCGATTTTTTGACAAACGGAAACAAATTACTGGATCCGTTGGCCTCTCAAATCGTAAATCACGCCATTACGCTCAATGCAAATAACCCCGTTGTGCATGAACTTGCGAACCGGTTGTGCCTGATGGATATCGGCCACGCCAGTACCCGGTTGGTTAAGGATCAGTCGTTCACGAGCCGGAATGGTGGTCACATTCGTAGCCGACGGGAGAGAATATACATAGAATCCGTTATCACCCGAGCAAACGAGGTTGCCGGCAAAGTCAAAGTTCATTTGACGGAAGGCCATGATACCGTGCTTGTACGAATAATCCAGCGTTAACACCGGTTTGTCCCCTTCCCAAGCAATATCAAACACCAGGAACTCGGTACTGCCATTGGTCATCACCAAACGAGACTCATCTGCGGAAACGGCATACGCACTGTTGGCACAGCCGTCAATCACATCCTTGTACGGATCCACTGCCGAAGAGAGTTGTTCATTGCCATTCCAATCATAGAACTTGAGTGCCGTAGCAGAGGCGTTGTTATTACCTGTCGAACGGTTTTGAGAAACAAAGAATCCGTGCGAAGTTCCCCAAACGTTACCTTCGGTATTGGCCTGACCGGTGAGGGTGTAGCAGCGCGTCGGAGCCGTGTCCCAAGTACGAACAATCGAACTATCCTCCTGACCAAGCTGGTAAACGCAAACACCATTGGCCGGTAAAGTGCCTGCAGCATCCTCGTTGTACACAATCAGTTTGGTATTGGCCCCTGTGCCATAGATATGACATCCCGGAGAAGACGAACCGATGGCCACGCTTGTAGCATTGGTCCATACACCGGTACTGGTGTTTTGAGTTCCCTTGAAGAACGGAGCGTGCACGGAAGGATTGGCAGGATCGACTACATAAATACCCGAATGAGGATCTCCCCAGTCAGCCAGATAGAGGTAACCTGCTTCATCGGTCGATATACGCGCGGGCGAGCCATAGAACTCTTGGCCACCTAATTCCACCGCGGTAGAAAGGACGGTATAGTCCGGAGCCATGCGAACCAAGCCATTGCGATTGGCATGAGCAGTGAGTTTGTTTCCTCCTTCACGGTTGAACAGATAGATGGAGCAGAAGTTGGGCGACATCGGCGAATTATCTACCGTAGAGGTCCAACGGGTACCGCCTGCGATGATTGCCGATTGGGTCTTGGAATGCAGTAAACCGACATTGGCAACCGGAGCACCGTGTAACTCGATGGCCCAGGCCAACTCGTCTTCTTCCGGCATTTCGTATTTAGACAGTGAGAAGGTATATTCACCGGCCTGAGCACCAGCTGCTAAAGTAACGTCATAATCAGCCACTACTTCTTCGCCATACAGATACAATTTGGCACTGGCTGGTTGAGCGTTGGCGCGGAACGAGAAATCAAATTGGTTACCATTTTTCTCCGCGCTCAGGTCATAGGCCAAAATATGTGCCACAGCAGGTTGCTGAACACCTTTGGTAGTCATACGGCTGAGGGTATTGCCACGAGTGAGATACAGAGTGATATCCATATTATCCACGGCACCAAACGCAAAACTGCGAGCCGCAACGGTATCCAGTACCAGACCCGGAACGATGGAAATGGCCGCAGCCTTGTCCAAACCGGCGGTGATATCGTAGAGGGCAATACTCGTGGTTGCCTTGGAAGCATCAAACACAGGAGCTGCCATCACGGCATGGTGGGCATACTTGAAGTAATTGGCACCAAAGGTATAGAACGGCAATGTGCCCTTAAAGATAGGAGCGGTATTGGTCACCGTATTGATTTTCCACTCATACGGAGCCATATTGTCCGACGAAATAATGAAGGATGAATTATCACGCGGGCTGACTACCAAACGCATCTCGCCATATACAGAAACCTGAAGGGCCTGACCTCCATCTTCGGGTTTGTTACGCAATGCAGAAGCGTACTTATTGTCCGAGATATAGTATACCACAAAACGGGTATTGGTGGTCGAACCGGTAGTTGTTGCCGTGGATACCAGTGTACCTTCAGCGGTCGTTCCGGAGTAAGCCAATGTTTCACCGGTGATGGCATTGAGGTAGTTACCGGCTGTTTCGTTATTGGACGTATTGATCCACATGGCACCATTCCATCCGGCCGCATTCTTTTCCCATTTATAGATGAGCCAGTTGTGAACCGGAGAGAATGCAATGGCTTCCTTGTTACATCCTACCAGATAGCCATCGGCAGTCAGGGCAATATCCGACAACTTGTATACACCTTCGGACGAAACCGAGCAGAAATCGGTTGGCAGAGTATTGATAATCTGACGTGTAGCAGGATCCACCTCGATTAACAAAGGCTCTTTGGCAGCATTGAGGGCCAAAACTATCAGTTCACCATCCCGATAGAGGACACGACGAATGGTCATGTTGTTCAGTGTATCGGGCAGTGCCTGAGACTGGTAGGAGGTCGTCATATGGTACGATTCAGCCAAGGCAGCATAGGAGGGTTGCACCGGATCGGGATAGTTCTCATACACTACGGTAGGGGGTACATAAGAGGTATCGACCAGGAAAATCATCGGATAGACGGTTTCATTGGCTTTGACCTCAAACGCATTCTTAAATTCCGTACCCAGATCCTTATAGCCCGGGCAGGTAGCATCGAGGGTATAATCCGTTCCCGGAACCAGGTTTTCAAATACGAATATACCATTATATAAGGTGTCCACCTGATAGCGGGCCACTTCAACACCTGCTTTTTTCAAAATCACGGTAGCGCCGTTGCAGGGAATCCATTGGTCATTGGACTTGGCGGCATAACCGAACAACGGATTGGTAATCTTGTTGTACATATCCTTGACCGTACCCATGATATAACCGGTGGTCTCCGCCGGTGCCTGGTAATAATCCAATATACCACGATAGTATGCCAAACCTTCCTGGTGGCAATAGTCGGGGTTGAGGGCACGGTGGCGGGCAGGTTGGTAGGTATGGAAATATCCCTCTACCAGATAACCGCTGGCACCATGTTTAAGGGCTCCGAGGTAACCATCATACTGGGCACCGCCCGTGCGGGTAGCCACCGAATGGGAACCATAGAAGGACCAGTCGCCACGAACATTGAGATTGGTCATCCCATAGTGCGAGGCAGGGTCAATACCCGAAGCCATGATGGCAAAGCGGTGAGGCCAGATAGCAGCTGCTTTTTCATAACTGCCTTCTACATACTGTTTGGGTCTGTCCGAAATGGAAGCATAATCATCCGGACCACGATAGATCACCAACGGATAGTTGGTGGTAGCACCTTCGGATGCGGCATTGGAGTGCACGGAAATGAAGTAATCGATATTATTGGCCTCCACTTCCTCACAGATCTCCGACAACGCACGGTTGTACTGTTCATAATCGGACAGCTTCTTGTAGCCTTCCGTCGTATAGTCCGGATAATCGCCATTGACTTTGGTATAAGGCCAGGGACCACACTGGGTACGAGACATTAGGACGGTAGCACCATTGGCTATGAGTTTGTCACGCAGATAGAGGCATTTCCACAGATTGGTATTACTCTCATAGAATCCGCAGGTATCGGGCATGCCGGTGGTGGGCAGATTGGGGAACGGAATGGTCGCCATAGGACGGTCATTGGGGCCAAAACTACCATGACCGGGGTTGATGTAAAAGCGCTTGCCGGTTAGGGATTGGCTAAAGGCGAAGGGCGACAGGCTAAGGGCGAAGGGCGAAAGGATCGCCAAAATAAGAATCAAACGTTTCATAAGGCCTCATCATTTAACTTGCATCACATAAATTTCACCCCTCAGTGTCGAGAACGAAATGACACCGGGAGCTGTTTGCGGATAACCTGCTTTGAGTTCAGGTTCGGTCAGCACCTGAGACTGACCATTGAGCGTATAAGCTCTCAGTTCCGATGCCGTGGTAAAGTGGCCATCATCTTCATCCGCCATACCTATGAGGGTGGAATTGTTGTACCACTGCGCGGCGCGGCAGGCACGAGCAATAAATTGGGGATTGGAACCGTCCAGATTGCTCACAAAGCAACCTACGCCACATACATAGTAGCATAAGTGTTGACCATCGGGCGAAACACTGGGCCAAATGTAACTCTGGTTTTCGCCATTCGGAGCCAGAGTAAGCGTTTTGCCGTTGTTGTTGAGCACGATGTGACGGTTTTCAATCGATACTGTGAGGGCATCTTTGATCACCGGAGAAGCCTCGCGCTGACGACGGGCAATGACTTTGGTTTTGGAGGTTTTCAGATTGAGTTGCATCGTGTTGTTTCGACGTAACTGGTCACGACCAATCACCGTTTCGCGATAGGTGATTTTGCGCCCGTCGGTTGACACGGCTACACGATAACCGGCTCCTGGTTGTTCACTGATGGTGGTCATACGTTGCGAAGATAAATCGTAACGAATCAGGCCTTGGTTATTACCCGAAGTAAGGAGAACATAATCGGCAGCAGGACTGATAGCAGCCACCCGAAGGTCTTGGCCTTGCGGTGTGTTCAACTTGGTCATGGTCCCCACTGTCAGAAGTTGGGCAGAAGCGGATGTTGCAAACGCTAATGCCAAAAACAGAGAGAGTTTTTTCATAAGCTTTAGATATTAAAAGTTCGTTGTCATTTTCAAATGGCGCTGCAAAATTACGATTTTTTGGAGATATATGCAAATAAATCCAAATAAATCGTCAATTATTTGCATAATTCAGATATTTGTTGTAAATTTGCACGCTATTTTAAGCACGCAACAGGATGATACTTTATTTTTTGATGATAAAACTGGCTGCCCTGCTGGGCAATGAGAAAGCACGATTGCTGGTTCAGGGGCAGAAGGACAGTCTCCAGCGACTGCAGCAGGAAGACTGGGCGGGGCAATGGATTTGGTTTCATGTGGCCAGTGTGGGCGAGTTTGAGCAGGCTCGACCCATTCTTGAGCGGTTAAAGGAACGCAAGGATCCACGCAAAGTGTTGCTCACTTTTTTTTCTCCTTCCGGATACGAGTTACGCAAGAACTACCATCATGCAGATCGCGTGCTTTACCTGCCTGTGGCTACCCGTCGCAATGCCAAACAGTTTGTACAGACAGTACATCCGCAGATGGCCGTATTTGTAAAGTACGAATTTTGGCCCGCCTACCTGAAGCAGTTAAAAAAGAATGGTGTTACCACCTATCTCATTTCGGCCATTTTTCGTAAAAACCAGTTGTTTTTTAAGCCCTGGGGAAGAAGTTATCGCCGACTGCTCACCTATTTTACGCATTTGTACGTGCAGGACAACGATTCGCAAGTGCTGTTGAATCGTTACCATATCCATAACGTTACCACGGCGGGAGATACCCGTTTTGATCGGGTCGTGCAGATTGCCTCTCAGGCCAAAGAGATACCTGTGGTGCAGGCGTTTGTACACAATCAACCCAAAGTGCTGATTGCCGGAAGTACCTGGCCGGAAGATGAAGTGTTATTGGCTCGCTACATGCAGGAGCGTGGGGATGTCAAACTGGTGTTGGTACCCCACGAAATCGATTCAGAACACCTGGATAAGATTTTTCAAATCATGCAAGGTCGCTATATTCGGTTTAGCGAAGCCAATCAAAAGAATATCCAATGTACTCGTACGCTGGTGATGGATACCATGGGTATGTTGTCCGCTGTTTATCGGTATGGACATGTGGCCTATATTGGTGGAGGATTTGGAGATGGTATTCACAACACGCTGGAGGCAGCTGTGTATGGTATGCCCGTTATTTTTGGACCCAGGTACCATGCCTTCCGCGAAGCGTTGGGACTGATTCAGGCCGGTGGTGCTCGGAGCATTCGCCATTATCGTCAGTTTCGTGATGCCATGGACGAAGCGTTTGAGCGCCACAGTGAAATGGGTATTGCCGCCAAGGGTTATGTAGCCAGCGAATTGGGAGCCAGCGAGCAAATATTGCAGGCGATCTTTGCTTATTGATGATTGCTAATTGATGATTGATGATTATATTATGACAAAACCCAGTATTCCAAAGGGAACCCGTGATTTTGGAGCTATTGAGATGGCTCGTCGCAATTACATCTTTGATACCATCAAAGCGGTTTTTGCACAATATGGTTTCCAACAAATCCAGACGCCCGCGATGGAGAATATCTCCACCCTGATGGGCAAATATGGCGAAGAAGGAGATAAACTGCTTTTCCGCATTCAGAACTCCGGTGAGAAAGCCAATGAGGCTCCGGAAAAAGGACTTCGATACGATCTTACTGTACCGTTTGCCCGTTATGTGGTACAACACCGCGAAGAGTTGCAATTTCCTTTCCGCCGTTTCCAGATTCAACCCGTATGGCGCGCTGACCGTCCGCAGAAAGGTCGCTACCGCGAGTTTTATCAATGTGACGTGGATGTGATCGGAACCGATTCGCTGATGAGCGAAGTGGAGTTGATTCAGATTGTGGAAGAGGTGTATCGCCGTTTGGGCTTGCGCGTGTGCCTGCACCTGAACAACCGCAAGATATTGGCCGGCATCGCCGAAGTGATTGGGGCCGAGGACAAACTCATCGATATCACCACGGCCATTGACAAGTTGGATAAGATTGGAACGGAGGCCGTGAATGCCGAACTCATCGAACGTGGATTGAGCGCAGAAGCGGTGGAAAAGATGCAACCTATCTTGTCGTTGAGTGGAAGTAACGAGGAAAAATTAGCGAAGATTGGCCAACTGCTCTCTGCTAGCGAAACCGGTCGCAAAGGGGTGGAGGAGACTCAGACGATATTGCAGGCCGCAGCCGCATTGGGAGTGAACCTGCCCGTGGAACTGGATTTGACTTTGGCGCGTGGACTGAACTACTACACCGGAGCCATCTTTGAAGTCAAAGCATTGGACGTACAGATAGGCAGTATCACCGGCGGAGGTCGATATGACAACCTCACCGGCATATTCGGTCTGCCGGGTGTGAGTGGTGTAGGTATATCGTTTGGTGCCGACCGCATCTACGATTGTCTGTTGGAGCAAAACCTCTATCCGGAATCGATGTTGACGGGCACACAGTTGCTGCTGACCACGTTTGGACAAGAGGAACTGAATTGGGCCATGCAGGTGGCGCGTGAGTTGCGCCAGGCGGGACTGCGCGTGGAGGTATATCCGGAACCCTGCAAGATGAAACGCCAAATGGGGTATGCGGATGCCAAACAGATACCGTGGGTAGGCATTATCGGCGGGGACGAACTGGCGGCTAAGAAAGTGATGCTGAAGAATATGGCAAGCGGCGAGCAGGAGTTAATCAGCATTGAAGATATAATACGTAGTGTTAATCGTTAGCGGTCGCTTCAGATAGCAGTACCTCGGTGACCCCGACCGTCCCCAACGGTCTCCCTGTACCCCGCTGCCCCGCGGGAGCCACGGTCACTACGGCACTCTATCTTTCGCTTGTTCCGCAAGCATTTTTCAAATGCTGATTAACAAAAAAGAAAGAATGAATGAAGACAAACGATGAATTTATAGAGATTGCAGCACGGTGTCGTAAGATCTATGTGCTGAAAATGAAAGATTATGGACCATCGTGGCGGATTATGCGTCCGCAGACGGTGAATGATCAATTGTTTATCAAGGCCAAGCGGATTCGTGAAATCGAAATGACCGGAGTCAATCTGGTAGGTGACAGTATTCAAGGCGAGTTGATGGCCATTGTTAACTACAGCATCATCGGACTGATTCAGTTGCGCGAAGGTTTTGCGGATTCGGTGGATATGACCGCCGAGCGCGCCACCGAATTGTATGATGCGTACATGACGGAGGCGCGGGATTTGATGTTGCGCAAGAATCACGATTATGGCGAAGCCTGGCGCGATATGTTTCCCTCTTCGCTGACGGATATCATTCTGACCAAGATCAATCGCAACAAATCGATTACGGCCAACGATAATCAAACCCTCATCAGTGAAGGAGCGGATGGCAACTATTTTGATATGCTCAATTATGCCATCTTCTACCTGATTCAGATGATGGAAAAAAATCAATTGGTATGAAAAACAAAGGCGCCTATATTCTCAACACGATTGCCCGCATCTTATTGGGTCTGACGTTTATCTTTTCCGGCGTGGTCAAAGCCATTGACCCGTTGGGAACGGTATACAAAATAGAAGACTATCTCAAAGCATTCGGAACCGATTGGGGAGCATGGTTGACCGACCTGCTGCCTGCAGCCACACCTGCTGCATGGTGCTTAATCACCCTGGAATGTGTTTTGGGTATCTGTTTGGTGGCCAATGTGCGCACGAAGGTGACCATGTGGATCACCTTGGCTTTCTATTGCGTGATGACCCCACTGACCCTCTATGTAGCCTTAACCAATCCCGTGAGTGACTGCGGATGTTTTGGCGATGCGTTGGTGATTAGCAACTGGCAAACCTTTGGCAAAAACATCGTTCTGTTGGCTTTGGTGTTGGTGATGATATTTTCTCGCAAGGGCATTCATTCCACCTTCTTGCCGGGGGTCGAAGCAGGCATTGCGGCACTGAGTATGATGGTTGTATTGGGACTGATGACCTGGACCATGTATCATCTGCCGTTGGTAGATTTTCGTCCGTACAAGGTGGGAAACTATTTGCCCGAAGGGATGGAGTACCCCGAGGATGCCGAACAGGATGTGTACGAGATATCGTTGGTATATGCCAAACAGGGTATCGAGCAAACATTCAGTCTGCAGGACTATCCGCGTAACGATTCGTCCTGGGTGTTTGTTCGTCAGGACAGCAAACTCCTTCACAAAGGATATGAACCCCCTATTCACGATTTTGAAATCATCAATTCCGACTATGAGGACATCACCGACGATATTCTGCTGAGTGAAGAACCCGTGACTTTGGTCATTATGTATGATTTACAAAAGGCTGATATGAAACAGGCGCAGAAACTGAATTTGCTGTATCAGCAATGCCTGCGTCAGGGTCAGGCGTTTTATGCCGTTACGGGCAGTAATACGGATGAGATGATTGCATTTGCGTTGCAAACCGGTGCCGAATATCCGATTTGCACCTGCGATCCGGTGACGCTGAAAACGATTGTACGCGCCAACCCAGGGGTGGTGGTCATTCAAAATGGCGTGGTCATTGATAAATATAATGTACGAAATCGATAAACAAACATCAATTTTACAACAATGAGAATCAAAATGGTAGCAGGTAACTGGAAAATGAACAAGAACCTGCAGGAAGGTGTAGCACTGGCTACCCAATTGAAAAACGAAGTCGTTAACCCCAACTGCGCCGTAGTTATCGGCACACCGTTTATTCACCTGGCCACTGTGGCTGAGTTGCTCAAAGGCAGTGCCATCAAGGTGGCTGCAGAGAACTGTGCCGATAAAGAGAAGGGTGCTTTCACCGGTGAAGTAAGTGCTGAAATGGTGAAATCGACCGGTGCCGAATATTGCATCCTGGGTCACTCGGAGCGTCGTGCTTATTACCATGAGGATTATGCCATCCTGCGTGAGAAGGTGCTGCTGGCATTGGCCAATGGTCTCAAACCCATTTTTTGTATCGGTGAGGTCAAAGAGGAACGCGAAGCCGGTAAACAAAACGAAGTGGTGAAAGCCCAACTCGAAGGCAGTGTGTTCAACCTCAGCGCAGAAGAGTGGAAAAATATCACGCTGGCTTACGAACCCGTTTGGGCCATTGGAACCGGTTTGACCGCTACTCCGGCTCAGGCAGAAGAGATTCATGCCTATATCCGTAGTCTGGTGGCTGAAAAGTATGGCCAAGAGGCTGCTGACAACACCACGATCCTGTACGGTGGAAGTTGCAACGAAAAGAACGCAGCTGAGTTGTTTGCCTGCCCCGATATCGACGGCGGTTTGATTGGCGGCGCTGCCTTGGTTGCCGAGAAGTTTGAGGCGATCATTGCTGCCAGATAAGTTTTGAGAACGGCCTAAAGGCCTACAGTTTAGAGAACGCGCCGGTGGCGCTACAGTTTAGAGTTATGGCATTGATTAAGACCATCAATCGTAATGGAGAGATTCTGACACCGCGGATTGCCGAGGGCGTTATCATGATGGATAACGCCACGGTAGTCGGCGATGTAAGCATCGGCGAAGGAACCAGTCTGTGGTTTAACGCCGTATTGCGCGGAGATGTCAACACCATTACCATTGGTAAACATTGTAATATTCAGGACGGGGCGGTGTTGCATACATTGTACCAAAAATCCACCATCACCTTAGGGGACTATGTATCCGTCGGCCACAATGTGACCATTCATGGAGCGGATGTGGACGACTATGCACTCATCGGTATGGGCAGTACATTATTGGACGGAGCCCATGTAGGTGAAGGTGCTATCGTCGCTGCCGGAGCGCTGGTGCTCAAAGGTACGCAGATTGGTCCTTATGAAGTTTGGGGTGGCGTACCGGCCAAGTTTATTAAGAAAGCCGACCCGCAACAAACCGCAGAGATTAACCAACGCATTGCGCATAACTATGCGATGTATGCGAGCTGGTATTAAGCCCCCTCCGACTCCCCCTAAAGGGGAGAGAGGCGAGGAGGCGATTAGGTGAAAGAGTAAAAACGAAAACGATGACGTAAACGAAAACGTAAACGATGACTTATGTATAAGCGAATTTTATTAAAACTTTCCGGCGAGAGCCTGATGGGCAAGCAGGGGTACGGAATAGACAGTGAGCGCCTGAATGATTATGCGCAGCAGATAGCAGCCATAGCGTCTATGGGTGTTCAGGTTGGTATCGTCATTGGCGGAGGCAATATCTTTCGCGGCCTGAGCGGCGCTCAACGCGGGTTTGATCGGGTCAAAGGCGATCAGATGGGAATGTTGGCCACGGTCATTAACTCCTTGGCCCTATCCTCCGCGTTGGAGGCCATTGGCCAAAAAGCGCGCGTGCTCACCGCCGTGAGAATGGAGCCGATCGGTGAGTATTACAACAAAGCCAAAGCCCTGAGACTGTTGGACAAAGGCCATATTGTCATTATGGCCGGAGGCACAGGCAATCCGTATTTCACCACGGACACCGCTTCGTCGTTGCGTGCCATCGAGATAGAGGCCGATATCATGTTCAAGGGAACGAGGGTAGATGGTATCTATACCGCCGACCCGGAGAAAGATCCCACGGCCACGAAGTTTGAAACCATTACTTATGACGAAGTGCTGAGTCGTGGACTCAAAGTGATGGACCTGACCGCTATCACGATGTGTAAGGAAAATAACATGCCCATTTATGTATTTGACATGGACACCAAGGGCAACCTGATGCGTGTCATCCACGGCGAAGCCATCGGAACGATGGTGAAACCGTAGTAACGATGAACGTGTAACGATGAACGTGTAACGAGGAACGTGTAACGAGGAACGTGTAACGAGTAACGTGTAACGAATAACTATTACTATGATTGAACCCAAACAAATTTTGGCAGAAGCAGAAGAGAAGATGCAGGCTGCCGTGATGTATTTAGATGATGCTTTGTCGCACATCCGTGCCGGCAAAGCCAGTCCCAAAATTTTGGATGTGGTGAGCGTGGACTATTATGGTCAAATGACCCCCCTTGCCAATGTGAGTACCATTACCACTCCGGATGCGCGTACCCTTCAGATTCAGCCATGGGAGAGAAACATGCTGTCGGTCATTGAGCGTGCGCTCATTAATTCCAACATTGGTTTGGCACCCAACAACAATGGCGAATGCATTCGTTTGATTTTGCCTCCGTTGACCGAAGAGCGCCGTCGCGATTTGGCCAAGCAGTGCAAAGGTGAAGCGGAAAATGCCAAGATGAGCATTCGTAATGCCCGTCGTGATGCCATTGAGATGCTTAAAAAGCAGCAGAAAGAGGGTTTGCCGGAGGATGCCGAAAAGGATGCCGAGAATGAGGCCCAAAAGCTGCATGACAAGTATGTCAAGCTCATTGATGAGGTTTACGCCAAGAAAGAGCGCGAAATCATGACCGTATAATGCGGTTGGTGCGAACGATCTTACTCATGGGCGGTATGGTCATTCCATACCTGTCGTTGCAGGCAGCACGCATAGACAGTGTGCTGAACCTGCCGGCCATGGGAGTACCTATTATCAACTACAGTCCGGAAACCGATTGGGTTTTCGGGGCGGCTGCGCAAGGGTATTTTCGCACCTGCAAGGAGGTTCCCACCAGCATTGTCCAACTGGATGGTGCCTACAGTTTGAAGCAACAATGGTATGTCAATACCTCCGGCGTGATTTATTTTGGGGGCAACCACCCGTGGCAGTTGGCGTTTAACGGCGGTTATCGCGATTATCCGGACCTGTGGTATGAACGGGGAAACGGTGCCGGAAACGAGGCGGGTAAAACCGGCGTCCGTTATATCGGTAAACGCGGCAAAGCCCGCATGGAAGGATTGTGGCAGGTGGCGCATGCGTGGCGCATCGGTGGCAAAGTGGATTTTGTGTACGAAACCAACAATCTGCCCACCGACAATCGGATACTGCAATGGGGATTGGGTGTAGTCGCCCAGTATGATAGTCGTGATGTGGTGTTTTATCCCACTCGCGGATTGTTATTTAAAACCGAAGTATTGTACTACGAACCCTATTTGGGAAGTACCAGCCGTTTGGGTACATGGGGGGTGGATTTACGTCAGTTTATACCCGTGCCACTCACACCTACACATACCATGGTTATTGCCTGGCAGCTGGCCAGTCGATGGGTGTTGTCCGATCATAACGAAACCATTCCTTATCTCATGCTCCCTACCATTGGTGGAGCAGACCTGATACGAGGAGTGAGGGCCAATATGTTTCGCGACAACGCAATGATGGCATTGCAGGCAGAAGTAAGATTACCTGTGTATTCCATTCTTCACGCCACGGTATTTGCGGGTGTGGGAGATGTGTACAATACGAGTGATTGGCAATGGGCAATACCCAAAGTAGGATATGGTTTGGGCCTACGCTTGTGTATCAACCGAGCCAAAGTGAATATACGTGCGGATGTAGCACGCAATAATTTGAATAATAATTGGCGGGACATCAACTCCTACGCGTTCTATCTCACCGCCACAGAAGCATTTTAGAAATTCCTCATGCGAGGATTGGTGATTAAATCATTAGGCAGCAGTTATGCCGTTCTCATAGACGGCGAGATGCGGGAATGTCATATTAAAGGCAATTTCCGCATTCGGGGTATCCGCAGCACCAATCCGGTGGCGGTGGGCGACTATGTGCAGGTGGAATGTCTGGCAGACGGTACCTGTTGGATCAGTGAAGTGGAAGATCGACGCAACTATATCATTCGCCGCAGCACCAATCTGAGTAAACAGAGTCATATCCTGGCCGCCAATGTGGATCAGGTGGTGCTGATGGTAACGTTGAATCATCCACAAACCTCCACCACATTTGTAGATCGTTTTTTGGCTACCGCCGAAGCCTATCGCGTACCGGTGGTGATTGTGTTTAACAAAATCGATTTGCTGACCAAGGAGGAACTGCAGCAGTTACAGAACCTGAGGCAGTTATACGAAAATTTGGGTTACGCCACTTATGCGCTCAGTGTGGTGCATTCCACCGATGAATTGCCTACCCTGCTGCAAAACAAAGTAACCTTATTATCCGGCAATTCGGGAGTGGGCAAATCGACGTTGCTCAACTGCCTGTTGGGCGAAGAAGTGACCCGAACGGGTAAGATATCCGATGCCCACGATAAAGGAATGCACACCACGACATTCTCCGAGATGTATCCCTATCAGCAGGGGTGGATTATTGACACACCTGGAATCAAAGGATTTGGTTCCATCCTGATGGAAAAAGAAGAAGTGAGTCACTATTTTCGGGAGATATTTCAATATAGTGCTCAGTGCAAATACAACAATTGTCTGCATACTGGCGAACCGGGTTGTGCAGTCGCTCAAGCGGTTATGGACGGCCATATTGCCGAATCCCGATTTATGAGTTATTTAAGTTTATTGGGAGATTGTGAAGAAGAAAAATACAGATAAGATATGAAAACCATTGAAATTGACGGCAAGACTTTTGTCGAAACTTTTGACGCAGAAACCATCACGGGATGGATTCAAAATGTAGCCAATCAGATTAACCACGATTATGAAGGCACCGATCCTTTGTTTGTCGGCATACTAAACGGTGCCTTTATCTTTGCCGCCGATTTGTTTCGACGCATCACCCTGAACAGTCGCATTCAGTTTATGCGCCTCCGCTCCTACGACAATATGTCCTCCACGGGCCAGATTCAAGAACTGCTCGGACTGGAAGATAAGGATGTGGCAGGAAAAGATATCATCATTGTGGAAGACATTGTGGACACGGGTACCACGATGCACTATCTCAAAAAACGATTAAAGGATCAGGGAGCCAAGAGCGTCAAGATAGCCTGCCTGTGCACCAAACCCGAAGCCTTACAATTTGAGGACGCCAAACCGGACTATGTCGGCAAGGACATTGCCAACCTGTATGTGATTGGTTACGGGTTTGACGTCGATGGCCTCGCCCGCAACCTGAACGCTATCTATACGCTGAAAAAGTAAGTCCTCTCTTACTCTTGAACCACCTGAATCGGGTGCAGAATCTGTTTGACCTGATTGCGAAAATCGCGCAGATTCCCTTTATCGACCGGATGCACTCGGTTGGTGAGAATAATCATGGCCTGATGCTCCTGAGGATAGAGACGGAACGAAGTGCCGGTATAGCCGGTATGGTTGATGCTGCCATCTTCCTCATCCGTCCATAGTCCGCAGTTGCAGGCGTTCTCGCGTTGTTCAGGCGTCATATTCATCAGCCACACACACCATTTGGCCAAATCGTCTGCCGTGGCAAAAATGCCGGCATTACCGCTTATACCACAGTTCATCACACGGGCCAGCGGATCGTGCACCACCCCTCGTAAACATTGGGTAGAATCCACCGGTGCCTCCCGTTCGGCCTCAATCGTACCCGAATACAGATACTCGGTGCTGACCATTCGGTCCATATACTTAGCATCCGGCAACCATCCCATCACTTCGGTTCCAAGAGGTTCATACAGGCGCGCGCGCATATAACTATTAAGGTCTTGACCCACGATGCGTTGGACAATATTCTGCAATGTAATAAAATTCAGGCACGAATAGCGATACACTTCACCGGGTTCGCTCAATCGGGGTGTACGGCAAATGGTATCCATCAGATAAGCCGGGCGGGCGATATCTTCCACGGCTGCCACCTCACGATAGATACTGTCCAATCGTCTGACAAACAAGTAAGACGGCAAACCCGAAGTATGCTCCAGCAGATGGTGAATCTGCGCATCGTTTTGCCAGGCGGGCAGGTACTGACGTACCAAATCGTTTTTGTGGAGTTTGCCTTCGTTAATCAGACACAACGCGGCTGAACCAGCTCCGGTAGATTTGCTCACCGAAGCCAAATCAAAGATACTGTGAATGGTCATGGGTTCGTGCTGAGGAGTGATGCACTGGAAACCATAAGCCTGCTCAAAAGCAATGGTGTCGTGATCGACATAACAAATAACGGCTCCGGCAAACAGGCTGTCGGAAATGGCTCGAGATACGAGACTGTCCAATTGCAACGCGGCCTGCTGAAGGCTGAACGCTGCACTGAGAATCAATAGGGTGAGTTTCATTTCTGATTATTTTTTTGCATTATTCTATCTACTATCATCATCAGCGCGCCATCGCCACATACATTGACGGCTGTACCGATGCTGTCCAGGGCGATACACAGGGTAATGGTGAGGGCAATCATTTCCGAATTGAATCCCAACATGGCTTGGATAATACCTACCGAAGCCATAATCACGCCACCCGGAATACCCGGAGCGGCCAACACGGTAATGGAGAACAACATAATAAAGCCCATATACTGCGGAAGCGTAAACGGTACCTGCCACATCAGCATGGTGGCAATCGTAATGGCAACGGTTCGTATGGCCGCACCACTCAGGTGAATATTGGCACACATCGGAATCACAAAATTGACCACATTTTGCTTGGCACCCATCTTCTCGGCACAACGCAGGGTAACCGGCAGAGTGGCAGCAGAAGAGGAGGATGCCAAGGCAGTCATAAAGGCCGGGAACATATGTTTCATCAGACGGAACGGATTGCGATGGCTCACCCAACCTGCAATCAGGTACTGGAACAACAGTACAACCAGGAACAGAATGACCATGACGCCAATCACCTTGATGTACACTTGGGTCACCATTTTCATCTCTCCGGCCACGGTCATTTTCATGAATACGCCAAAGATATAAATGGGCAACAGAGGCAGCACCACTTTCTCAATCATCATCATCACCACATTGCGCAACTCCACGACGGCTCCTCTGAGCACCGGCATCTCATAGCGCAACATGGCCAGTCCCAAAATAAAACTGAGCAGCAACGCGGACATGGTGTCCATCACCGGCGGAAAAGCAAATTGGAAATACGGAGCCAATGCCTCGGCCGGCAACACCCCTTCCATGGCGCCACCCGCACCCACGTGCAAGGTCACTAATTTGGGGAAGGTGATATCCGAAACCACATAGGTAAACATACCGGCCAACACCGTACTCACATAGGCCAAAACCACGGTCCACAGCAACATCTTGCCCGCTCCATGACCGGTTTCTGCAATGGCCGCCGTCACCAGGGACAGAATCAGCAGTGGAATGATAAAACTCAGGATAGCCGAGAAAATGGCATTAAAGGTCGTGAAAATACGGACGTGGGATATAGGCATAAACAGCCCAAAAACGACCCCTAAAATAATCATGACCACCACGGCCCAAATTAATCGAGTAGAGAAAAACCGAAAGATGGTTTGACAAACGGATTGGAAAGAATTGGCGTTCTTCATAGCACGATAATGATTAAATTTCATACAAAAGTACAACATTCTTCGCAAATAAGCAAATATTTTGACCGAAAACTTGTGTAAAATACATTTTTTTTGTACTTTTGCATCCTATTAACTATTAAACATAAACTTATGAAATCCATTATTGCTCAATTCGCCATTCCAAATGCCATTCAGGAACCTCAACCACTCAAAGTGGGTTTTATCAACGATTCCTACATCGTGCGCGCTCAGGTAAGTGGAGAAACTTCGTATTTTCTGCAACGAATCAATCACCATATTTTTCAAAATGTGGAAGGTCTGCAACGCAATATTCAGGTGGTAACCGATCATATTCGCACCAAACTGCAGGCTCAGGGAATTGAGGATATTGATCGCCGTGTCTTGCGCCTTATTCCCACACGCGATGGACAATTGTACTATCGCTCGGACGAAGGAGACTATTGGAGAATGTATGTACTGATAGAGAATGCCACATCTCAAGAACGGGTAACTCCCCAATCCGCCTATCTGGCCGGAGAAGCGTTTGGCCAATTCCAATGCCAACTGTCCGATTTGCCGTTTGATGCCCTATGTGAATCCATTCCCAATTTCCATAATATTGAGTTTCGTTTGCACCAACTCGATGAGGCCATAGCCGACAACAAAGCCCATCGTTTGGACCAATGCCAAACGATCATTGACCGAATCAACTCGCGGCGCGAGGCCATGTGCCTGGTGGAGCAACTGTTTCGCGAAGGCAAACTGCCCAAGCATATCAATCACTGCGATACCAAGGTGAATAATATGCTCTTTGACCCAGAAGGCAAACCCATGTGCATAGTCGACCTGGATACCGTGATGCCGGGATTTGTGTGCTCGGATTTTGGAGACTTTATGCGTACTGCCGCCAATACCGGTGCGGAGGATGATCCTAACCTGGATCATATCCATGTGGATATGGCTATCTTTGAGGCTTACACCCGTGGTTATCTGAAAACGGCCACCTTCCTGACCGACCTCGAAAAAGAGTTGTTACCCTTTGGATGCCGACTGCTCAGTTACATGCAGGCCGTTCGTTTCTTTACCGATTATCTCAACGGGGACACCTATTATAAGATTCAATATCCGGAGCACAACCTCGTGCGTACCGAAGCCCAATTGCGTCTGTTAGAGGAGCAAGAAAAAGCGGAGAATGACATGAAGGCCGTGATTGCCGGACTGGTATAAAACACACCAACATCATGTCTTCATCTATCGAACCAACGGAAGAAGAACGTCAGCGTCACCGCGCCATTTATGGCATTACGCTGTGGGGAGGATTGGCCAATACCGTATTGGTAGTCCTCAAGTTTTTGGCAGGTATATTCGGCCATTCGGCAGCTATGATTGCCGATGCCGTCCATTCGTTATCGGACTTTTTAACCGATATCATTGTACTCGTTTTTGTACGACTGAGTGCCAAACCTGCCGATCAGGAACATGATTATGGCCACGGCAAATACGAGACATTGGCCACTACGATTGTGGGACTGGCCTTGTTGGTCGTGGGAGCCATGATTGCCGGAGAAGGCATTGACAAGATTATTCGGGTGATCCATGGTGAAGTGCTTCCCATTCCGGGCAAGATTGCCCTGTGGGCAGCATTGGCCAGTATCGTGATTAAGGAGATTATCTACAGACTGACCATTCGTGTGGGTAGAAAGTATAACTCCCAGGCGGTCATTGCCAACGCCTGGCACCATCGCTCAGACGCCTTATCCTCCATTGGCCCTGCGGTAGGTATCAGCTGTGCCATTTTTTTCGGTGAACGCTGGGCTATCATGGATCCCATAGCAGCCGTGGTGGTCAGTATCTTCATTATCGTGGCCGCAGTCAAAATCAGTCTGGAGGCCATCAAAGATCTGATGGAGCATTCCCTGCCCAAAGAGATACGGGAAGAGATAGAAACCATTGTGGCGCAAGATCCCGAGGTGAGCGAGATGCACCACTTGCGTACCCGCCGCTTAGGCAGTAACTATGCCATTGAGATGCACCTGCGTATGCCGGGCAAAACAACACTATACACGGCACACCAACATTCGATGATGCTGGAACAACGACTCAAACAACGATTTGGTACCCGCACGCATGTAGGAATTCATATTGAGCCTACCAAAGTGAATGGCGAATATGAGCAACCGGAGCAATGTCCGTGTTAAAAAACAGACTTTTTTGAGCGTATTTGTACGTTTTCGTTCAAAAAAATTTGCATATATCATAAAAAAGCAGTAATTTTGCACCCGCTTTCGAGGTTAACGAGGCTCCAGCACAACTTGGTTGTGATGGAGAGAGGAGGAAAAACGGAGCGCCTCGACTCGCAAAGCGAGGCTATTTAGCGGAGTTTATTCCGACGACGGGATGTGGCGCAGTCCGGTAGCGCAACGGTCTGGGGGACCGGAGGTCGCAAGTTCAAATCTTGTCATCCCGACAAAAAAGAGAGTCACTGACTCTCTTTTTTTTGTTCTGACAATCTTCTCCACAGAAGTTCTTACTCGACCATGGCACCCATAGCATTGTAGGCCTTGCCGTTGCGACGGATAATGAGCATACCTCGACGCAGGATCTTCTGAGCTGTGGGTTCGGCTGGTACCACTTCCATGTCGGTAGCAGAATTATCGGTAATGGCCTTAACAATCACCTCGGCACTCTCGTACGGGGTATAAACCACCACCTTGCCCTCTACGGTTTCGGGTTCATAGGATAAGTAGGAAATGGTAATCGTCGTTTGACCGGCATGAGCACGGGCATCAATCGGATCCACACTGACAGATACATGCTCCAGCGTGGACTCTACGCGAATCAATGTATCGCAAGTAATCCAATCCACATTGAAGGTGGCCGTATACGGAACTTCCTGACCGATAACCGCATATTTGCAGTGACCAAAGTCAATCACCTCCTGATCCGCTTCCATCTTGCTTACGGAAGATACTTCAACATTCTTGACATACAATTCAGCAATCAGACCAAAATTGGCGGCCGAGAAGCGAACACCTATCACATCCGCATCCAAAGGCAACGTAACCGTCGACCACTCGGAACTGAGATTGTACAACGAACTGGAAGTAAGAACTGCCGTCGAATCCTCATACAGCGCCGTGATGGTGAAGGTACCATTGTTGGAATACGTACGCTTACGAAGATCAAAGGTCATGGATTGAGGCTTACCATCAAAATAAATTTCCACGGGTGTGTAATCATCGTCGTTGAAGGTATATTTGGTGGTATCACTGTACAGGTTACAACCATCTACGGTGGAGACAGTCACCGAAGCAATCTGAGAAGCCTCTTCATACAAATAGTCCTCTGCAGCCACTGCCTGGAACATCGCCACACCTTTGACAAACGATGAATAAATGGCACCTTGCTCCGGATAGTAGGTGGCAATTTCCTCACCGGCAATTGGCTCTACATCCACCTCAGCATTGGGGTTGGTCACCTGGGTGCTCACATAGACACCATCGTTCAATCCCAGCGTCCATTCATTGGTCTGTACATCAGCAAACTTCCATGCCAAAGCATTTTCCAGTTTACTGATCGTAATCTCCATCTCCTGACTGCCTGCCAAACAGGCACCGGCTGCTTCCTGAGCCACCTTCACCACCACCTTACCGGCTTTACCAAAGGACAATAGGGCGCCTTCCAATGCGGGATTGACACCACCCTGGTTGTTGATACCCGATTCGGTATACGAAACCAACGAATACACACGCTCTGCATGGCTGTTACTGGTCCACAAAGCCGCCAAATCAATGGCAGCATCGTTGACCTTATATTCATTCGCGCCCGTGTACGCGTAAACCACCGTCACAGGATCCAAACGAACCACTGCCTTTACAAACGAGTACATATAGGACTTTTCGCCATCGGCCAAACCGGTGCTGGTACCCTTGGAAGTAACGGCCACCATGGTGGAGTTTTCAAAATTCACCACGCTGTTGTCGCAACTAAACTGAACGGTAACACTCAGGATGTTGTTGGCTACAGAGGAAGATACGATGGTCCAATTCTCACCACCTACCAGTTCCAAATCAAAATCAGCGGCAGCATCTGCATGGCTGACAGCAAACTGTACCGTAGCGGTGTATGGACCGGCCACGCGGATGGTATCGATCACACCTTCAGCCACAACCGAATCCACCATCGAAGGAGCAAACAGCGCATAAAAAGTCAAATCATTCTTCGCTGAAAAATCATCAAATTCCACCTTCGTGGATGTCAATTGGGTATAGGCTTCATCACTATACCAACCCATAAAAGCATAACCATCATTGGCATGCGCTGCAAAATACGCCTTATAACTGGATGCCCACGATGTACGCGAACTGGCATCGTAAGCATGATATTCCGATACATCCTTAGGCGTATTGTCATTATACGACACATACACACCACCGGCCAAAGAACTACCTTCCGGAGTCGTATTGGGCCAAGCATAGGCCTTACCTTCGTAAGCCATAGCACTCATACCCATCATCAGGGTAATCGCTAAAAAGAAAAACTTTTTCATTGACATCAATTTTTTAATCCATTATTAATATATGAAACGTATTTATTGCTTAAGTGCAAAAATCGTGCAAAATTACAAAAAAGAATGGAATTATGCAAATATTTTGGGCAAAAAAATAGGCCGACTCTCTCGAGCAGGCCTACCCCCATCTAAAAATCAAAAAATTAATGCGAATTAATATAGCCGCTTCTTTCATTCAGCTATATTTCTTTACATCTTTTTTAACAATTCAATTAACCATATAGCTTTATGTTTTTCCCAAAACACGATGCAAAATTATCCTTTTAATTTTACATGTGCAAATTATTTCATCAAAAAAATGCATTTTCTGGTAAAAAAACGTGTTTTTTGTTTTAATTAGTACATTTTTACAAGAATTGATACATCGATTTGGAGAAATTGCTACACGTCTGTCTTATTCCGTCTGATTATCAAGAGCGGGTAATTCGCTGTCACCGGAGACTATTTTGTGCACTTTGGGGCGCTTGACACTGGTGATACCCATTCCACGCAAATCATCCACTCGCTTGAGCAAATTACCACGACCATCACTGAGTTGATCGGTCAGTGTCTTGCAGGTTCCTACAGCAGTGGACAACTGTTTGGACAGGGACACACTCGTATCTACCAGTCCAATCACTTTATCGTACATATTATTGGCCGCCTCAATGATTTTGCGACAGTTGTCTTCCTGACGAGTACCATTCCACGACTGCAGTACCAAATTGAGCGCCAACATCAGATTGGTAGGATTGAGGATAATCACTCCCTTACGGTAAGCATCCTGTGCCAAGGAACGATTGTAGTTCATAGCCATCACATAAGCTCCTTCATTGGGCATAAACATCAACACATAGTTCATGGCTCCTTCCACATATTTGGGATACTCCTTTTTGGCTAACTCACTCACGTGGGAGACAACAGATTCATAGTTTTTTCGTACACCTTGCTCATACCCCTCCTGGGTTTCTGCTCCAATAGCATCCGCATAAGCGGTCAGCGATACCTTGCTGTCCACAATGATACGACCTCCTTCGGGAGTATGGATGATAAAGTCCGGACGGTAACTCTCGCGATTGCCAATACTAATCACCTCTTGCTTAGTATACTCTATTCCCTCACGCAGTCCACTGCCTGACAGGATATCGTCCAGCACCTGTTCGCCCCAATCACCATGCACTTTCCCTTTATTTTTCATAGCCTCCGCCAGGTTGTCTGCCTGTTTACCCACATTCTCGGTCTGTTGAACCATTTGTTTGAGGGCGCCTTCGAGGGAAGAGGTACTCTTCTCGTGAGCCGAACGGGTTTCCGTCATCAGTTTGTTCATATTCTCCATTTGCTGATTGAGCGGCGCAATCAGTTTCTCCACACTTTCCTGATTGGTTTTTTTCAGCTCCTGTTGTTGCTGCTTAAGAAACTCACCCGTGGCATTTTTCATTTGTTCCTGCACCTTATCCATCGTTTCTGTAAATCGGTTACGCTCTGCCTCCACCGCCTGAGTGTGACGTTGTTCCATGGCCTGCATCGCCTCCACATGGCGTTTTTCCATCGCCTCCACCACATCCCGATGGGCACGCTCTTTGGCATCCAACAGTTCCTGGGTATGCACTTGGGCATCGGCTTTCACCTTATCCATATTTTTCTCGGCATTCTCCAGTTCCGCCTGCAACCTGGCCGTAGCTGCCTTTTGTTCAGCGGCAGAAGAAGATTTGGCACTGCGGAGCATGATCACAGCTCCTATTCCTGCCAGCACAAGACCGGCAATAAACGAAAATAACATTTCCATATTGTTGGTGTTTTAATTGGTTTCACATTCTATTATACGTCATTTCCACCCAAAGTGCAAGGAAAAAGCGTACGATCGAAGACAAAAAAAAGAGCAGGAGCTGCTCTTTTTTTTGTCGAGCACCTTCAGATCGAAGACCACTCGCTGGTCGAGAAGAGGCGACTCGAACGCCCGACCCCCACGTCCCGAACGTGGTACGCTACCAACTGCGCTACTTCTCGAAATTATTCTTTCATACGATATGTCTTGGGAGGCATTCCGACTGCCGTGTGGAAAAATCGTGAAAACATCGCGACACTTCCAAATCCCAGACTGGCGGAAATATCCTTAATGGGAGCATTCGAAATCTTCAACTGGGCCTTGGCATCGGTAATCAACGCATCCTCAATCAACTCTCCGGCGGTACGCCCACTCACCATCTTGATCATGCTGCACAAATGCGGCAGCGTCACTCGCAAATGTTTGGCATATTGGGATACCTTATGCCACTGCGTATAGTGCTCCAAGACCAACTTCGTATATTCCTGATACAACTCCGTCTTTCGATCTCTGGGTTGAGGATGGTATGTGTCGGACATCTTAGCATAGGTAGAAAACATCAACTGCAACAAACTGAACACATACACCATTCTATCCGAATTCAACATCGATGGCTTGACATTGGAAGCCTCCATCAACAACTCTGCCAGATGAACGATCACTCCGCTTTGTTCCTCATTCAAATGCGCTACCGGACTGTGCAACTGCATCGTCTCCAGCGACATTCGAGAACGGAACGTATTCTTTTCCAGAAAAGAGGACGAGAATAATACATAATACACAAGGGCATCTGGCGAAAACTCATGAATCAGCAAAAAACTGCCCGGCTCCAACAGCAATGCATCGTTTTGACGGAACTCATAACGATTAATATTAATCGTAGCACTCGCGGTTCCTCTAACCATAAATGCATATACTCCGCACTTTATCTTACACGGAAAGCGGCCGTATTCATTCATAATCTTGCCACTGGCATCTCCAACCAGAAAATCCACAGGGCAATCCAACAATGGTATATTATTCAGGTCTTGCATAAGCATCCTTTCTGCAAAAGCGACTGCAAAATTACTGCTTTTTTATGATATATGCAAATATATTACCCAAAAAAAGGACTTTTTATGTCATTTTTTTCGAATGGACTTAAAATATAATGGCAAAATGGGCTCCTACACTGACCAAACTATGACCAGACTCCAACCGATAAGAGGTGCCATACACCTCCGGGTATGTGGTCAGATTGTCCTGCTGAAACCGGGAATATATCCCCACCATCAGGGCAGAAGTGGAACCAAACGCGTACCTATAATCTATATCCACGCCCGCGCACAAACCACCACGGGTGTGATGCGCGCTCAGGCCATAACCCAAACCAAATCCGACCGAAGGCGAATGACGACCACTCAACAGCGGAATCGAAGTGACCACCTGAATGGGAATATAAGAATACGTTTGGGCTAATAATACCCCATGATATCCGATACTGCCTCCCAGAAAAATATGACGATGACCCAAATCGTAAGTACCTATCTGAAACTCGGCACTCAAATCCGTACCCCAAGCCTGCTTGGGCAAAGTCACCGCACCGGCTCCTGCCAACACCCGTATGGCTACTTTTTTGGGTTCTTCTGCCTTCACAACATCCTGCACATTTTCAGTGGATAGGGTCGCCTGACGCTGGATGTTTTGCACATCTAATTTGGGATATTGAAACCGACGTCCCTGCTGATCTCGAAGCACCACGACATCGTCGTTTTCAAAAATCAACTCTCCATAGACCTGACTGCCGTTCGTCAGGTTCACCGCCACCAAATCGGCAGCAGTCACCTGTAAAAAGGACAACATGACCCAAAAAAAGAGACAGATTCGCTTCATTATGCTCACAATTTTGCGCAAAAGTACAAAATTATTTTCAAATATACAAAAAAAGTTGTATCTTTGCATCAGTTTTTAATCTTTAATGCACAAATGTCGTGAAAATGCGTATCGAAAGTGATTTAATTGGGGAAAAACAAATTCCCTCCGAAGCTTTATATGGTGTTCAAACCATGCGTGGAATCGAAAATTTTCCGATTTCGAAATTTAAGTTACAGGATTACCCTCTTTTTATACAGGGATTAGCCTATACCAAACTGGGGGCCGCCATGGCCAACCATGAATTGGGACTGTTGACCGAGGAACAATATCAGGCCATTCGTCAGGCCTGTGAGGAACTGTTGGACGGTCAACATCATGAGATGTTTCCCGTCGACCTCATTCAGGGAGGGGCCGGAACAACCACCAACATGAATGCCAATGAGGTGATTGCCAACCGTGCGCTCCAAATCATGGGACATCAGGCAGGTGAGTACCAATATTGCTCGCCCAACGACCATGTCAACTGCTCCCAATCTACCAATGACGCCTACCCTACCGCTATCCATTTGGCACTCTATGCCACCAGTCTGGAGTATAAGAAACATTATCAGGCACTGATTCAGGCTTTCCGTCAAAAAGAAGAAGCGTTTAAGGATATCCTCAAAATGGGTCGTACTCAATTGGAAGACGCAGTGCCCATGACACTGGGACAGACATTTGGAGCCATGGCGCAGATATTGGAAGAGGAAATTCCTCATTTGGACCTGGCTGCTGAAGAAATGCTGACTGTCAATATGGGTGCTACGGCCATTGGTACCGGTATTTGTGCCGAACCCGGTTATGCCGAGAAATGTGTACAGGCATTGGCACAACTGACCGGGTGGAATATTCGCCTGGCTCCCAATCTGGTAGCCGCCACCTCGGACACCAGTTCCATGGTAGGTTTTTCGTCCGCGTTGAAGCGCGTAGCCACCAAACTGAATAAGATCAGCAACGACCTGCGATTGCTCGGCAGTGGACCCAAGTGCGGACTGCATGAGATCGATTTGCCGGCACGCCAACCGGGCAGTTCCATCATGCCGGGCAAGGTGAATCCTGTCATTCCGGAAGTAATGAACCAAATCTGCTACAAGGTGATTGGCAACGACCTGTGCGTGAGCATGTGTAACCAGGAGGCGCAAATGGAACTGAATGCCATGGAACCGACCATGGCTCAGTGCTGTCTGGAGAGTGCGGAAATCATGATGAATGGTATGGATGTCTTGCGTACCTATTGCATCGAAGGCATACGCGCCAACGCCGAACAGTGTGAGCAATATCTGAAAGGAAGTATCGGTATTGTCACGGCGCTGAATCCCATTATCGGATACAAAAATTCCACCAAGATTGCCAAGGAAGCCATGGCTACCGGCAAACGCGTGTATGATTTGGTACTGGAGCATGAGATTCTGACGCAGGAAGAACTGGACACGATTCTTAGTCCCGAGAATATGATTAAACCGGTAAAACTCAATATTCGCAAACGCAGATGATTTTTGTTTTCGCCAGCAATAATGCCCACAAGTTGGCCGAAGTGAGGCCCATCTTGGCTCCCATTCAGGTCTTGAGTCTGGAAGATATCGGTTGTTGTATCGATGTACAGGAAACAGGTACCACACTGGAAGAAAACTCCATGATCAAGGCGCAAACCATAGCGCAGTGGTTAACCGCTCACCCCACTCATTCCACCATAGATGGCATCATTGCGGACGATACGGGATTGGAAATTGATGCACTCCATGGTCAACCGGGTGTCTTTACGGCCCGTTGGGCCGGAGAAGGGCATCGAGATGGGGATAACCGACGCAAAGCCCTGCGCGAACTGGAAGGACAAACCCAACGCGGAGCGCAGTTTCGTACCGTCATCACCCTCATCACTCCCCATATCACCCACCAGTTAAGCGGTTGTGTGCGGGGACAAATCGCTGTACAGGAATATGGAGAAGGGGGATTTGGCTACGATCCCATCTTTATTCCGGACGGATATGACCGCACATTTGCCGAATTGAGCAGTGAAATAAAAAACACCATCAGTCATCGCGCTCGTGCGCTGCAAGCCCTACAACTGTTTATTCAACAATCTCAGATATGAAACGTCACCTCATCCTTTGCCTGGTGCTGACATTTACCACCCTGGTGCATGCCGAAATGGGAGGTTGGACTTCCCACATGGCCTATGGTTCAACGAGCGAAGTGGTCCATATGCAAGATCATGTTTATGCCATTGCAGACGGATCATTGTATGCCGTTTCCAGCGATGGAGAATTGGAATATTGGACCAAGCAAAATGGTCTGAGTGGGGCATCTGTTGTTCATATTGCCAAGGATACCATGTACAACCAACTGGTGATTGTATATGCCGATGGACTGATTGATTTGATGGACCATAACCAAAACATCGTGCCTATTCAGGACCTCAAAATCAAACAGATGAATCAATCCAAACAGGCCAATACCATCACCCTGTCTCAAGGACTGATGTATATGGCCATGCCGTTTGGTATTGTGGTCATCAATCTGCAAAAAAAAGAGGTGTTGGATACCTACTATATCGGACAGGATGGAGCAGAAGAAAATATCGTACAGATAGCTGTACTGCCCGACAGCATCTATGCCATCAGTGATCACACCTTTTTCAGTGCTCCGCGTCAGGCGAATTTGCTGGACTATTCCCAATGGAACCGGTGCAGTGTGAGTGGCATCGAACAATTACACGGTCTGTGCGCCGTAACAGGCAGCTTGTTGCTGCACGACGGCAGCCAACTCTATGCCCGTCAACAGGGACAATGGCAACCCATACTCTCGGATATCTATATTCGCCATATCACGGAAAATGAAGGACAGGTCTATGCCTGTAGCGGATATGGTATCTTTCAGATTACCAGTGACAGCACGGCGATTTTTATTGACGCCCCCTGGCCATTAAGTTCCGCCATCCGTTTTCGCAACGAAGTATGGGCCGCAGCTTATGACAACGGAGTCGCCTGTATCTCCTCCTCCGGAACCCAAAAATACCAACCGGTCGGACCGCTCAAGAATATACCCTACCGAATCAAGGTCACCGGACAACATGTCTATGTGGTTCCCGGCAGTCGATGGGCGGTGGAAAATCGTGTAGACGGTTGCGTCATGCGCTACGATGGACAACAATGGTTGAACATCACCTCCGAGGCTATTCACAATGCCACTCACAACTGGCCCATGGATTTTATGAATGTGGCCGAAGATCCCAACGACAGCGAGCATTTTTTTGTAACCAGTTTTGGCACTGGGCTGTACGAATTTAACGGAGACCAACTCGTTAAATATTATCACTACAAAAACAGTCCAATCATGACGCGCGTCCTCAACCAGTATTCGTATAACTACATGCGAACCGATGCAGCGATGTATGATACGGATGGCAATCTGTGGTTGATTTGCACCGGCAAAGAAAATGGCATTGAGAATTTCCAAATCATCCAACCATCGGATTTAGTCACCGCCCACCAGCAGGACTCAAGCGGATGGTTTACCATGAATATCTACGACTACTCCTCGCGCGAACAGATAGTGATGATTTGTCCCCAGGAAATGATGATGGACAGCCGCAATCCCCATTGGATATGGATTCCACACGGACGCGAACAAACGGGACTCGTCCTGCTCAACACCAACTCCACCCCGTTTAAATCTTCCGATGACAAAGCGCTGATGCGACGGGTGTTTGTGGACCAAAAAGGCAAAACCATAGAACCCGAACGTATCCTGTGTGCAGCCCAGGATAAGGACCATACCCTGTGGGTAGGAACCGAAGAGGGACTGTTTACCCTCACCGCCGAACAACAGGATAAGTTCTTTACCTCCAACGAATGCACCCGCATCATCATTCCACGCAATGATGGCACCGATTTGGCCGACTACCTGCTGCAAACAGAGGTCATTAATGCCATCGCCGTAGATGGCAGCAACCGCAAATGGATAGGAACAGAGGGCTCGGGGCTGTACCTCATGTCTGCCGATGGTATCGAAACATTGCAACACTTTACACAGGATAATTCACCCCTGCCCAGCAATACCATTTTATCGCTGGGTATCGAACCACAAAGCGGTCGGGTGTTCGTGGGAACAAGCGCCGGACTGATGTCTTACCTCAGTGATGCCACGGCACCGGAAGAAAATTACCAAAATATCTACGCTTATCCCAATCCCGTCTATCGGGACTACACCGGTTTGATCGCCATACGGGGACTGATGGACCATACCGTCATTCATATTGTGGACGGCGCAGGTAACCTCGTGTGTGAAACGCGAGGCAATGGAGGTATCGCTACCTGGAATGGTAAAAATGGGTATGGAGAACGGGTAGCTTCCGGTATCTACAGCGTACTGTGCAACACAGCAGACG
The DNA here is from genome assembly GCA_002317295.1 of Bacteroidales bacterium UBA1714. Classification (GTDB taxonomy): domain Bacteria; phylum Bacteroidota; class Bacteroidia; order Bacteroidales; family Paludibacteraceae; genus Colicola. The sequence goes on from DCIY01000015.1 coordinate 73,503, forward strand.
GTAAGTCACACTGCGTGACCAAAATCATGATCATGCATTAGTGATTGATGAGGCGCAAAAACTCTTCCCTCGTTTCCTGACGGGTAAACGCTCCTGTAAAATCGGAAGTGGTGGTGATAGCATGTTGCTTTTCCACCCCACGCATCTGCATGCACAGATGCTCTGCTTCAATGACCACCATCACCCCCAACGGATGCAGCGTAGACTGTATACACTCCTTGATCTGGGTGGTCATTCGCTCCTGCACCTGCAACCGACGGGCATACACATCCACCACACGGGCAATCTTACTCAGGCCCGTAATGCAACCATTGGGAATATATGCCACATGCGCCTTGCCAAAAAACGGCAGCATATGGTGCTCGCACAAAGAGAAAAAATTGATGTCTTTCACCACCACCATTTGACGATAATCCTCCTCAAACAGGGCGGAACGGAGAATCTGCTCAGGGTCTTCATGATAACCCTTCAGCAAATATTGCATGGCTTCCCCCACACGCTCCGGAGTTCTCACCAAACCCGGTCGTTGGGAATCTTCACCCACATCGGATAAGATATCACGAATATGGTCCGCAATCACAGCGGTCAAGGATTCATCGACAGAAAAAGCTTGTAAATTCATTGTATGATTTGGATATGCTCATCCCTTACCACATAGGCTACACCTTGCAGTTGGGGAAGAGCCAACAACAACTGTTCACGATAGGCTGCGGCCTCTTCCTGACTCATAAAATTACCAATTCTCACTTTCCAAAACGGTTGCTGACTCAGCACATAAACGGGTTGGTCAATGACCAAACGCAGACTGTCGGCCATATGCTCCGCTTCCATTTTGGCCTTAGATTGCTGATTAGAAGAATACACCTGCACCCGCCAACCGGGTACCTGCGTTTGTCCCTTGGTAATCCCATCGCGTTTTTCCACCATCAGCCGGGTAATAGACGAATCCTGAACAATACGCGCAAGCGGCATATCCTGAAGGATATCCTGAGCATGGACATACATCATGGCCATGATGCTCACAACTAGGGTAACGATTTTTTTCATAATCAATATCGGAAAGAACTTCCTCCCACAAACTCACGCAAAAAGGATGTGGGCGGAATCTCACGGTCAGGAACGGATTCAAAATAACTCAACTCTTTTAATAACCGATGGGCATCCGTATACTCATCACAATACTTCGGTACCTCGTCCAATAACGGTTCAGCATGACGCTTAAGTACCGCTAATTCAAACAGCAGGGCCGAATTAAACATCACATCCGCTTCTTCCTGGAACGGATATATCCAGCGCTCTTCACCCCGACGAACACTGTCACAACGGGCAATCGTTTCACGGGCGGAAAAACCACGATAACGGTTGTCCCGAATGATGCGCCGGAGCAAACGGATATCCGTGGTCGGAATCCAGTTGTGATTATCCAGATTGACCACCGTCAACGCGGACACAAATATCTTATAGGTTTCCTGTCTGGGAATGTCGGGCATCAAGTCCGGATTGAGCGCATGTAACCCCTCCAAAATACAAATCTCGTTCTCCTGGAGTTGCAACTTATTCCCTCGATATTCGCGTTTACCGGTTTCAAAATTGTAGGTGGGCAACGCAATCTCCTTTCCGTCCAACAAATCCTTCATCTGACTGCGGAACAAGTCCAAATCCAACGCATGGAAATGCTCAAAATCCCATTCCCCATTTTCATCCTTAGGGGTATCTTCCCGATTGACAAAATAGTTGTCCATCGTCACCACCACCGGTCGAAGACCATTCACCAGCAACTGGATCCTCAGACGCATGGAGAAGGTCGTTTTTCCCGATGAAGACGGACCGGAAATGAGAATAAACCGGGGACGATGCTCACGAGACGCAATGGAATCGGCAATCTGTGCCACCTTTTTTTCGTGCAACGCTTCGCTGATTTTGATGGTCTCAAACGAGCGCTTGGATTTACATGCCAGGTTAAACTCGCCCACATTGACCATGTTCATCAGATGATTCCAACCGGTGTATTCCTTAAAGATGGCATACATCTTTTCCTGATTGCATTTTTCCTCTAGATGATCAGGACAGGTACGACAGGGGATACGCAACAACAGACCGTTATGGAACATTTCCACATCGTAGATGTTCAGACCACCCGAAGATGGCAGTAGAGCATCGGTATAATAATCAATATAATCGCCCATGCGATAGTAACGACAATACGGATTGCCTAAGGTTTGAAACAGAGACGAATCAGAGGCGGAACGAGGTTGAAACAGTTGCATCACTTCCTTGGTTTGTTTCTCCTCCACGACAATGGGCCGGTCTTCACGGATAATCTCCTGCATGCGGTTTTTGATGGCATCAATCATGGGCTGCGTCACCGTCAGACGAGTGCCATCCGATGTGCGCAACGAACCAAAATAGCCCTTGGATATCGGATGCTCAATGCGCAAATCAGCTCCCTCTATCACATCATTCACCGCACACGACATAACCATACATAAGGTACGCACATACACGCGCATGCCCGTGGACGAAGAAATATCCAAAAACTCGATATCCTTGGGTTTGTACACCAAAAAATGAAGACTCTGGACTTTGTAGTTCACCAACGCGGCCACCACCGGATACTTCAATTCCAGACCAATCTTCTGATACACTTCCATCAGCGAGGTACCACAGGGCACATCGTAATACTGATGGTTGTTCTTACAATAAATGGTAATGTTTTGCATAGGATTATTGGGAAGAATGCTTACGAATCAGACAAGCCATACCGATAAAGGTCAGCAATGCATTGAGAATAAGGCGCTCATGAGAGAACTGGTATCCGCCAAACCATGCCTGGGAATGGACATCCAGTATCCATGTGATAATGGGCGAAGCAATGGCCACCAGCGGAATCCACTTATCATACACCTGACGCTTGGTAAATATACCAAAACAGAACATGCCCAACAAGGGACCATACGTATAGGAAGCCACTTTGTACACGGTTTGAATAATCGCATCGTCATTGAGGAAATAAATCACATAGATACATGCCGCCATCATCACCGCCATCATGACATGCACCCACTTGCGGGTGCGGGTGGTTTTCTCATCCGCGTCTTTACGATTGAGAATATCCACCGTAAACGAGGTAGTCAATGCGGTCAGTGCGCTGCCGGCTGCCGAATAAGCAGAGGCAATAAAACCGACTACAAACAGTACCCCCACAATCATCGGAAAATAGTTGCCCGTGGCCAGGTACGGGAAGATATCGTCCCCCTTCAACCCGGAAATATCTACCTGTTGTTGCGCCGCATAGGTATAGAGTACATAACCCAAAACCAGGAACATGCCAATCACCACAATCTGCATCAGCGCACCTACCAGAATATTGTGCTGACTGTCCTTGTAGTTCTTACAACTGAGTGTGCGCTGCATCATATCCTGATCCAGTCCCGTCGTGGCTACCACCAGAAAAATACCGGCCAAAAACTGCTTAAAGAAATAATTGCCACTGTTCACATCGTCAAAAAAGAAGACACGACCCATCTCACTGTGGGTCATTCCCTCCAGACTCACCCCACTGCGAACAATATAATAAATACACAACGCTACGGAAAAAATAAGGCATAGGGTCTTGAGCAAATCGGTCCAAATCACCGATTTGACGCCTCCCTTGAAGGTACACAAATAAACGATGGTTACCGTAAAGATGGCATTCACCCAAAATGGTACGCCCAACGGACCAAAAACCAATAACTGCAATACACTGCCCACGACAAACAACCTCACACTCGCACCCAACATCTTGCTCACAAAAAACAACCACGCCCCGGTTTTGTAACTGCTCACCCCAAATCGGTTGTTCAGATACTCATAGATACTGGTCAGGTTGTATTTGTAGTACAACGGAATGAGTACATACGCTATCAGTAACTGACCTACCGTAAATCCCAAAACCATCTGCATGTACGCAAACGCACTCGTTCCCACCATGCCCGGAACACTCACAAAGGTGACACCCGAAATGGCGGCCCCAATGGTAGACATGGCTACCAATAACCAGTTACTCGACTTGTTTCCGGAAAAGAATCCCGCATTATCTGCCTTGCGCCCGGCAAGGTAACTAATGACAAAAAGCAGCACAAAATACGCTGCCATCGTGACTAAAATTGCAAGTGGTGTCATAGATTTTTGAAATTTTCTTGCAAAGTTACAAAAAAAATATTATCTTTGCAAAAAATTTTGATTTTATGAAGAAAATAACCTTATTTTTTGTACTTTTTGCATGCATTAGCTGCCACCAGAACAGTCCACTGGCTTTAGATTGGACTTTAGTGACCAATGATGTGGAGCCCGGCATCTGTGAAGTGGCTCTGACCATGACCAACACCTCCCACCGCACCCTGGAGGGGGATTGGACCCTGTGGTTTGACCTTATGTCCCTCGGTCCCGTTTATCGCGAAGGGGATGAATTGAAAGAAACCCGTATCCAGGGCAGTTGGCATAATATCCAGCCCACCGAAGCATTTCAACCGCTCGCTGCCGGACAGTCACGCACCATCACCATGCACTATCGCGGCAGTGCTATCCGCGAGAACATCATTCCCGAAGGATTCTTCCTCATTCAGGGAGAAAACGGCAAACCGGTTTCCATTCCGTGCACTTATCACAAGTACAATCGGCCTGAACAAATGATGCGCCAGATTCCCACTTGGGAAAAAACTCCCTATGCCGAAGGCGAATATGTATATGAATATGTGAACCATATCCTCACCTCTGACGCTTCTCAGCCAACCGTCCTGCCCGTCTTTCCACAACCCAAAGTGGTGGAAATGGGTCAGGGCTTCTGCCACACAGAGGCAGCATCCATCGTGGAAAAAATGAATGCCAACATGGTGGAAGAGGGTTACAGCCTCATCATTGGCGCAGACAGTATCATCCTGGAAGCCAACGATTCCCGCGGCATCTTCTACGCACACCAAACCTTGCGCCAACTCATCAGCAATATGGAGCAATTGCCCCAAATGCGCATCGTAGACTGGCCAGACTTGCACCACCGCGGCATCATGCTGGATATCGTACGCAACTACTATCCGGTGGATTCCATCATGCGCGTCATCGATGTGATGGCCAACTACAAACTCAATGTTCTGCACTTCCATATCTCCGATGACGAAGCATGGCGGGTGGAGATTCCGGGCCTGCCCGAACTGACTGCCACCGCTTCACGCCGTGGTTGGACCAAGGATGAAAGCGAATGTCTCTATCCCATGTACAACGGCGGTTGGGACTATATGGACAAGAACTCCACGGCCAATGGCTATCTGACCCGCGACGAATATATTCGTTTGGTTCGCTACGCCCATGAGCGCGCCATCGACGTGATACCAGAGATCGATATGCCCGGACACATGCGCGCCTGCAAGAAAGCCATGCATGGTTTGCTCACCGACAGTGTCTTGGAACAACGGGAATACAACAGTGCCCAAAACTACACCGACAATGTCATTGCGGTCAGCAACCCCTATGCCATCGAGTTTATTGATAAGGTGATTACCGAACTCGTTCGCATGCATCAGGAAGCCGGTAACCCGCTCACCATTTTCAATATCGGTGGCGATGAAGTGCCCTCCGGTTCGCTCACCCGCGAAGAACATCAGGCGTATATCGATGCCGTCATGGCCATCTTGGAGCGCGAACATCTGCAACCCATGGGATGGGAGGAGATTACCCATTTTTGCGCTCCCTCCACACACGCCATCTGCTACAGTTGGCACAATGGGGATAAGAAATCTCAGGAAATGGCGGACGCCGGTTATCCGGTCGTATTGGCCAATGCCAACCGTCTGTATTTTGATTTTGCCTACTGCAAGCACCACGAAGAGAAAGGTCTCGATTGGGGCGGATTTACCGATGAATACAGGAGTTTTGACTGGTTACCACTGCAGCATGACAATGTGGTGGGCATGAATGCCCAATTGTGGTCAGAGGTCATTCGCAGTTTCCAACAGGTAGAGTGGCAAATCTATCCTAAGATATTCGGTCTGTGCGAGCGCAGCTGGAATATGCGCTCTCGTCTGAGTCTGGCGCAGTACAACGAACTCGTTTACCACTATGCCCTCGTGGATCTGAAAAACGGTGGCCACTGTTTCCACTTGCAGCAACCGGGTATTCATCTGTCCGAAGGAATGGTGAGCATGAATGCGGTGACCCCCAAAGCCATTATTCGTTACCAACTCAATGACGACGAATGGCAAACCTATCAGGCACCATTTGCCATTGACACCACCGCCATACAAACCATCAAAGCCAAGATACAGTATCTTGGCCTTGAGAGTAATACGACTTGGCGTTGGTTATAAGTTACGCAAAATCAATAATATGGTGAATAGAGAGAATACCGATGATGACATCGGTATTTTCTTTTTCGGTTACTGCCAATGTGGTGATATTATACCGATCCATAATCGCCAACGCATCCGTCAGCAATGCCTGCTGATGAATATGCTTATACGACGGAGTCATGATATCTTGGGCCTGAAGAGAGGACAAATCATCGTAACGCTGAATCGTACGACGCAAATCGCCATCGGTGATGATACCCACACATTGACCATGGGCACTCACCATCGTCATACCCAAATGTTTGTCACTCATTTCCACCACCAAATCACGGAACGAAGTATGAATATCCACCATCGGAACAGCGGTTTGCATGCAGTTCTGCACACGACCCAGCAACTTGCGCCCTAAAGCGCCACCGGGATGATACACAGCAAAGTTCTCCGCCCTAAACTCTCGCAATTCCATCAGGCACACCATCAATGCATCCCCCATCAGCAACGCAGCCGTCGTGGAGGTCGTAGGAGCCAGACCCAACGGACAGGCTTCCTTATCCACATGCACCGGTAACACCCAATCACAGGCCAGCGCCAACGGACTGTTCTCATCACCGGTCATGGCAATCAGCGTACAACCGATATTGCGCAACGGAGCAATCACATTCATAATCTCATTGGTAGCACCACTGTTGCTCACCAACAGCACCACATCGTCGCGGGCAATCATGCCCAAATCGCCGTGAACGGCTTCGGCCGCATTGACAAAAATGGCCGATGTACCGGTGGATGCTAAGGATGATGCCATCTTATGGCCAATGATACCGGTCTTGCCAATACCCATCACCACCAACTTACCCTTGCAGTGGTAGATACATTCCACCACACGATCAAATCGCTCATCAATGGCTGCGGACACTTTTTCAAATTCCGCAATCTCCTGATGAAATATCTCTTTAGCTCTTTCGGAGTATGTCATATTGTACTGCTTGTTGAAGAATCGAACGAATAGAATCCAGCGAAATTTGATTGGCGGCATCGGAAATAGCGTGATCCGGATTCGGATGTACCTCTAAGAACAACCCGTCTACCCCCACGGCAAGCGCTGCACGCATCAGGTAAGGCACCATGTCGCGATTTCCTCCGGTAATACCGTCCTGACACGAAGGCTGTTGCACCGAATGAGTGGCATCAAAGATCACAGGATAACCCAACTTGCGCATCTCTACCAACGAGGTCATATCCACCACCAGACGACCATATCCAAAACTCGATCCGCGTTCCGTAAGCCAGATATTTTGGCCCCCGACGGCACGAATCTTATCAATGGCTCCCCGCATGTCCCACGGGGCCATAAACTGACCCTTTTTGACATTCACCGTTTTGCCTGTCTGGGCTGCAGCCTGCAGCAAATCGGTTTGGCGAGATAAAAACGCGGGAATCTGCAACACATCGGCCACTTCACTCACCGGAGCGCATTGCCACGATTCGTGAACATCCGTGAGAATGGGCAATTCCAAACTGCGTTTTACTTCTTCCAATATGCGCAAACCTTCCTCCATACCTATTCCGCGTTGAGAACAGGAAGTGCGGTTCGCCTTGTCAAACGAAGACTTAAAGATGAGTCGAATGCCCAAATCCGTCGTCACTTCTTTCAGTGTCTGGGCGGTTTGAAGCACCATATCCCGACTCTCAATGGCACAAGGACCAGCAATCAAAAACATAGAGACGATTTATTTCTTATGATACACACGCAACCAGCTCACGTTCAGTTCACCGGCACCCTTTTGCTTTTTACCTCCAAACGAACCCATATGCAGATAATACTTCTGGTTCTTACTCAAGCGATTCGCCATCGAATGTACCTGCATGTTATTGATGTACCAAACCACTTCCACCGGCGTAATCACCAGGGTAAAAATCAATTCCTGATTGGGACACCAACGACCCAAATCCACCTTGGCATGGGTATCCTGAGCATCCTCCTTCACATTGCAGAACAGGCGTTTGCAGCAGCAATCCATGATGCTGATCACCGGCATCTGATTTTCACCAGCCAAATAAATACTGTGATGCTGTTTGCCACTCACACGAGCCTTCACCTGAATCACACCCTCCTGAATCTCCAAGGCAGCCTGATGAATCACATCCGATGTATAGTCAAACTCGCGCATCACCATGCCCTTTTGCGCATCCCAGGCAGGAGCAGTGACTTTTTCCTTACACGTGGCGATGGTCAGCACACTGTTCTGAGTCGTGGTATTCTTACCATGATTCATGGCTATAGCGGCTTGGGTATAGGAGTGAACCGACTTGAGTTGCTCAGACGCATAACGGAAACCAGGTTTCCACTTCGAATGAGACATGTCGCTCCAATCAAAATCGTCCTGATACACCTGATCGTAAATTTGGGGGTCGGCATATTGAGCAAAGGCTTCGCTTTGTTCATACTTGGCTGTCTTCAGCATCTTGCCGCGTAATAAAGCACCTAATAACATAATCGTTAAGTATTAATAAGTGAATAAATATCTGATAATTGGTTGACAAACACAGGCTGGTAAGATTGTTGCTCTCCAATAAAATGCTCCGCCAGCATATGTTCTATAAGTTGTTGCAAGTGGTGATAAAACTGGTCATGATTCACCACAAACAGGGGTTTGTGATGTTCCCCAACCGTGCCGGAGGCAATCACATCCATCATCTCGTCCATCGTTCCATAACTGCCTGGCAGGGCAATAAACACATCGGCCTCCTGGCGAATGGCCATCTTGCGCATGGCCATGTTCTCCACCTCGATGATTTGGTCACATGCACTGTCCAACCGACCGGCCCGAATGATGGAGGTGGGAATAATACCTATCACCTGCCCACCTGCCTGGTGTACTGCCTGGCTCACACGGGTCATCAGGCCACCGGTAGCACCTCCATACAACAAGGTATGGCCATGCTCACCAATCCAGCGACCCAGTTCATCACCCAAACACAGATACGTCTGGGCTATCTGGTTCTTAGCCGAGCAGTAAACCGCAATTTTCATTATGCATCAATATTGGCGTACGTAGCGTTTTCTTCGATGAATTCACGACGAGGAGCCACATCGTCACCCATCAGCATGGCGATGGTACGATCCGCTTCTGCAGCATTCTCAATGGTCACTTTCTTGAGCATACGATGCTCCGGATCCATGGTCGTCTCCCATAATTGGGCATCAGACATTTCACCCAGACCTTTGTATCGTTGGGTCTTAATCTGTTTCTCGTCACCACCACCATACTTGAGAATAAAATCCTTACGCTGCTGATCGTTCCAGCAGTACTCTTTGTAGTTACCCTTGGAACACATATACAGCGGAGCACAGGCAATATACAGGTGACCCTGCTCAATCACTTCCTTCATATGGCGGAAGAACAAGGTCATAATCAGCGTGGCAATATGCGCACCATCTACATCGGCATCGGCCATGATGATCACCTTGTGATAACGAATCTTACTCAGGTTCAACGCCTTGGGATCTTCCTCCGTTCCAAACGTGATACCCAATGCCGTAAAGATATTACGTACCTCTTCGGACTCAAACACCTTATGCTCCATGGCTTTCTCCACATTCAGAATCTTACCTCTCAAGGGCAAAATAGCCTGATGGACACGATCACGACCGGTCTTGGCGGTTCCGCCTGCCGAATCACCCTCCACCAGGAAGAGTTCGCACTCAGCCGGATCCTTACTCGAGCAGTCGGCCAGTTTGCCGGGCAGACCTCCACCGGACAAAGGCGATTTACGCAGCACGGACTGACGGGCGTTGCGGGCAGCAATACGGGCCTGAGCGGCCAAAATCACCTTCTCCACAATGCGCTTGGCATCATCCGGATGCTCTTCCAGATAATTGTTCAACGCTTCGCCTACGGCACTGGAAACCATACCGGCCACCTCGGAGTTACCGAGTTTGGTCTTCGTCTGGCCCTCAAACTGCGGCTCGGCCACCTTCACGGAAATAACAGCCGTCAAACCCTCACGAAAATCGTTTGGGTCGATGGTCGAATTACCATCCTTATCTTTCAACTTGGCCTTCTCCAGCAACTTGCTGTCCTCGGCATATTTCTTCATCACACGGGTCAGAGCCGAACGGAAACCGGCTACATGGGTACCACCCTCAATGGTGTTGATGTTGTTAACATAGGAGTGAACATTCTCGTTGAAATCGCTATTGTAAATCATGGCGACTTCCACCGGCGTACCATATTTCTCCGTACTCAGGTGAATGACATCGCTAATCAGCGGGACACGCGTTTGGTCAATGTAACGAACAAACTCGCTCAGGCCCTTTTCCGAATAAAACATCTCTTTCTTGTCGCCCGTCACCTTGCTGCCATCTTCCAGCACGGTCTCCACCTGACGGCGTTTATCCTTGAGCACAATGCGAATACCGGCATTCAAAAACGCCAACTCGCGCATACGGTTCGCCAATATATCCCACTGATAAACGGTTTCGGTAAATATCGTATCATCTGGCCAGAACTGAACAAATGTACCATTCTTTTTCAGATTCCAGTTACCAATGGCTTCGTTCTCTTCAATCACATGCACCGGGCAGATAGGTTTGCCTTTGGCATACTCCTGCATATGTATCTTACCATCACGATATACCTCCACATGCATCCGACTGGACAAGGCGTTCACACAACTCACACCTACACCATGCAGACCACCGCTGACCTTGTAACTGTCCTTGTTAAACTTACCTCCGGCGTGCAATACGGTCATCACCACTTCCAGGGCGGAACGGTGCTCTTTGGGGTGCATATCCACCGGAATACCACGACCATCATCCTGAACCGTGATGGAGTTGTCCACATTGATGTGAACGGTGATCTCGTCGCAGAATCCTGCCAACGCCTCATCGATGGAGTTGTCCACTACCTCATACACCAAATGGTGCAAACCTTTTTGCGAAATGTCGCCAATGTACATGGCAGGACGCTTGCGCACTGCCTCTAATCCTTCAAGCACCTGAATACTTGAACCATCATACTTTTCTGCTTCTTCCATTTTTGTATATTGTTATTGTCGTTGTCGTAGGCGCTTTGCGCCGTGTCGTAGGGGGTTAACCCCCGTGTCGTAGCCCAATGGGCGATCAAGCATCGAACGTGCGCACGCGCACATTTGAAGTTGCAAAATTACAAAAAATTTCGCACATATGCAATAGCCCAACACACTTTTTGGGCGTTATGCGCTCAAATCGCAGAAAAACCGCCTCAAATGGCAAAAAATATTTTACACCCCCAAAACCCCAAATCTGCATTTTGCCGCAAATCGCAACTTTTACCATCATCCTCTAAACTTTTTGCGTCAAAAATTCGCGTATTCCAAAATTTTGTAGTACCTTTGCACCGTCTAAAGATTGGATTGGTGTAATAAAACACACGATTTTAATGTGGTAGATGCTGCCAAACGCAATAGACTTTCTGGTAGCTAAGCCCATCATCTCTGCTCGTCATAATATCCATCCGATTGAGGTTAAATCGTCTTCTCGTTATACCACATCTTCTCTGCTGAAGTTCCAACATAAGTATGCAGAGCAATTAGCGCCCTCGTTTGTTTTTCATAGCGGTAATGTAAAAGAGGAGAATGGTATAGTCTATCTTCCCCTTTATATGGTGCCGATACTATAATCTACCGATTCCCCAAAAATTCCACCTATCGCCTCCACCGTTTCGTTCGCTCATCACGGATGATGCCTTGCCAATCAAGACCATAAGCAAAGTCGTAAATGTGACCTGCATCATCCGTATAACATTGCAAATCGCCGGGTACGTCCTCCTGATTGTGCTCCACGGTCAGCATGTTGGCCGGCATCTGGAACGGAAGCAATGCGTAGGGCTCCCTGCGACCCGATACAATATCCAACACCGCCTGATTGGTGACGCCAAAAGTCAATAAGATAGCATCGGCATAGGGCTCTATCCCTGACAGTACAAAGGGACGATCGGTCTCAATCACACAAATGACCGGTTTACCCGCCATGCGCTGGTGCATCTGTTGTACCAATACCATATCATCTCGGTTATAAGTCCTGGTACTCTTGCCCAAATAACTGCGATTAACATCCTTCTCTTTGGGGTCGCCGCCCGCGATACTGACGGCGCGAGAATCAGAGGCGGTATAGTCCTCGTATTGCAACGAGATGGGGATATATCCATTGCCTCCCTGTTCTGCGTCCTGGATGCTGTATCCAAAATCGCCTTCGGGAGAATGAATCATACACAGGCACATATCGGCTTCTTCGGGGGTGTCCACCACATCAAAATATTGCTCCAGCAGTTCTCTCTCTACCGGTACCCGCCATTGCTCTTGGGCAAATCCGCCAAAGAACTGGCGCGAGGCGGGATAGTGGCGAATGGGAACATAGATTTTTGGCTTAGGCGCTTGTGCTGCCTCATGGGTGTGGTCACGTAGGACGTTTCCGGTGTTCTTCACCATCACGATGCTTTTCAGTTGTGCCTCATAACCGGCGGTCATGTAGTCGGGCTGTCCTACGATCTTTTCCGCACTATCAGGACTGACATAGGGGTTTTCAAACAATCCGCAGTGAAAGATATTCACGAGCAACCGAACGGCAGACGCTTCAAAACGGCGTCGGGCGGAGGCTTCGCCTTCGGCTTCCACCCATAGTTGATAGGCTTCCAATACCGGTTGAATGGCGTTGTTGCCACCAAACTGATCCACACCGGCTCGCAGGGCTTGTAAATGGCGTTCGGCTTCACTCATCTCTTCCACACCCCAGGGCTTACCACTATGTAATCCTACGGCAGGATTGGGGTGCGTCACGCCCCAATCGGTACAGACAACACCCTCATAGCCGTATTGGTTACGAAGCAATTGACTGATGATGTAGTGGCTGAAGTTATTTCCCAGGTTCTGACCAGAGGGATCCATGCCGTAACTGATGGTGTAGTATGGCATCACGGCGGATGCGCATTGGGTCTTGCCCTTCAGACGAAACGCTCCCTCCGTAAACGGCCGCAGATGTTGGTCAAACGCACCTCCGGGATAGACGGCATACTTACCAAAGCAGAAATGGGCATCTCTGCCCCCTTCACCACTTCCGCCACCGGGCCAGTGCTTGACCATGGCGTTGACAGACTGTATGCCCCAACCGTCTTCACTGCCTGGGGTGGTTTGAAAGGCATCACAATAAGCCTCAGCAATAGCAGCGTTGAGACCGGGGTCTTCGCCAAATGTGCCGTAGAACCTCCGCCAACGGGGATCGGTGGCTATATCTACCTGCGGCGAAAGAGCGGTGCAGATACCCAAAGCACGATATTCGGCAGAGGCAATTTCGCCATGACGACGAATCAAATCCATGTCAAAGGTGGCTCCCAACCCTATCTCACGGGGCCAATGACTGATGTCGCCTCCGGAACCGGCATTATATTCGCCATCGGGTAAGGTATAGTTACGCGGATCGGAGGAGTTATTGGCAGGTATGCCATGACCCAGAGACTCCAGTAGGGCTTGAACATGGTTGTTCCACTCGGCGGCCACACGCGGGGAGGCTACTTGAGTCACGAGGATGTGACGCACATGATCCCGGGTAAGAAACTGGTATTGTGCTTCCGTCACCTCGGGTGAGTGAATAGGTTGGTGAGCGCTATATAGCATCAGACCGGCTATTTCTTCTATACTAAGGCGGGAGGCCAGGTCTATGGCTCGTTCTTTGGCTGTTAAACGCCAATCTTCATAAGGTAGCAGCTCGCCGGTATGCATAAAATCCTTGAAGAACAAACCGTCTTGTTGTATCAGTTCCACACCGGATTCGGGAGAATATCCCAAGGTGGGACCTCCTGCTTGTTCGAGGGTAATGTAGTTGTTTGGCATAATCAGTCCAAGTAACAGGATGTTAAAATATAGGCGATTCCCGATTGATTTCATGGGTAGTTTCAGTAATATCGACTGCAAAAGTACAACAAGAATTTGGAATACACAAATTTTTGGGTCAAAAAAAGGATGATTTTATCATCTAAAGGCATGTTTTATCCCTTATCGCCGTCAACTGGTGACAATTTGTCACCGGTTCAGTTGACTACAATTTGTAGTCGACTCTATTGAACAAACAAAGGAGGGTGACAATTTGCCACCGACTCATTTCCTTCAGACTTTATCTTCAACTGGTAACAATTTGTTACCGATTAGAATCCCTCTCGAGTTAAACGTTCTGGCGAAAGGCAAGGAATTTAGAGTTCTGCAAATAGTGGGTCATCGGAAAAGCGACCAAGTTCATTGAGAAGGTCTAATAATGGCATAGATGCCAGTTGGTTGGCCACCTCAGGTGTGCAATCAAGGAAGTGGCATAGATTGTTGGTGCGACTGGGTTCGGGCAGACTGGAGTTGCTTAATCGAACGAATTCGCTTCGGAAGTCTATGTTCTTTGCCATTAGGCATAGGATCTTTTTTTTCGTGTTCATAATACTTACTTTTAGTGTTAAAAATATCAAACAGCGCGACTCCGTTGTGGAATCACGCTGCAAAAGTACTGCTTCAAACTGCCAAATGATTGCAGGGAGAAGAAAATTATTAACTGTATTTACGAATTAAACTCATTATACTGTTGAATTGGCATTCAAGTGCACTATATGATTTAAAATCAGGACGCCCCGTAACTAATACTAAAAGTGGTTTTCCAGGACGTTCATATTGATAAGCCTCCACGTTACATTCTGAATCATCAAGGCATTGCATTGTTTCTAATACTTTATAGTCTGGAGATTCCAAATCAAAAACTTCATCCCATCTTTTACCTAGTGCTATGCCAGTGATAAAAATTATAACATCAGGGGAAAGAATTTCCATTTCCTTACGTAATATTTTGCCATCAAATGGAAGTTGTGCATCATAGCATTTCTGGGAAGGATTTCCACCTTTACGAGGAGCCACTTTACAAACATTACTCCATACTATACTCTCGACTGGATTTTGAGGAAATAGTTCATTGGCTATTCGATTGATTAAACGAAAAAATGGGCTTCTTTTGCATTCGACTATCGTAAAGATGCCGGGATTATCATCTTCATCCCAACCATTGGTGGCTCGCCCATAAAAAACAATTCGTTTATCTGCCTTCTCATATAAATGACCAACGCAAGTATGAAAAATGCAATACTTTTCTTCAAAATCTTCTGCTATGTTGCTCAGTTGCTCACACATTTCATCATAGATGGATTGTGTTTGTTTTATTAATTCATTTTCCATAATATCTATCTTTACAATATTTTTATCCCAATAACAGCACACGCTTCAGCATCTTTCATCTCTTATTGGTTATAGCGTTCAACTAATGTGGCTATTTCATCTCTTACTTCGTCTCGCAGCCACTTTGGAGAAAGTATTTCCACATCCCCACCATAGGATAACAACTCTTTACGGAACTCATAGTTGGGAATAAGGAAGAATCGGAATATCGAGTAATCTTCATTTCTCTCTATTTCCTCCTGCGAGGTATGAAGGGGTAATGAACGGAAATAATGGGCCTGGTATACATCGACCTTGACATCTACAAACTCCAACTTCTCTTCTACTACTGAAATGCCATAGACTTTACTGAAATACTCTTCCCCATCAAACTTCTTGGGAATATGGTAATTATCGTCCGTTGCTTCGACTGCAACCACGCGATCCAGCGAATAGATGCGCAAATCTTTATACACATCACTCTTGGCCACCATGTACCATCGTTGACGAAATACCTTCACGCAGTAAGGTGAAACCACATAGGTGTACGGGGTCTGACTATTGAAACTCCGGTAGGTAAGGTTAATCTTTACCTTATCACGCATGGCCTCAATGATAGGCGTCAAAAACTTGTGCCCGGAAGGAATATTCTCAAACAGAATTTGCTTCCTAAGGGAATGACTCTCGTTGATGAGATGATTGACAGCAAAGGTATTCACCAGCCATTGACGAACTCCGGCCTGCTTTAGGTCTTCGGCATCTTCTATGTAGTAGGAGCGTCCGAGGGCGCGGTCGCACTTAATATTAATTTGGAACAACGCCTGTATACCATCTTTCCAGTTATGGAAAGTACGCTCAGGAATCTCAGGATGGTGGTCAGGATTAACCGTATCATTACGATACCACTTGCGATTGATTTCTTCGCGGGTGATGTGCCCAGCGGTATAAATGACATCGGCTAACCAGATGTAACAGCGCAGCAAATATGCGGTCGACTCTTTTCTCACGGCTTCAAAATTTATGCAAAATTACTGTTTTTTATTGATGTACGCAAATTTTTTAGGGCAAATTTTTAGAAATTAGTCAAACGAAGGTTTTCTGATAATAGGTGCCAGGTAAGAATCATCGTAAAGCCCTTTTGCTTTTGCCAGTACCATGAGAACACCATATATTTGC
Organism: Bacteroidales bacterium UBA1714; assembly: GCA_002317295.1. GTDB lineage: Bacteria > Bacteroidota > Bacteroidia > Bacteroidales > Paludibacteraceae > Colicola. The sequence continues at coordinate 90,221 of DCIY01000015.1, forward strand.
CAAAAATGTTGTCCATGTGCCTTATTGGCATAATTGTTTTGCCATTCAACTTCTGTATGATGTAAATGATGAGAATATTCATGAATAGCAATCTCTTTGCATACATTATCATCTCCCCAATGATCGTAGATGATAATTCTATTTTGACCAACAAAATAGGAACCCTTATGTTTCCTGGTTTTTCGATGGCTTACTTGAACTGAGATTGGCGTATGACAGGGATATATTTCCTGCAAAAATTGAACAAAATAGGAAGGTGGTAGTTTAGTCATAATAAAATCAATATTAAAAGTTACGGTCTATAGGTCAAAACGCAGTCT
>DCIY01000006.1 GCA_002317295.1 Bacteroidales bacterium UBA1714
TCGCCTTGGGCATCAACGAAGCCACGGGATTGGAGAATGCAGAATGCAAAATTCAAAATTCAGAATGTAAGATGTTGATTAATGGTCAATTGATTATCATCAGAGATGGCGTGAAGTATAACGCAATGGGTCAGAAGATGGAATAAATCTTCCGACCTTGAGTTTAGATTTTAAGTTGGATTTTTAGTAAGATTTTAAGCGCAGCGCCCCCAAATAGTATGATCGACGTATTTTTAGTATGATTTTTAGTAAAGATTTTAAAATCTAAGAGAAAATCTCACTGAAAATATTGGAACGCCAAATTGGTTTATTTCGTCACTTCGTTCCTCAGCAATCTGGGGTCGCCTCTGGCGAGAAATCGAACTGAAAATCCAATCAAAAATCTCTCGTAAAACAACCATCGTGAAACCACTATCGTGAGCGCAGCGAACCACTATCGTGAAACAATAATCGTGAAACAATAATCGTGAAACAATAATCGTGAAACAAAAATAGCTTATGAAATCCTATATTCAACCCAAAGTAGATTATATTACCTTAGAGGTAAAGAACGACGTATGTCTTAGTTTCGGTGTCGATCCTGTCAGCGCAGGCCCACAACCTGTAGGCCTGATGATCGGCAGCAGCAGCGTAGTCACGAGCGACTAACGACCGCAGGTCGTACGACACGCGACAGAGGTCTAATGCAAAATTCAAAATGCAAAATGCAAAATGAGCGGTCAGAGACCCCTACGACACGCCTTCGGCTACGACAGTCGTCTAAACTGTAGCGAAGCGTTCTGTAGGACGAAGTCCGTCCTCTAAACTAAAAAAAATGCACCGAAAAGTGCATTTTTTTTTGCACATGTTGCAAAAAAGCAGTACCTTTGCATCCGATTTCAAAAGTGTAATCTTTTTTAAGTTTTGAAAATGGAGTTAATAGAACGCCCTCTCTATCTCAATCGTTTAAAAGCGATGCGCCTAACGCCTGACATCAAAATAATAACAGGTATACGACGTAGTGGTAAATCCAAACTGATGCTGCTATACATGCAGTACCAAAAAGAAATAGATTTTGTGGCCATGAGAGGTGGCGAGAAGTTGTTTATACAAGTAAGCGACGATATATCCAACCCAGATACCTTCAAACGGGAATACACTCCTCTTCTGCAAATAAAAGAGGCTTATCCTAAGATAATCATTGCTTGTACCAAGCATCCACAATACGATTACCAAGGAATCCAAATCGTCGATTTGGCCACATGGTTGGCAAAACCATAAAGGTTGTCGCTTTATGCTAAAAAATAGTAGTACTTTCGGCAAACTGCCAGACTACTTATGGCACATTCCAGATAAAATTAGATAAAATCTCATCATTTTGTTTAATTTATTTGCATATATGGAATATTTGTAGTACTTTTGCAGTCCCAATCACCCAATTTGTGGTTGGAACCTAAGAAATGCGGCGATGTTTTCATCCAAGGATACTGCATCAGCCGTGATTGTTTAACCAAATAATATTTTTACTGTCATGTATTTGACCGCAGAAAAAAAATCTGAACTCTTTGCAAAGTATGGCAAAGACGCCAAGAACACGGGTCTGGCAGAGAGCCAAATCGCCCTGTTCACTTTCCGTATTAATCACCTTACTGAGCACTTGAAGCTCAACCGTAAGGACTTTGGTACCGAGCGCGCATTGACCTCACTGGTTGGTAAGCGTCGTCGTATGCTGGATTATCTGAAGGCAAAAGACATCGAGCGTTATCGTGCTATCATCAAAGAGTTGGGTATTCGTAAGTAATATGCTACGAGTGCTAACACAGATGTTAAAAAAGAGCCCGCTCGTGGCTCTTTTTTTTATTTTATGCTTCAGCGCTTGCCATCCCAAGGCAACGGCGTTGTCTTGTAGTGTGGCCAAAGACAGTGTGTCGGTAGCCAACGATTTTACCATCTCCCTATTAGAGCAAGTGAGTGGAGAGGATACGTCCTCGGTCTTTTTGTCCCCCATCAGTGTGGCCATGGCGCTGCATATGCTGCTGCCCGGAGCCCAAGGCGAGACCTATCGCGTGTTGGAACAACTGCCTGCGTTGGTTCCGGATACCAGTGAAGCCCTGTGCATTGCCTCTGCCCTGTGGATCGATCCGCGTTTTCCCGTGTATGCTTCGTTCCTGCAAGCCAATCCCCAGGCTCAGGTATATCAGCAGCCCATTCAGGCAGCGCGGGTTAACCAATGGGCCAGTGACCATACGAATGGCAAAATCAACCAACTGCTTTCGGAGCGGGAGACGCAGGGACTGAGCATGATGCTGACCAATGCCATCTATTTTTGTGCCCAATGGAGTATGCCGTTTCAGCCTCAGGCTACGAGTCAGGAACTGTTTTATCCCACCCACGCACAGGCACATGAGGTGGCCATGATGCATCAAACCGCCCATTGGTTGTATCGCGAGTCCTCCTTATGTCAGTGGATACGTCTGTCCTATCGTGGCGGCTCCTGCTACATGGATGTGCTGCTGCCACAACCGAAAGTGACGATGGATAAACTGATACAGGCGCTGAAAAGTGATCAAATCACTGCACTCATGCCCGATGAAGTGGCTCGTGTGGCCTTGAGTTTGCCGCGTGTGAAAATGGAATATACGCGCGTGCTGACCCGTGATCTGTGTGCCATGGGATTACAACCGGTCTTTGATGCCCATCAGGCTGATTTTTCCCGCCTCAGTTCGGTGCCCAGTGTGGTGGATATGGTCAAACAAAAAACGTATTTGCGCGTGGATGAATCAGGGACGGAAGCGGCCGCTGTCACCGCCATAGGCATGCGTGCACTGGCCATGCGTGAGGAGGAGAAGGTGCACACCATGACAGTCAATCGCCCCTATCTGATGATGATACGGGACGACAAAGGCGTGATTTTGTTTATCGGAAAAATAGCGGATATCAACTGATTCCCTGCCAGCTCTTACTGGTCAGTCTGAGGATATCCAGGCGTTGTTTGTAGACGCGATTCCAATCGCTCTCCAACAGCGGATCATCCTGCAATACATCTTCCACCGCATGCCGCGCCACTTCGGTCAACTGACCATCGGTGGCCAGATTGGCAATCTTAAAATCCAACACCTGACCACTCTGTTGGGTGCCTTCCAAATCGCCAGGACCACGTAATTGCAAATCCGCTTCAGCAATCTTAAACCCATCATTGGTGGCTACCATCGTGTCCATACGCTTGCGCGTATCCTTGGTCAGTTCCAGTCGGGTGAGCAATAAGCAATAACTCTGGTCGGCTCCACGTCCCACACGTCCGCGTAACTGATGCAACTGACTCAGACCAAACCGTTCGGCGTTCTCAATAATCATCACACTGGCATTGGGTACATTCACGCCTACTTCAATCACCGTAGTCGCTACCAGTATTTGCGTCTGACCACTGGCAAACCGCTGCATCTGTTCCTCCTTGTCTTTGGCCTTCATTTGCCCATGAACCATGGAGATGCTATATTGCGGAAAGGTTTGCCTGAGGGTATCGTAACCGTTTTGCAAATCCGCCAAATCGAGATTCTCATTTTCCTTAATCAGCGGATAGACCACATAAATTTGTCGTCCCATGCCAATCTGTTGCTCAATAAACTGATTAACCGTCGCTCTGCGCTGGTTGGAGTAATGCAATGTGAGCACCGGTTTGCGCCCGGGGGGCAGTTCGTCGATGATACTGGTATGTAAGTCCCCATAGACAGTCATGGCCAGTGTGCGAGGTATGGGGGTGGCTGTCATCACCAGAATATGCGGGCACAACTCGTTCTTATACCACAACCGGCTGCGTTGGGCTACACCAAAACGATGTTGCTCATCAATAATACACAGACCCAAATTGGCAAATTGCACTTCTTCTTCCAGTAACGCGTGCGTACCTATTAATATATCCGTCTCTCCGCTTCTCAGTGCCGCATGCAACGGTTCCCGCTGTTTGCGAGTGGTGCTTCCGGTGAGTAACGCTACATGAACGTCCGTGTCGCGGAGCAAATGAGACAAGGTCTCCATATGTTGAGCAGCCAAGATCTCCGTGGGAACCATGATACAGGTCTGGTATCCATTGTCTTTGGCCAATAAGGCACAAAGAAGCGCCACCAGCGTCTTGCCGCTTCCTACATCCCCCTGCAACAGACGATTCATCTGGTGACCCGATTTGAGATCCGCCTGTATCTCCCGAATCACCCGTTTTTGGGCATTGGTTAACTCAAATGGCAGACAATGCTCATAAAAGTGGTGAAAACTCCTGCCTACCACCGGCATGAGATAACCCGGATTCTGTTCCCGTTGTTTGAGCTGCCGCATCAGTTGCAGTTGCGCATAAAACAATTCTTCAAACTTCAGCCGCTCCCGAGCTTTGTGCATGCTTGGGGTATCTTTGGGAAAATGCACATTCACCAACGCATCCGTCAGACTCATCAGATGGTACTTGGTGCGTATATCCAACCCTATGGTCTCGTTAACTCCCTGTTTGAGTTCGGGAATGAGCGAAGCGATAATGGTGCGCAGGCCTTTGGAATGAAGCCCCGCACGCTTCATTTTGTCCGTGGTGTTATAGTCCGGTTCAAACCCCTGCGTCATCTCCGGCGTGACCTTGGACATGGGAGTCAAATCGGGATGCACAAAATTGTACTCATGGTTAAATCGGGTGGGTTTGCCAAACAACAGGTATTCGGTATCTTTGGCCAGTTTGACATACTGGATACCCTGGAACCAAACCAACTCAATGGTGTGGGCTCCATCACTGAAGGTGGCACTCAACCGTTGTCCTTTGCCTACCCCTAAGGTGTGCCACTCCAGGATTCGACCTCGTATCTGCACACTCGTATCCTCGTTCTCAATATCTGCAATGCGATAAAAACGACTGCGATCGGTATACTTGTACGGATAATTACGCAACAAATCCAGCGCGGTGTGAACACCCAGCTCTTTACGAAGAATGTCGGCACGTTTTGTGCCGACACCCTTACAATATGCGATATCTCTCAGCGAGAGATCCATGCGCGCTACGTTAGATTATTGCAGACGGAAACGAACCGGTAAGGTATACTTTACACGTACAGGTTTGCCGCGCTGCTGACCCGGGGTCCACTTAGGCATCGAGTTGATGACGCGAACAGCCTCCTTGTCCAACGAAGGTTCACCACTGGAACGAACGACCACAATGTCCACAATACTGCCGTCCTTGTTAACGGTGAACTGGCAGACTACCTGACCCTGAATACCGTTCTCCTGAGCAATCACAGGATACTTGATGTTCTCTCCCAGATACTTGAACAATGCTGCAGTACCACCCGGGAACGAAGGATCTTTCTCTACCTTCATAAAGACGATGTCCTCTTCCTCCTCCTCTTCCTTGAGCTCTACAGGAGGAGCAATATCAATCACGACATCCTTGTCATCTTCGGAATTAATCTCTACCGTCTCCACTTCCTTCTCATCGTCCACAACGGTCAGCACTTCCACTTCCTGTACTTGTGGAGGTGGGGGTGGGGGAGGAGTCTCTTGCGTTGTCTGCTGAATATCAATCTCTTCCTCAAAGGCGAGATCCATATCCGCAACGTCATACACGGTCACTGTCTTTTCTGTCCACTCAAGTGCGACATAGCATACGCTGAGTACAAAAATGAAACCTATGAGCACATAGGTAAACTTCTTGTCCTCCAAGCTTGCTTTAGGTGATTTCTTCAGTTGCATATACTTAGATTTTAGATTTTCAATTATCGGCCCAAACCTTGGGATTTTATTTCGAGGTGCAAAATTACGCTTTTTTTATGACATATACAAATATTTTTTGCTTTTTTCTCAAAAAAACTTGGTCATATGAGAAATTTGTTGTAATTTTGCAGTATGAAAGTCTCTGTTGTTGTACCTGTTTATAATGCGGGTGACCGATTGGCACCCTGTTTGGAGTCATTGCGTACCCAAACATTATGCGATATGGAAATTCTCCTGGTGCTCGATTGCCCTACAGACGGATCGGATCAGATAGCCAAACGTTTTGCGCTTGATGATGTCCGATTTCGTGTGGTGGAAAATGACCATAATATGCATATTGGGTATAGTCGCAATCGGGGATTGGAGTTGGCTCAGGGAGAGTTCGTGGCGTTTGTGGATCACGATGACATCTGTATGCCCGCCATGCTGGAGCATCTGTATCAGCAGGCGTACACCCGCAAGGCGGATGTGGTCTATTCGCTGGTAAGAACTACCCAAACGCATGATGCCACACGATTTGATACCTTTCCTCAACCCATGGCCGATGCCCGCGAATATGCGATGACGGATATTCTGTCTCGCGGAGGAAAACACCATGCCGATTCGTTATTCAATCCCGTATTGGGCGCCATCTATCGCCGAGAAACGTTTGCTTCCCTGCGATTTGAGGATACACGTGTGGTGTCTGCAGAGGATAAGTTGTGGAATATTCAATGCCTGATGTTGACGGATAAGATTGTGTGGCTCAATGAAGAACTCTATCTGCACGAAAACCATGCTTCGAATGCCGGTGGCTCCCGTGCTTATATGGGATATGTGTGCCGTGGCAAAACCATGGAACACCTCTTTGACATGATGCCCTCATGGCCGGAGTCCTGGCAGCAGGCATTCGTTCAGGGAATGGATAAAGAGGCTCGCCGACTGATGGTCGGTGCACTATTGACTTCCTGGCAAGATGCCACTCTGACACGCCACTACCTGCAGTCTGCTCAGTGGGTGCAATATATGTTAACGCATTTGGAACGCAAACACGGTCTGATGCGACGTGTGCTTTATCGACTGATGCAGCGTTCGTAAACCTGCACCAGCGCAGCCCCAATCACCTGCTCCCGATAGATATCGGCATGAGTGCGAAGCGCGTCGGGAAGATAAGTGTTGGGGTGAGAAGCAAAATTCAGAATGGCCCGAGTGAATTGGGCCTCATCTCCCACATCAACCAATTCTCCACATTCGGGATAGACCATTTCCGGTATTCCTCCGGCTCGGGAACTGATGATGGGTAATCCTGCTGCCATGCATTCGCTGAGTACAACAGGGGCGTTTTCGTATCGTGAAAACAATAGGAAACAGTCCGATTGTGCCAATTGATGGCTAACCTGCATGGGCGTCAGTTCACCCGTCCAAGTGATGGCTGCGTCGTCCAATCCTAATTCTTGGGCATAATCCACTGACGCCTGCCAATCCACTCCCGTACCTACCATCGTCAGGTGCATGACCGGATTCTCCTCGCGGGCGGCCTTATAGGCACGCAACAACCCAAGCGTATTTTTGGCTTTCTCGTCAAAACAACTGACGTGAACAAACTGTATAACGCCGTGGTTATCATGGGGTTGTGAGGCGGGTTGAAAGAAAAAATCATCCACTACATTGTGAACGATTTGCCAGTTGGAATTGGCAATACCACAGTCTTTCATGGCCTGCATCAGCCTGTTACTCACCGGCAAAATGGCCCGAGCATGACGGGCAATCTTACGCATCAACCATCCGTGCCAACCACCACGGAATGAGAAATTGGCCGGCAGATAACCGCTCCAATGCTCCACAATGATATACGGAATATGGCGTGTACGCCACCACCAATAAGCGAGTAATCCGTTCTTGTTCAGTACATTTACCTGCACCAAATCAGGTCGCCAACCATCCTTTTGCAATCTCCGATATTGACCATACAAATCGCTCCAATAGCGGCATCCTGTCTGTTCGGAATAGATCACCCTTGCATCTACCCCCTGCCCACGGACACTGTCCAAATGCTTACGCACAAACAATCCCGACATCTCATCGTGTGGAGTAGGATACCAGGCACTGAGATACAACACGTTCATAGATGGTAACGGATATTGCGCAGCCAATTGAATAACAGGGCGATATAGAATATCGGACGATACACTTTGGATACGGAACAATAGTGATATGGTTCACTGCCAAACTGCTTGTAGTGATTGGCAATACCCCGTTCATTGCTGCCTTCAAAATCAAATTGTACCCCCTTTTGTCGAGCCAGTTTGAGGGCTTCCAACACCAGCAAAGCACTGGCTCCGCTGTCTTTATACAAAGCACTGTAACAGGGTATGAGGTAGTACATTCGGCGATTGTCCCACACCACAAAAGCGGCTGCATAAATCTCTCCATCCGCATTGCAGATACGAATGATTTCACTCTGACCCAACCGCCGCGTTTTGCGATCCAGCACCAGCAAAAACTCCCGAGAATAACTGATGTGCTTTTTTTGCTCCAACATACAGCGTTTGTGGAATCGGTAAAATTCTTCCGCTTCCATGCCGTGCTCTACATGCAGGCTCAGTGCTTTTTGCAATTGGCGTCGTTTGTTCTTGGAAAAAGCAGCAATCACCCTGTCCAAATCGTTCAAATCCAGGATGCGGTACGTGATGCGGTCTTTGACCTTAAATCCCAACGCTTTCAAGGCTGGCGGGCAGGGATTGTGAATCGGAAACTGCTGGTAATAATAGGCCAGATTCATGGCTTGAAGTTTGTTGGCCGCTATTTGGCACACTTTACTCCACCAGTCTTCGCCTTTCAGCCCCAGTTTTTCCTCCAGCCATATCCCTCCCAACTGCGTTTGCTGAGGCATGATAATATAACGCATTCCCCAACGCTTGCGAAGCAAATACGGCATGGCTGCCACGATGTCGTCCTCTCCTAAATCGTTGACTGTACCCAAATCATGATTCAAGATAAGCATGACATCCCATTCCTTACCGGCACATACGGCATCCAACCACCAGGGTTGCATAAATATCGGCAAACGCAACTGCGTTTGACACCAAGTTGAATAAATTTCTTTGTTCGTCATGACTTATTCTGCACAATTTGAGCGCAAAGTTACAAAAAAATTTGCATATGTGCAAAAAAAATTGTAATTTTGCAGCGATAAATAGAATATTTAAACATTTAAGATATGAATCAAGAGTTGGAACAAATTATGAAAACGGCCCAGTCCTGGCTCACGGACGCGTACGATGAGAGTACGCGCGAGCAGGTCCGTGCCATGATGGAGGCGGAGGATAAAACGGAGTTGATTGATAGTTTTTACCGCACATTGGAGTTTGGAACCGGAGGTCTTCGTGGTATCATGGGACCGGGAACCAACCGAATGAATAAGTATGTGGTGGCTCAGGCTACTCAGGGATATGCCAATTACTTGAACAAGATGGCTCGCGAAGGTGGTTTTACTACGCTGGCTCAAGGAGAACCGGTGAGCGTGGTCGTCGGTCACGATTGCCGCAATAACGGACGTCTGTTTGCTGAGACGGTGGCAGATGTGTTTACGGCCAATGGCATCAGAGTCTATTTGTTTGAGAGTTTGCGTCCTACTCCGGAGGTCAGTTTTGCCATTCGTCATCTCCACTGCCAGGGTGGTGTCAATGTGACCGCCAGTCACAACCCTAAAGAGTATAATGGTTACAAAGCCTATTGGGAGGACGGATCTCAGGTACTTCAGCCGCATGATGAGGGAATCATTAACGAGGTGAATAAAGTACGCATGGAGGATGTGCGTTGGCAGGGAAACAAGGAACTGATTCAGATCATCGGAGGTGAGATGGACTATGACTACATGATGGCCGTTAAGTCCGTGATGATTGATCAGGACGTGATCTTGCGTCAAAAAGACCTCAATATTGTCTATACCCCGTTACACGGTACCGGTCGTCAGATTATCCCCATGTGCCTGCGTTCCTGGGGATTTGAAAATATTCATGTGGTGCCTGAGCAAATGGTGATAGATGGCAATTTCCCCACGGTGGTCAGTCCCAATCCGGAAAATGCTGAGGCAATGACTATGGGTATGAATCTGGGAACGAAACTGAATGCCGATCTGGTGATTGCTTCCGATCCGGATGCCGACCGTATTGCCATTGTGTGCCGTAATGAAAAGAATGAATGGGTCATCATCAATGGCAACCAGACCTGCATGATGTACTGCTACTATATCATCAACAATATGAAGCGTCTGGGCAAGATGCGGGACGATATGTATCTGGTCAAAACGATTGTCACCAGTGAGATCATTCGTCGTATCGCTGATCGTCAGGGAGTGTGCCTGACGGATGAGTATACGGGATTTAAGTGGATTGCCAACCGTATCCGGATGTGGGAAGGTCAACGCAAGTTTATCGGCGGTGGTGAGGAGTCGTTTGGATTTATGGCTTATGACGCTGTACGCGACAAATGTTCCCCTTCGGCCATCTGCCTAATTTGTGAAATAGCCGCCTATGCCAAGGATCATGGTATGTCCCTGTATGAATATCTGCTCCATATCTACATGGAGTATGGCTATCAGAAGGAAACGACGGTCAATGTGGTTCGTCCTGGCAAGGCCGGTGCCGAAGAGATTGCTCAGATGATGGCGAATTACCGCGAGCACCCGCTGACCGAGATTGCCGGAGATAAGGTGGTTTGCATCAAGGATTATCAGCCCTGCATAGAACGCAAACTGGTGAACGGCCAGTGGCAGGAACAGGAAATCCATATGGCTCTGGGAGCCAAGGCCAATGTGCTTCAGTACTTTACCGAAGGTGGCCTGAAAGTGAGTGTGCGCCCGTCGGGAACGGAACCCAAAATCAAGTTCTACTTTGAGATTCCCGCCGCCATGCCTACCATTCACGATTATGCAAAGGCTACCGCAGAGGCCGAGGCCCGTGTACCCGCCATTAAACAGAGTTTAGGAATTTAATCTTTAAAATTATACGCATATGAAATTTAATGTATCCAGTACGAAATTGTTTGCACAATTGCAGGCAGTAAGTCGTGTTATTGCAGCGAAAAACAGTTTGCAAATTCTCGAAGATGTTCTTTTCGATTTAAATGGTAACGTGTTAACACTGACTGCATCCGATGGCGAAACGTCCATTCGCACTTCGTTGGAAGTGGATAATGCAGAAGGTATGGGCAAGGTGGCTTCCGGTGCCAAGTTATTGCTCGAAACCCTCAAGGAGTTTCCAGAGCAGCCTCTGACGTTCCAAATTGATGACAATAACTTTGGCATGAATATTCTCAGCGAAAATGGTACCTATAGTTTTGTGGGCGCCAATGGCAATGAATATCCTCAAATGATGGAAAGTGAAGCTTCCGATTTTTCGTTTGAGATGCCTGCTGAACAAATGTTGGACGCCATCAATAAGACCATTTTCTGCACGGCTGACGATGAGTTGCGTCCCGTGATGAACGGTATTTTCTTTGATTTGGCTGAGGATCATCTCTCGATGGTCGCTACCGACGCTCACCGTTTGGTTCGTGTCACATACAACAGCATCTCTTCTTCCACTCCATCCAGTTTTATTCTGCCTAAGAAACCCGCTACATTGCTTAAAAATGTCCTGGCCCGTGAGTCGGAGCAGGTGAAGGTGGCTTTTGGTGCCAAGAATATCCGTTTTGAATTTGGTCGGGTGCTCATTATCTGCCGCCAGATTGAGGGCCGTTTCCCCAACTATAATGCGGTGATTCCTCAAAATAATCAAAATAATGTGGTGGTGGATCGTACGACCCTCATCAATGCCTGCAAGCGTGTCTCCGTGTTTGCCAACACCGGTACCAGTCTGCTCAAATTGGCATTGAATGACAATCAAATTAAAATCTCGGCTCAGGATATCGATTTTTCCACTTCCGCTGAGGAGGTGATTGCCTGCTCTTATGCGGGCATGCCTATGGCGATTGGTTTCAAAGCACCCTTCCTGATTGAGATTCTCTCTTCGCTGGTATCCAACGAGGTGATGCTCTCGTTGGCAGATCCTTCTCGTGCCGGTTTGATCCTGCCGATGGAAAATACCGATAACCAGGATTTGTTGATGTTGCTCATGCCGATGTTGTTGAACGACTGATGAAATTGAAACTATCCCGTCCGTTGGTTTTCTTTGATTTGGAAACTACCGGTATCAATATAGCGAGTGATCGCATTGTCGAAATCAGTTATTATAAGGTGTTCCCCAATGGTAATTCAGAGGGGAAGACCTTGCGTATCAATCCTCAGATGCACATTCCTGAAGAAGCCGCTGCGGTACATGGTATCCATGATGCCGATGTGGTGGATTGCCCTGTCTTTCAACAGGTGGCAGGCGAACTGGCCCAAATGCTTCAGGGATGCGATTTGGCCGGATATAATTCCAACCACTTTGATGTACCGCTGTTGGCTGAAGAGTTTCTTCGCGCAGGCGTGGATATTGATCTCAAACGAATGCACATGGTGGATGCCTTTACCATTTTCCAACGGCAGGAACCGCGTAACCTGACCGCTGCTTATCGCTTCTATTGTGGCAAAAACCTCGAGGATGCTCATTCGGCCAATGCCGATACCATGGCCACGTACGAGGTGCTGATGGCGCAACTGGAACGTTATGAGGATGTGCCTGATACGGTGGAGGAATTGGAAGCATTTACTTCTCCCAAGATCAAATCGGCGGATTTTGCCGGAAGAATAGGGTATGACGATCAAGGGGTGGAAATCTTTAATTTTGGCAAATATAAGGGACAGCGTGTTGTGGACGTCTTTCGTCGGGATATGGGATACTATGGTTGGTTACAAAACGGCGATTTTCCGCAGTATACCAAAAATGTATTCCTGCGTATCTATTTGAGTATGCGAGGATAATGGCTGAAGGACGATTAACCATATTAGGCACGGGAAGTGCTTTGCCCACGTTTCAGAATTCGCCCAGCGGACAGATTGTAGAACTGAGTGACAAATCGTTTTTGGTGGATTGTGGCGAAGGTATTCAGATCACCATGCGTCAGATGGGTATCAAGACATCGCGTCTGTACAATGTCTTCATCTCCCACTTGCATGGCGACCATTGTTTCGGACTGTTGGGACTGATTGTGACCTTGGACATGTTGGGTCGCACACAACCTCTGCACATCTATGCGCATGCGGATTTGGAGAAACTGCTGCGACCCATGCTTGATTATCATTGTGCGGAACTGAAGTATGAACTCGTTTTTCATGCCATTAATCCGCGAAAAAAGGAGGTCATCTTTGAGGATCGAACCATAACGGTGGAGACCATCCCATTGCGGCACAAAGTGCCCTGCTGTGGGTTCCTGTTTATAGAACACCATCGTCGCCAAGCGGAGGATGGTTCGTTTTATGTTCAGACCCGCAAACGCTATGCCTATTGTTCCGATACCATGTATCGAGAGGCCATTGTGCCGCAAATACAAGGGGTGGATGTCCTTTTTCACGAGGCTACGTTTACCAACGAATGGGAATCGCGTTGCAAAACCACCATGCACTCTACGGCACGTCAGGCGGCTCAGATAGCCGCCAAAGCTCAGGTGGGCCAACTGCTTATTGGCCACTATTCCTCTCGTGTGGACGATCATACACAGTTTTTGCGAGAAGCGCAAGAGGTGTTTGAACCTACTAAATTGGCGGTGGAACGCCAAACATATATCTTATAAACTGTTGTTCTCGTTTAGGGGTGCTGTTTACCAGCTGAGATTACACCCTTGGAACCTGAACAGGTAATGCTGTTAAGGAAAAATGAATACAGATCTTTCTGTACTGCGGCAATCTGCGCCGTTGGTACATTGTATGACCAATTATGTGGCTATGCCGTTTACGGCCAATGCCTTGTTAGCTTTGGGCGCATCGCCGGTGATGGCGCATGCTCCTGAAGAAGTAGCGTCTATGGCGCAACTCTCCCAATCTCTCCTACTGAACATCGGTACGGTGGATGCTGCATGGCTGGAATCCATGCTGATGGCCGGACAAACGATGGCGCAGTATCATCGACCCATCGTCTTGGACCCTGCGGGAGCAGGAGCAACCGACTATCGCACGCAGGCGGCCTGGCAGATTATTCGCACCTGTCATCCGACTATCATTCGAGGCAATGCTTCTGAGATCATGGCCCTCAATCATACCTGTGTCACTACACATGGGGTAGATTCGTTGATCGATTCGGCCCAAGCACTGTCAGCGGCTCAGGTGCTGGCCGCCCAAACGCATAGTGTCGTGGTGGTAAGTGGAGCCGTGGATTATATCACCGATGGCACTCAAGTCCAATCGGTAAAAGGCGGATCAGTGCTCCAAACCCGTGTCACGGCCATGGGTTGTGTAGCGTCGGCCATTGTGGCCGCTATGGCCGCCGTCAATCCCAATCCGATGGAAGCAGCATTTCATGCCATGACCATCATGGCGCGTGCCGGAGAACGGGCTGCGGCGCTGTGTCAGGGACCTGGCTCTATGATGCCTGCGTTTGTGGATCAACTCTATCAATTAACCGATAATATCTTCCAAGGATGAATACGCGTCTTGTTTTTGATCCGTCTCTTTATTTAGTGACCGATCGTCGTCTCATCGGTAATCGCCGGTTGGAAGATATCGTTTCTGAAGCGGTGGCAGGCGGTTGCAGTATGGTTCAACTGCGGGAAAAAGATACCCCTACGGCTGAGTTTGTTCAACAGGCGCTAATGCTCAAAAAACGCTTGGCGGGAACGGGAGTGCCGCTGATCATCAATGACCGAATCGATATCGCTCTGGCCATTGATGCAGACGGGGTGCATCTGGGACAATCAGATATGCCTTATGATCAGGCTCGCCGATTATTGGGACCCCGTAAGATGATCGGCTTGTCCGTGGAGAACCTGTCTCAGGTGCAGCAGGCCAATGCCCTGGATGTCGATTATATAGCCGTTTCTCCCGTCTTTGCCACGCCTACCAAAACAGATACCGCCCAACCGCTTGGGCTCGAAGGCGCTGCACAGGTGGTGGCACTGTCCCGACATCCGGTGGTAGGAATAGGAGGAATCAACCGACAAACCGTGGTTCAAGCCATGGCAACCGGATTGGACGGAGTGGCCATGGTGTCGGATATTATGAAGGCAGAATCCCCCTTTGCGGTGGCAAAAATTCTGCGTGGACAGATAGAAGCTTCGCGTACTCATATATTTAATGTTCCTGCGCACGTATGCGCGAACAAACACTATCCGCGGGTGCTCACCATTGCCGGCAGTGACTCCGGAGGAGGAGCCGGCGTGCAAGCCGATATAAAGACTATTTCTGCCTGCGGATGCTATGCCGCCAGCGCCATCACCGCCATCACCGTACAAAACACCTTGGGGGTTCAAGCCGTCTCCCCGGTGCCGGTGGATACCATACAGGGACAAATCCAAGCAGTACTGGATGATATAGGAACCGATGCCATTAAGATTGGCATGCTTCATTCGCAGACCGTCGTCCGAATGGTGGCCGAGACATTATCCCATTATGACATTTCCAATATCGTCCTCGACCCGGTGATGGTTTCCACATCCGGTCATCGACTCATTGAAACGGATTCCATTCAGTCGCTAGTGACGGAACTAATGCCCAAGTCCCGTATCATTACCCCCAATATCCCAGAAGCAGAGATATTGTTGGGTCAATCACTGAGTGCCGTTTCTCAACTGAGTGATGCCGCTCGCCGATTGTCGGATATCTGTCACACTTCCGTACTGCTCAAGGCGGGTCACCTGAGCGATGCTCGACTGACGGATGTCCTCTACGATCGAGAACAACAACAACTCTTTGAATTTGCCACTACCCGTATCATTACTCGCAATACGCATGGCACCGGTTGTACCCTCTCTTCCGCCATCGCTTCGTTTTTGGCCAAGGGACACGCTTTACCCGATGCCGTACAACACGCACAGGATTATATCCATGCAGCCATCGTTTCCGGAGCGGATTATCAGATTGGTCATGGATTTGGTCCGGTGGATCACTTTTATGCGATGCATTGAAAAATGTAACTTGGAAACTACAATTGTGACCAAAGTTTCCTAAAAAGTGTTAATTATTCAAGGAAAATTTGCATATATAAAATAAAAATTGTACTTTTGCAGCGTCTTAAACCAAGGTAATTGTATAGGACGCTGCAGATGTCTGATAATCAGCGACTACATATTATTCATGCTGCCATAGAGAAGATGCGCCAGGTGGGAATCCGCTCGGTGTCTATTGATGACGTGTGTCGGACTTTAGGTATGAGTAAAAAGACATTTTATGTCTATTTTACGACCAAGGATGAATTGGTGGAGGCTGCATTACGGCACTTGGAAGAAGAAGTGAGTGCTACGATTACGGCCAAGTTGGAGCAAAAGAGTGTGTTGGAACAATTGTTGAATTTTCAGAAGGTGGTGCGTTCTACCCGTGATGTCAGGAAGATTCCACCTTTGATTTATGATTTGGAAAAGTATTATCCTCTCTTGTACCAGCAGCATTGTGCACGCAGAAAGGAGAATACGCTTCACTTTGTACAGCGTGGGTTGACCAAGGGTAAAGAGGAACGATTGTTCCGCGAGGATTTGGATATCGAAAAGACGAGCACCATCATTACCTCGTTCCATGATATGGTCATGAACCTGCCTTCTCTTGTGAGGGAAGATAAGAAGACGATGGAATATGTACGCTATGCTTCGGATATCATCATTCGTGGCATCGTGTCCGATGAAGGGAAACAAATGATAGATAACTATTTGAAGAATAAACAATAAATTTAGAATGAAATCAATCAAAGTATTCGTATTAGGATTACTCTTTGCCTACCCGGGGGTGGGTGTGCTGGCGCAGAACGAGAGTTCTTTCCCGCAGGAAGTGAACACGGATACGCTGTGGCGTAAATTGGAACAGGTGATGGCAGATGAGTATACCGGAGACCTGTATCTCTCCGTTGCCGAAGCCCAGGAATATGCGGTAACACAAAACCGTAGTTTACAGAATGCCTCTTTGGAGGTACGCAAAGCGCATGCACAACGCTGGCAAACCATTGCCTCCATGTTGCCCCAGGCCAGTGGCGCAGTTGCATACAACGATATGTTTGGGTACAAGGCCGATTTTCAAGGTCGTGAGATATCCATGCCGGCTTATGTCAATCATTCGGTCACGGCCAGCATGACCCTCAGCGGACAGATGATTGTGGCTGCGTTGCTCAATAACCTCGCCATCGAGATGCAGGATATTACCCGTGAACAAACCGAAAGCGATTTGCGCGGCAATGTCTTGGAAAGTTATTTATCCGTTCTGGTGCTTGAAGATGTGGTGGCTCTGTTGGATTCGAGCATGAACAATATGAACGTGCTGGCCGCCCAAACACTCAAAGCGGTGGAAGTGGGGGCTGCTGAGCAAACTGATTATGACAAAATCATTGTGCGGGTGAACTCGCTCAAAAACTCAATAGGTTCCACTCGCCGCAGCTTGCGTTTGGCGTATGACGCGTTGCGTGTGTTACTGGATGTGGACAGTCATACCCAATTGCATCTTACCAACACGATTGCTCAAATGCTGTCGGCTGAAAATGCGTTGGGCATATTGCTGGAACCATATAATATTCACAATAATTTCAATTACCAGTTGCTGGAGAAGAATGTGGACATGGCCAAACATAATGTGACCATGGCTGGATTGGCTTATGTGCCTTCAGTGACGGCAGCGTATGTGTATACCAACAAGGTCTATCTTTCCAACGAAATGACCTTCAATATGCAACCGCCGCATATGTTGCAGGTGAATGTGAATATTCCGATTTGGTCCAGCGGAAATCGTGCTGCGGCCGTTACGGAAAAGAAGATTGCCCTTCAGGAAGCCGAAAATACGTTTTCGGAAACCAAGGATAATTTGGATATTCAGTATCAAAACCTTCGTTACCAATTGGTTAATGCGTATGAAACATATATCAATCAGCGTGATAATCGGGATGTAACCAATCGGGTGATGAATAATATGACCACCAAATATCAATGGGGTGCAGCTTCGTCTTTGGAACTGGTAACTGCCAGCAATGACCTTATTTCGGCCCAACAGGGTTATGTCAACGCGGTGCTGACATTGGTGCAAGCCCGTGTAGCGTTAGAGAAATTTTTGAATAATAAATAAATATGAAGAAGATTGTGTATTTACTGGCAGCTTGTGCTCTCATAGGCTGCACAGGCAAAACGGGCACTACTCAAACCGAGCAGGAAAGGGTGGAGGTAGTCAAAACGATGAAATTGGAACGGCGTTCTATTGAGCGTGTGATTCATGTATCCACCAACCTGCAGGGGTATCAGACGGTCAATGTGGCTCCGTCTATCAATGGTAAGATCGATCACATCTATGTGGAAGTAGGTGACCGCATGCGTGCAGGTGATGACCTGGTTCGTATGGATGCGAACCAATATAATACCACATCCATTCAGATGGCCAATCTCGAAGTGGAAATGGCCCGCATGAATGCATTACTGCAGGCAGGCAGTGTGTCTAAGCAAACATATGATCAGACCAAGGCATCGTATGACCAAACCAAAGAGTCGCTGTCGTTCCTCAAAAAGAACACCTTCGTGAAGGCTCCTTTTGATGGGGTCATCTCTGCCAAAAACTATGAGGATGGTGAGTTGTATGCCGGCCAGCCGATTGTGGTGATTACTCAGGTCAATCGCCTCAAAGCCCTTATTGCCATTCCGGAAACATATATACCGCGTGTAACGGCGGGAATGAAATTGGCGGTGCATTCCGAGATCTATCCGGATCGGGAGTTCCCTGCCACCATTGAGGTCGTTTATCCTACCGTGGATGCATCCACTCATACGTTCCAATGCAAGATTGTCATTCCCAACAGCCATAACCTCCTGCGTCCGGGTATGTATGTGACCACCACATTGGGCCTGGGTAAAGAGAGCACGATTGTGGTGCCTTATCAGTCGGTGGAGAAATTGGTGGGAGCCAATGACCGTTACTGCTTCCTTAATAATAATGGACGTGCGCAGCGCGTAGCGGTGACCCTGGGACAGCGTTTTGATGAAGAAATAGAAATTATGGCCCCGGAAATTGTCGAAGGTGCCGAATATGTTATCCAAGGCCAACACCGTCTTGTAGATGGTGTCAAACTCCAAGTGGCCAATGATCTCTAACCTGTAGGACGCAGTCCGTTCTCTAACCTATAGGACGCAGTCCGTTCTCTAAACTCTAAACTATAATATGAGTATCTATAAAACCGCCATACAAAAACCGATAACCACGCTGCTTATCTTTGTAGCCATTATCGTGATTGGTGTCTTCTGCTATACGCAGTTGCCTATTGATCAATTCCCGGAAATGGATCCTCCGTATATCACGGTGATGACCACCTATCCGGGTGCCTCGGCTTCCGAAATGGAAACCAACGTCAGTAAGGTGCTGGAGAATGCCTTAAACTCCACAGACCACCTCAAGCACCTGTATTCCACCAGTAAGGATAATATGTCCATGGTGATGTTGGAGTTGGAGTGGGGGTGTAATATCGATGAGGCCGTCAACGATATACGATCGTATGTCGATATGACCAAATCCAACCTGCCCGATAACTGTGGCACACCCGTTATCTTCAAACTCTCCACTTCCTCCATGCCTATCTGTCAGTATGCCATTACGGCCAACGAGACCTATGCGGGATTGGATAAGATATTGAATGACGAGATTATTCCCCAACTCAACCATATCGATGGAATCGGTAATATCTCCACCTCCGGTGCTCCCGATCGTCACGTGTATGTGGATATTGACCAACAAAAATTGGATGCCTATGGCCTGACGCTTGAACAGGTGGGTCAGGTGGTTAGTGCCAATAACCTGAACCTGAGTTCGGGAACGGTGAAGATGGACAAAGAGCAATATCAGATGCAGGTGCGCAGTGAGTATATTGAGTCTTCGGAAATAGAAAACCTGATGGTGACCATGCTTCCGACCGGACAACAGGTGTTTATTCGTGATATTGCCACCGTACGGGATACCATCAAGGACCTCAGTCTGGATGAGAAAACCAATGGCCGCGAATCGGTGCGTCTGATTATAGCCAAACAAACCGGTGCCAATACGGTCAGCATTTGCCGCGATGTGCGCAAGGAGTTGGCTCGTATTCAGAAACAACTGCCGGCAGATATTAAGATCGAAAAGATTTACGATTCGTCTGAGAACATTCAAAACTCCATCAACTCTTTGGAAGAGTCCGTGCTCTATGCCTTGCTGTTTGTGGTGCTCGTGGTGTTGTTCTTCTTAGGCAAGTGGCGTGCCACTTTTATTATCGGTGTAACGATTCCTATTGCATTGATTGTGGCCTTTGCCTACCTCAAGGTGGTCGATTCGTCTATTAATATCATCTCCCTATGCTCGCTCACCATTGCCATCGGTATGGTGGTGGACGATGCTATTGTGGTGTTGGAGAATATTACCCGACATGTCGAACGAGGTGAAAATCCGCGAGAAGCGGCCATCTATGCTACCAACGAGGTGTGGGTCAGTGTAATTGCTACCACCCTGGTACTGGTGGTCGTGTTTGTGCCATTGACGATGCTCAATGGTATGGCGGGAATCATGTTCCACGAACTGGGATGGATTGTTACCATCGTGTGCTGTACCTCCACCCTTGTGGCCATCTCTCTCACACCAATGCTGTGCTCCAAACTGCTCAAACCGCGTAAAGTGCATGTGGATGAAAACGGCGACCTGATTGACGATGATGCCAATGCCAAGACCTGGTATGACAAAACCGTGGTTCGGTTGCTGGATAAGGTGGATGATTGGTATGCCCGTTCGCTGACCTGGTGCTTGCATCACAAACTGATTACTTTTGCCATCCTGTTTGCTTTCTTTGCCGCTTCGCTAGTGCCGTTTGCCATGGGCAAGATAGGAACCGACTTTATGCAGCAACAGGATAATGCCCGTCTGAGTGTGACCGTCAAACTGCAACGGGGTACTCGCATTGAGGAGACACTCAAAACGGCTCGCAAACTGGAGACCCGTTTTGAGGAACTGGTACCTGAGATACAATTGATCTCTACTTCGGCTGGTTCCAACGATGATGCCACGCTATCTGCCATGTTCTCGTCCACAATGAACAATAAGATATCCATGATTGTGCGTCTGAATAAGAAATGGGAACGTGAGCGTACGATTTGGGAAATCGCCGAAGTGCTGCGTCAGGAAATGGCCCGTTATCCGGAAATTACCGAGTATCAGGCGCAAGTGGCCAGCAGTATGGGTGGTGGCAGCGGAAGCAATACCGTGGATGTGGAAATCTATGGATACGATTTCTCCACCACGTCTCAATTGGCGCAGAAATGTCGACAACTGTGTATGGATCTGCCGGGAGCCCGTGATGTGACCATATCCCGTGAGGATGATCGTCCGGAAATCAATATCATCGTCAATAAGGAACGTGCTGCTCGCATGGGACTGTCTTCGTCCACCATTTCCACCTACCTGCGTTACCGAATCAACGGTTACACCGCCGGTTACCTCAAGGAGGATGGTTCGGAATACGATATTCTGGTACGCTTGCAGGAAAACGATCGTAATTCATTGTCGGACATTATGGACCTGACTATTCCTACCGCTACCGGAGGCCGTGTCAAACTTAGTGAAGTGGCTACGATAGGTGAGTATTGGGCTCCGCCTACCATTGAGCGTAAAGCCCGTCAGCGTTATGTCAAAGTGTCGGTTACTCCGTACGAGACATCTTTGGGCGAATTGGCCAAACAAATAGAAACGCAGGCTATTCCGCAATTGGAATTCCCTTCTGGATATACTTACCGCATCGGTGGTACGTATGAGGATCAGGCGGAAACGTTCTCCAAAATGGGTTTGTTGGCCCTGCTGATTATCCTATTGGTATACATCGTGATGGCAGCGGAGTTTGAATCGTTCTCCAAACCGTTCTACATCATGTTCTCCATTCCGTTTGCCCTGTCCGGTGTCATCTTTGCCCTATGGATCACCCACCGTTCGTTGGATATGATTGGCGCTCTCGGTTTGGTGCTCTTGGTCGGTATTGTGGTGAAAAACGGTATTGTGCTGGTGGACTATATCAACCTGATGCGAGAGCGTGGTTACCCGCTGTATGATGCCATCTCTATGTCCGGCCGTAGTCGTATACGTCCGGTGCTTATGACCGCCTTTACCACCGTATTGGGTATGGTGCCTATGGCCGTATCGTCCGGTGAAGGTGCGGAGATGTGGCAACCATTGGGAATTGTGGTGATTGGCGGTTTGATGGTTTCCACCTTCCTGACGCTGTATATCGTGCCGGTGCTCTATGGTACGTTTACCCGTGAAGATGAAGCGTCCAAACTGAAAAAACTCCGTGAGAAGTTTATCTTCATGGATATTAAAGTGAAAAAATAATTCTGCATTTTGCATTTTGAATTCTGCATTATGAAAAGTGTTCTTATAGTCTTCAACCAAGCCAACACCGAGCGTGTGGAATATATGTTGGATGTATTGGGTATCCGTGGATGGTCCATGTTCCCTGAAGTAGAAGGACAAGGTACCCGTACGGGAGAACCCCGTCGTGGTACCCATGCATGGCCGGAAATGAATTCCGCCATCATCACTATTGTCCCAGATGAAAAAGTAGAACCACTCTTGGAGGCTGTTCGCAAACTTGATCTGCGAAACGAAGAAGTGGGCGTGCGTGCGTTTACCTGGAACATAGAACAAACCGTATGATTACTTACCTACTATTGTATTTGTTTCTGGCACTAAGCGTGTCCTTTGTATGCTCCATTTTGGAGGCAACTTTGATGTCGACAACGCTGAGTTATCTGACCATGCGCCAGGAGGAAGGTTCCAAGGCAGCCAATCGCATGTTGGCCTATAAAAATGCACCAGAAAAACCTTTGGCGGCCATTCTGTCCCTCAATACCATTGCCAATACGATTGGCGCTGCCGGAGTGGGCCAACAGGCTACTTTGGTGTTTGGCAGTCGCTGGTTTGGTTTGGTATCTATCATCGTTACCCTGCTTATCTTGGTAGTGAGTGAGATTATTCCTAAAACCATAGGAACCACGTATTGGAAACATTTAACCGGTTTCGCTTCGGCGACCATTCGCATTCTCATTGTGATCATGTATCCGATAGTGATGCTTATTCGGGGTATTACGCGTCTTTTTCCCCAACCCGATGAGGCGGCAGTCAGCCGTGAGGAAGTGGTGGCTTTGGCCAATGTAGGAGAGGAAGAAGGAGTGATAGAGGAGGATGAGAATAAGATTATTCGTAATGTGATGCGACTGGATGAGGTCAAGGCTTATGATGTGATGACTCCGCGTGTGGTTGCTGCCATTGCGTCGGAGAACATGACACTGAAGGACTATTATGAGGACGAGAGTTATGACCATTTTTCCCGAATCCCCGTTTATGCTGATTCGCCCGAATACATTACCGGATATATCATGCGAGACGATGCGCTCGAAAACCTGGCCGATGACCATTTTGATCGTACGCTCAAAGATATTAAACGCGCCCTGCCGCAGTTTAATGAAGAGATGTCCATTGGTGATATCTTTGATCAAATGCTTAAACGCAAGTCGCAAATCGGTATCGTGATTGACGAATATGGTTGCTTCCAGGGTATATTGACATTGGAAGATGTGATAGAGACCATTTTCGGCTTGGAAATCATTGACGAGAACGATGAGTTTGCCGATATGCAACAGTACGCCCGTGAACGCTGGCAACAACGTCAGAAACGCTTTAAGCAAATTACGATTAACAAGTAATTCATCATGTTGTTAGGTCTTTCTTGGTCCGCCTGGTTGGTCATTGTCGTAGCCCTCATTGCTTTTGCAGTTTTGGCCTTGACCGATGTGGCACCCGCTTGGGTGTTTTATCTCATTATGGCGGTACTCAGTATCTCACCCGTCATGGGATTTGAACAGGCGTTTGCCGGTTTTGATTCCTCCAGTGTATTACTGGTGGGTGTTCTGTTTGTGGTTATTGCAGGACTTAAGTACTCCGGAGCCTTGGATTGGATGGTACGTCACCTGATGGGACAACCTCGCACTTATGTACGTGCCCTCCTGCGGTTAATGATTCCGGTGACACTCTTGTCTTCGGTCATGAGTAATACCACGACCACGGCCCTGTTTCGTGCGGTGGTTCAGCGCTGGGCGGTTCAACTCAAGATATCCCCTTCCAAACTGCTCATTCCGCTTGCGTATGCGGCAACCATCGGTGGCCTTTTGACCCTGATAGGAACCCCTCCCAATCTGATCATAGCATCACTTTATACGGCCAAAACAGGTATCGCACTCAACCTGTTTGCACCGCTGCCGGTGGCAGTTTGCTGCATTGTGGTGGATATCCTTTTGGTTTTGGCGTTGCGTCGTTTTTTACCGGAACGCGAATGTCCGCAGGTAACTGTCAGCAATCGGTTATGTGACGAGAATGGACAGGAGATCGGAGCTCTTCACCAACCCCAATGGCGTACTTACCTGTCGCTGGGTATATTGGTAGCCATGCTTACTGTATCTGCGTTCAATCTCAAGGCTTTTCCGTTGGCCAGTTGTGCTTTGGTAGCCGGTATCCTGATGGTCTTTTTCCGTTGTTGTACTCCGGCTCAAGCCTTGCAGGAGGTGGATTGGAAAGTAATCATTATCTTTGCCGGCTCCGTGGGTCTGGGTGCAGCCGTGGAGGTGACAGGCATAGGAACGGCGATTGTCAATCTGCTGGTACGTTGTTGCGATGGTAATCCGATGTGGGTAGTGGTAGCTATCTGTTTGGTAGCCGGTTTACTCACGGAGTTTATCTCGGATACGGCTTGTGGGGCCATGCTCTTTCCGGTAGCCTGGCAGGCTTCCACGACTTTGGGGGTCAATCCGCTGCCACTAATGATTGCGCTTATGATGAGTGCCAGCAGCAGTTTTGTGACACCCATTGCGACTCCTCCCAATATGTTGGTATACCAGGATGGTGGCTATCGATTTACCGATTATGCTCGTCTGGGTCTTCCCATGAAGGTGGCTCATATAGCTACAGCTATCATGGCCACGTTGCTCATTTATCCAATGTAAATAGGGGACGATTGACGGATTCGCACAGCACCACTAGGTGCAGATCAACAGAGCGCAGCGGCGGAACCCTGGGTCACCTATCCCATAAAAACAAAAAGGAGACTCAAACTGAGTCTCCTTGTGGGCGTTGACGGATTCGAACCGCCGAAATAATACACCGCAGAAGACTGCATTTAAGTGGTTGATAGTCAGGTTAATACAATAACAAATTTTTCTATTTATTACTATTTGTGTCGGTATTTCGTCGGTGTTTTGAGTACCAAATTCCCCGCTTAATTATCTCAAAAACAGTTGGTTCTGCAAAACGCCTTTAATGAGTTGCCCCAGTGTCCCCAGAGGGCTGGGTACACTTAGTATATTGTAAAATAGAGTACCCATTTTGGAATCTACGGTTCAAAACTTGAACCATGAATTTCGGTGCAAAGGTACTGCTTTTTTCTTAAATATGCAAATTTT